>CAZCUH010000001.1:0-14470 GCA_964501795.1 uncultured Sulfurospirillum sp.
CATGAAAAAATTAGCACCATTACTCACGACACTTATCATCATCGCTATCATCATGATAGTATTCTTTGCACTCGCTTCCAAGGAACAGATGGTCACCGTACATAGGGGGAATTACAGCCAAAAACCCATCAAACTCAATCTCCACCACCTCCAAGACCCCCAATGTGCTATGGTCGTAGAAAAAAATGAATTTGCAGCACAATTAGCAGCCAAAAGTGGCAAAACATGGGTCTTTGATGATGTGGGATGTATGGTGCTGTGGCAGGATAAAAAAGTCTTTATGGATGCACCAAAACTATGGGTTTATACCCTAGATACACATAGATGGATAGATGCTACGAGGGCTTACTACTCTGTGGATGAATCGACACCGATGAAGCATGGATTTGGCGCACATGAACGGGGAGATCCAAGTTTTCTTGATTATAAACAGATGCGTACGCGCGTCTTGCATGGTGAAGATATGACCAATCCTCTCATACGCAAAAAACTCCTAGGAAGATAAATGGACACTATCAATCTACTCTCTATCATGACAATCGCTTTTTTGGGCTCTTTTGGGCACTGTGTCGGTATGTGTGGCGGTATTGTCGTCGCCTATAGTAGCACCAAAGTCGATGACAAGTGGTCCAAAACCACACAAGCCTTTGCACATCTGACCTACTCATTGGGGCGTGTGAGCACCTATGTGCTACTGGGTGCAATGTTTGGCTTTCTAGGTGGTGTAGCAACTTTCAACAACTATACCAATGGTAGCTTGCTTATCTTTGCAGGCATTATCATGATACTAGCAGGGCTCTCTTTGATGGGCAAAGTCAAGTTTCTTACCCTCATCGAACACTCTTTTTCAAAGTCACTGTGGTATCAAAAAAGTTTTCGTGCCCTTCTACGCTCCAAAACGCTCTTCTCATTTTATCTTTTAGGGATGCTCAATGGTCTTTTACCTTGTGGGTTTGTCTATTTTTTCGCAGTCACTGCAGCGAGTACAGGATCCCCACTCTGGGGAGCTTTGGTGATGTTGGTCTTTGGTTTGAGTACCATTCCTGCGATGTTTTCTATGGGGTTTTTTGTGGGACTTTTCAAGCAAAGCTCTTTTCGCTCACTGATGATTAAACTTGCTGCTATCTCTGTGATAGGATATGGACTCTTTACGATCTATAATGGTTATGGATTTATCAGTGATCCTCAGCGATCACTTTTACACTGCCACTAAAGCCTATCATGATAGCACTATTACTCTAGTTCATCCAAGACATCTAGCTGATAGTGTGCCAACTCTAGCTCTCTTTTGAGGTGTGCATTTTCTTCTTTGAGCGCTGTATAGGTGTTGTAGAGATTATTGATTTTTTTACTATTGTAGTAGATTTGATTGCTGATATAAATCTTGGGAAGTACGACAAGCAACACGAGAAAAATAGTAAGAAAAACAAATAAAAGAGTTTTAAACGAGATATTTTCGACCTCATTGAGTGCTTCATCATACTCTTCTAGTAGTAAATCTTTTTCACGCATATCTTCCTTATTTCCTGCGGAAGACTCTGAGTTTACTACTTCTGCTTCTTGGGTTTTTTGCAATCTCTTCACCTGTTGGAATAATGGGTTTTTTTGTCACAATTTTACCACTATCATGATCATTACCACAATGGCAACGCATCACTTCTGGCGGACAAATACAGCGCTGACTCCACTCCTTAAATGTCTGCTTGACGATACGATCTTCGAGGGAGTGAAAAGAGATTATAGCGACTAAACATTTAGATAATTTGAAATTCTTGATAGAAGCTAATAATTCTTTCAATTCTTTCAATTCATCATTGACCTCTATGCGTATGGCTTGAAATGCTAAAGTTGCAGGATGAATCTTTTTTGCATAGAGATGCGATGCGATAAAATCACTCAACTCTTTAGCAGATTCAAAATACTTTTCCGCTCGCCTTGTGACGATAAGATGTGCCAATTTTTTATACTCTCTTATCTCTCCATAGCGTTTAAAAATCTCTTCTAGCTCTTGTTGGGTATAGTGATTGATCACCTCATAGGCATCAAGTTTCTGATCAGGATCCATACGCATATCTAGGGTCTCACTCTCAAAAGCAAACCCTCTACTCATTTTATCAAGTTGCAAAGAGGAGACACCAATATCCGCTAAAATCCCTTTGATATCATACCCTTCAAACTCTTTGATGACAGATGAAAAACGCCCTTTAGCAAAGATGACCCTATCATGATAGGCTTTTAATCGTCGCTTTGAAAATGCCAAGGCTTCCTCATCTTGGTCGATACAAATCATCTTGATATGGGGATTTGACGCCAAGATAAGTTCACTATGTCCCCCATAGCCAACGGTACAATCTACGATGTAGCCATCGTTGATATCAGAAAATAACGCCTCAACTTCTTTAGGCAAGACGGGGATATGTGGTATTTGCAAATGAAACCCTTTATAAAATAGTATTTAAATTATAACAAATTCGTTATAATTCTTTCAAAATATTTTGGATGTGAAGGAAATAGTATGGAAAGACACCTCATTTTGGAATTAAAAGCAGCCTCACTTTCTATGTTTTCCAAAAACTTTGTTGGGATATTTCACGGTTCAATTTCTGCAAAAGTAGAAGATGGAAAATTTATTATTAACAGTCGAGATGCCATCTTTGATCACCTAGAAAATGATGATTTTATCGAACTCTATACCAAAAAAGACTACCGTTGGACCAATGCTAGTATCGATGCCGACATCCATCTAAACATCTACCAAAATGTCTCAGAAGCCAAATATATCGCATACACTATGGCACCTTTTATGACCGCGTATGCGATGAAACATGACAACATCGTTCCCAAAGATTATTTTGGTGATCAGATGATAGGCACACTGCAAGTCTATGACCCTGGCAATTTTGACACTTGGTATGATAGAGCAAAAGATGAAGTCTATCGTTATTTTGCCAAGAGTGATAGCGATATGATGATTATTCGAGGGTATGGACTTTATGCGCACTGTAGAGACTTAAATACCCTCATTAAAAAGATTGCTATCTTAGAGAATTCCTGCAAAATTTTACATCGTGGTGGCATGGAAACAAATAGCAGACAATTCTCTATCTCTTAAATATTTCTAAACGATAATATATAAAATATAAAATTAGTTATAAATAAGTAAAAACTATAAAAGCTTTTAAAATATTAGACTATAATGTATTCTATATTTACAAATTAAAAGTTAGGGTTTTTTGATGATTACATGGATGCAGAAGCATAGAAAGTATTTAGTTCCAACGATTTGGATAAGCACTATTGCCTTTATAGGTGCTGGATTTGTCGGTTGGGGAGCTTATGACTATGGGAAAAATAAAAACAATACCGTAGCTCTCGTTGGGGAAAGAGCTATAGGTGTTGATGAACTTCAAAGTAGTTATTCTAAAATCTTTGCCTACTACAATCAAATGCTAGGTGGCAAACTCACACAAGAGAAAGCAAAACAACTCAACCTCCAAGCTATAGCACTCCAACAGTTGACCAACCAAGCCTTGTTACTAAACTATGCCGATGAGCTTGGTATCAAAGCCTTAGACTCAGAAGTCATCAAAGAGTACACCTCGATCAAGGCATTTCAAGAAAACGGTGTCTTCAACAAAGAGAGATATGAAAAGATACTAAGAGGGCAAGGTCTAGATAAAAAAGTTTTTGAAAAAGAGTTAGAGAAAAGTGTTATCTTAAAAAAGATGCAAGCTGTTCTCTCACTCCCTATCACCGATTTAGAAGAGGAAGTCGCCTTTGCTGCCACTTCACTCTCCGATCACCTTGTCATCAAAAAGATTACACAAAATTTAGCCGATATCAAGATTGATGAAGAAGCTTTAAAAAAGGCATGGGAGAGTAGTAAAAATGACTATATGTCTCCTATCTCCTATGAATTAGAGACTATCAAAATAGCAGCCAACGATATCACAGTAAGTGATGCAAAAGTCAAAGCATTTTATGATGAGAAAAAATTCAAATTCAAAGATAAAGAGGGGAAAATCTTAAGTTTTGAAAAGGCAAAAGAGGCTGTCACTCACGCAGCCCAGCTCAAAGAAGCCAAAACAAGCATACTAAAAAAATATCTTGCTTTCAAAAAAGGTCAAATCAAAGCAGATAGTGTCATCACAGTTGATGCAAATAGTCATGACTTTCCTTTCGCCCTACTCAAAGAGAAAAAAGAGGGGGATTACCTCAAAGCAGTTGCTCTCCCTGATGGATACCTCACTGCCAAAGTCAAATCTATCACACTTCCTCATCCTCTTAGCTTTGAAGCAGCCAAAGCGAAAGTTGAAGAAAAATTACGCCAACAAAAAGCCACCGCCCTCTTAGAAAAGCGTGCAAAAGAAGAGAGCCAACAGCTTAGTGATGGCACTGATGTAGGCTTTATCACGATGCGAGACATTGACAAAGTCAAGGGGTTAAACCCGCAAGAAGCATCACAATTTTTACGCTATGTTTTTTCAAATGAGAAAAAAATAGGTTATTTTATATCAGCTAACAGTGCTGTGCTTTACAATATAACAGAACAAAAACTATTTGATGCAGATAAATTTAAGCAAGAGAAAAATGCAACAGCTAAACAAGTATCAAATTTAAAAGAGAACACGCTCGAGCATGGGCTCATCCAAGAGTTGAAAAAAAGATATAAAATTCAAACATTTGTAAAGGAAGGATAAGTTGAGTATGATTATTTTAAGCGTCGATATCGGTTCTACGAAAATATGTGCTATTATCGCTCAAAAGAGTGAAGATGGTATCAAAATTCTTGGTGCGGGTATCTCAAAGTCTCAAGGCATCAAAAAAGGTATCATCACCAATATCGAACTTGCATCGAGATCGATTAAACATGCTATCAATGATGCCAAACGCGTCGCTGGTACCCACTATGATAGAGTGGTGGTCTCGATTTCTGGGGCATATACAAAGAGTGTCGATAGTTATGGTGTCGTCAATGTGCCAAATAAAGAGATTGGGATTAAAGAGATTAATCGTGTATTGCAGATGGCTGACCACAATGCAAATATCCCAAATGAATACGAAAAACTGCATGTACTCCCTTACAATTTCAAAGTAGATGAACATGCAAATATCGACGATCCACTTGGTATGAATGGCTCTCGTTTAGAAGTGCAAGTACATATCATCACCGTACTCAAGTCAAGTCTCAACAATCTCAAAAAAGCTGTCAAATCTGCCTCTATCGAGATAGACAATATTGTCCTCAATGGGTATGCATCTAGCATCGCTGTCTTAAATGAAGATGAGAAAGAACTTGGCGTTGCTGTGATAGATTTGGGTGGTGCAACCTCAAATATTGTCATACATTTAGGAAATTCTATCCGATACAATGACTTTTTGGGTGTGGGCAGCAATAATGTCACAAATGACCTTTCTATGGCACTTCACACACCTATTGGTGCAGCAGAGAGAGTCAAGATTGATTATGGAAGCTTAAAATCTGATTCTAATGATATCATCGAATTACCTTCTATAGGTGATGAATCTAGTAGCAATGATGTCTCTTTAGAAATCGTTACAAATGTCATTTATGCAAGGGTTGAAGAGACCTTAATGATTATTGCTAAATCCATAGAAAATAGTGGTTTTAGTGACCAATTGGGTGCGGGTGTGGTACTCACTGGTGGCTTAACCAAACTTGATGGAATTAGAGAATTAGCACAAGCTATTTTTAATAATATGCCGGTAAGATTAGCCAAGCCAAATGAGCATAATATTGAAGGTATGTTTGACACGCTAAAAGGACCAGAATTTTCAACATCTGTTGGTCTTCTTCTTTATGGTACAGGTGGGTTTACACCATATGAGATGGATTCTCAACGAAAACTCCGTTACAAAGATGAGACGATAGAACCTAGTAAAAATCCAGCAAATCTTCAAGAAGAGGAGCAAGAGATTGATAACTTCAACTCTCTAAAAGATGATTTAGAAATTGATGAAACTAGGGAAAATGATTTCACTATTGATGATTTAGTCGGTAGAGAGTCTAAAGATGGTGCTTTACAAAAGTTGTGGAACAAAATCACACAACTGTTTTAAAATTATTAAATAAAAAAAGAGGAGAAAAAATGTCTAAAAAAACAAGTCCAGTAATAGGTGCAAAAATCAAAGTTATCGGTGTCGGTGGCGGTGGCGGTAATATGATTGACCATATGATTTCGCAAGGTATTGGAGAGATAGAACTCATCGCAGCAAATACTGATGCGCAAGCACTTGATACCTCTTTGGCAGATAAAAAGATTCAACTAGGAGAGAGAAAGACTCGTGGTCTTGGTGCTGGTATGAAGCCAGAAGTTGGGAAAAATGCCGCTTTAGAGAGTTTTGAAGATTTAAAAGAGACTATGGAAGGTTCTGATATCGTATTCATCGCAACTGGTATGGGTGGTGGAACTGGTACAGGAGCAACACCTGTTGTAGCACAAGCAGCAAAAGAAGTAGGTGCACTAACTGTCTCTGTTGTTACAAAACCATTTGCTTTTGAAGGTAGAAAGAGAACAAAGTTAGCTGATTTAGGGATTGAAGAGTTGAAAAAAGAGAGTGACTCTATTGTCGTGATTCCAAATGATAAACTACTTTCTATCGTAGATAAAAACTTAGGAATCAAAGAGAGCTTCAAACTTGTTGATGACATCTTGGCGCGTGCTGTTGGTGGTATGAGTGCTGTTGTTCTTTCACATGGTGTCAATGACATCAACTTGGATTTTGCTGATGTTCAAACAGTGATGAGCCACAAAGGTATGGCAATTCTTGGTGTTGGTGAAGCGGAGGGTGATGATTCAGCAGTTGAAGCAGTCAAAAATGCTATCGAATCACCACTTCTTGATAATCTCTCTATCAATGGTGCTATGGGTGTCTTGGTACACTTCCATATCAATCCAAACTTCCCATTAACACAGATTCAATCTGCTATGGATATCATCTATGATAGTGCTGATGAAGATGCTGATGTTATCTTTGGTACGACTACAAGTGATAGTTTTGCTGAAAATGAAGTGAAGATTACGATTGTTGCAACAGGTTTTGATGCAAAAGAAGAGCTAGAGCCTGCCAATGTTGTCACACCTTTACCGATAGAAGAAGTTTCTCCAAAACAGACAGCAAGTGCTCCAGTAAGAAGAAAAATCAGCGGTGGTGGTGAGTACATAGACAATACTGACTTAGACTATCCTACTTTTCTTAGAAGACAAATGGACTAAAAAGACTTTTTCCTTCTCTACTAAATCCAGATTTTCTGGATTTAGTCCGCTCTCGCTTGATAAATTAATTTCTCTTTATTTGCTTGGACATTTGCCAACCACTTAAATGCTTGTTTCATATCTTTTTTTACACCACCCTTGCCCTCTTTATAAATCATTGCCAAATTATATTGAGAGAGAATATCACCCTGCAAAGCTGCTTTTTTATACAGTGTCACTGCCCTAGGAATATTCACAGCCACTTTGATGCCATTTTCATACATAAAAGCCAAAAGATATTGCGCCTGTGCATCACCAGTGCTTGCTGCTTTAGAGATCCAAAAAAAAGCTTTTTTGATATCAACATCCGTACCGATACCATCAAGATACATCTCGCCTAAGAGTGTTTGTGAATCCACATCCCCACTCTTTGCCAATTGAAAAAAAGTCTTATACGCTTGTAAATCTGTTTTTCCATCCAACTCTTTTAATCCACTTTTAAATTCACTCGCCACTAGTGTCGCTGTGATACATAATGCCCCTAAAAATATTTTCTTCATATTTCTCTCCAATAAGTTATTACTCCCAAATCGGCACAAGGTAATAAATATCTAACTTAATAGAGGTATTTTGACTATTTTAGAAGCTTTTTGAAAAAAAATGGTAGTTTTTACTCACTTAGTCAATAAATCTTTTCATAAGTTGCGTGTAGGCATCAATTCTTCTATCTCTTAAAAAAGGCCATATGCGTCTTGTCTCTTCCGCTTTGTTCATATCAACTTCTTGGACGACTACCTCTTCATTCCTAGCGCATCGATATAGAAATTCACCCTGTGCTCCCACGATAAAAGAGTTCCCCCAAAAAGAAATACCACTGCGAATACCTGCATCGTCCTTTTCAAAACCGACACGATTGACAGAGACCAGTGGTAAGGCATTGGCTATAGCATGCCCGCGTTGCACTGTCATCCAAGCATCTAGCTGTCTATCTTGCTCCTCTTGCGTATCTTCCTCAAACCAACCTATCGCCGTTGGGTAGATGAGTATCTCTGCTCCCTTGAGCGCCATAAGGCGTGCAGCTTCGGGATACCACTGATCCCAACATATCAAAACACCCAATTTCCCTACACTTGTCTCAATGGGATTAAAGCCTAAATCACCAGGGGTAAAATAAAACTTTTCATAAAAGCCAGGATCATCAGGGATATGCATTTTTCTATATTTTCCAGCGATACTGCCATCTTTTTCAAAGACAACTGCTGTATTATGATAGAGCCCCACTGCCCTTTTTTCAAACAACGATGTCACCAAGACAAGCCCATACTCTTTGGCTACCTTTGCCCAAAAAGAGAGCGCTTCTTGAAAATCACCTGCTAAATCAAAATTTTCTGTATTTTCATTTTGACAAAAGTAGTGACTCTCATGTAACTCTTGCAAGACAAGTAACTGCGCACCTTTTGCTTTTGCTTCTGTAATCTTTGCAATAGTATCTTCACGCATACTTTGCTTATCACCCTTGTACGATGCTTGAATGATACCTATTTTCATATACACACTCCCTCTAAGGCATGATGAATACTTAAGGCTTGTTTGTGCGCTTTGACATCATGAACCCGCAAGATACTTGCACCCTCTTCAATCGCTTTAAGATGTATCGCTAGCGTTGCGGGTAGGCGTTGCTCTACTGCTGTTGGCAAGATCATATCAATCATACTTTTGCGACTTGCCCCAACAAGAAGTTCTTTTTGAAAATGTCTAAAATGCCCTAAATGTTTTAACAACAAAAGATTGTGTTCTAAACTCTTTCCAAAGCCTAAACCGATATCAAGTATGACATCTTTGATACCAAAATCTTCTGCTTTTTGCAGACGCTTGGCAAAGAAAGAGTCCACCTCAGCAATCACATTGTCATAATGAGGATTGATCTGCATCGTTTGAGGTGTTCCTTGCATATGCATCAAGACCACTGTTGCTTTGTATGAGGCAGCCAACTGGCAGACTTTGTCTGATGTAAGACCTGTAATATCATTGACGATTGAAAATCCCTTATCAAGTGCATAGGCCAAAGGAGAGATGGCATAACTATCCAAGCTAAATTTTACTTTGTCCATATAGCGCCCTAGATAAATCACATCTACAATTTGTTTGACTCTTCTAAACTCCTCTTCCTCACTCACACTTTTAGCACCTGGTCTTGAAGAGACCGCACCGATATCGATGATATCTGCCCCCTCTTCTATCATCTTCTCTATCATGATAGCGTAGTTTTTTTCATTGACGCGACTCTCTTGAAAGAAGCTATCTTCATTGGCATTGAGGACAGCCATAATTTTTGGTTCAAATGATTTTAGATGTAAATGCTCTTTTATCGCTAATGCTAGCGTTTTTAAACCAAAGGGTTGTGCTAACTCTTTTTTAGAGAGTATTCGCAATTGTTTATCAGTCGCAATTAACAGTGCATCCACATATTCATCACGACAAAGAATTGTATCTTTTTCAACAGCAAGTTCTGCACCGATGGAGAGTGCATCTTGCTTGAGGATATTTGCCGCAGGTGTGCGTAAATCTTTGATATAGAAAAAATGCATCTGCATCTTCTCCATCATGATAAACTTCCCCTCTTTGGTAGAACCTACTTTTTCAAGTAGCGCCTTTTTGTCACTCTGGCTTGAGAGTTTGGTGATTATCATGATAGCCTCCTTGCTCTTGCATGATAGAGTGTGAGTAGTAGGGTTGAGAGTATCGTTTGAGGTCTCGTATTTAATTCAGCTAAGAGCAAAGATTGATTAAAGAGTGCCAATTCTTTCTCTCTTAACTTTATCTCTGTTTTCAGTAGCGTTGCCTTTAATAAAGCTTGGATTGTCTCTTTCAAAGCAATCTTTGAGATATTTTTATTGTTTTTCAAAAACAAAAATATATCCTCCAACTCCATCTTTGCAATATCAATGTCTAAGACAAATGCTTCTCTCTCGATCTGCATATTCTCGATTTGCATACGCGAACGAATCGTCGCTAAGAGTGCCGTTTTAGATTTTGCGATGAGGATAAAAACGATGTTTCGTGGAGGCTCTTCCAAAAGTTTTAGCAGTGCATTTTGCGCTTCATTGCGATATGTTGTCGCAACGATGATAAGATGTTTGAGATGCTCTTCAGCGATATAAGCTTCTCTAGTGACTAGCTTGGCATCATCGACTTTAAATTCATCACTTTCATATACTTTGGTCAATTTAGAATCTATCTTGGAGAGCACTTGCTCTTTGGCATAAGCGACATCCAAACAGGTGATAATCTTTGCCTCCATCACAACGCCCCTTCGCTATCCACCTCTGAAAACATGATAGCATCGATACTTTTATCAAAGAGCGTGATAAGTTGGATGAGCTTGATGTCAAGATTTTCATCTTCACTATTCATATAAAAACTATTTTGTGCTCTTTCGTTAAACAGCCAAGTTAAAGAGTCATCTCTACTCTTGGCTATTTTAGCGCGAGGGTGATTGCCTTTACCGATATAAAAGTAGGTATAGCCATTTGGGAAGGAGAGGGAGAGCATATCATCCAAAAGCGCCATCTGCTCTGCATCTTTGATACTATCTACATGTGGAAAGATTGAAGAGAGGGAGAGGATAGGTAAGAGAGGTCTATCAAAGGTAGGTTTATTGAGTCTTTGTAACACATACTCCCCAAACCACTCCCTATCATAATCTGTGATGAGTAAAAAAGTCTGTGCATTCATCAAGCGATTGATTGATGAAGCCACCAAAGGCACCCACTCAAAACGCTTCTCCTCCATCCACGCAAAAGAAGATCCATCTTTACGAATCTTTTCTAGTGTCCAAGAGGAGAAAGTAACCATTATTTATACATCTCATACGCATCATGGAGTGCACGCACTGCCAATTCGCTATATTTCTCGGCAACCACCATAGAGATTTTAATCTCTGAGGTACTAATCATCTCGATATTGATATTTTCTTTCGCCAAAGTTTCAAAAGCACGGCTTGCCACGCCCGAATGTGATTTCATCCCTACTCCCACAATCGAGACTTTTGCGATATCACTATCAAATTCTAGATTTTCTGCGGCATTGAGATTTAACATAATCTCTTTTGCTTTTTCTAGCTCATTTTCTGGTACTGTGAAGCCTAAATTGGTAGAGGCGTCTTCACCAACATTTTGAATAATCATATCAACATTCACACTATTTTTTGCCAAAGTGGAAAAAATATCAGCCGCAATACCTGGCTTGTCACTCACACCTCGAAGGGTGATTCTTGCTTGATTTTTATCGACTGCAACACCTGAAACAATTGGTTTTTCCATAATATTCTCTTCCTTTGTAATCAATGTTCCTTCGTTATGATTGAAAGAACTTCTTGTCACCAAATTGACATTTAATTTTTTAGCAAGCTCAACGGAGCGATTTTGTAACACTTTGGCACCCAAAGAGGCAAACTCCAACATCTCATCATAAGAAATCTTCTCTATCTTCTTTGCCTTGGGCTCGATGCGTGGATCAGTGGTATAAATTCCATCTACATCCGTATAAATCTCACACAAATCTGCTTCAAGCGCACCTGCTACAGCAACAGCGGAAAGATCAGAGCCTCCCCGTCCTAGTGTTGTGACAGTACCATCTTCTGTGATACCTTGAAAGCCTGCTACGACGACAACCTTGCCCTCTGCAAGCGCAGCGTGCATCTTGGAAGCATCGATATGCTCAATGCGTGCCTTGGTATGTACATCGTCAGTATAAATCCCCGCTTGGCGTCCTGTCAATGCTACCGCAGCAAAGCCCATCTCATCCAACGCAATTGCCAAAAGTGCTGATGTCACCCGTTCACCAGAGCTTAGCAGTATATCCATCTCACGGGCTGATGGATTTTTAGAAAAATGCTCTGCATATCCTACAAGTTTATTGGTCTCTCCACTCATAGCAGAAACCACGACGACAACATCATCACCATTTTTTTTCGCTTCTGCTACCCTTGCTGCGACATTGGCAATACGCTCTAAATCGCCAACACTCGTTCCCCCATACTTTTGCACAATCAACATACTATAAATATCCCTCTTTTTTAAAATGTGTCAATACTTTTTTATAAATCGGTTTTTTGACATTGGATATCGTCTCCATCACCTCATGATATGCGATAAACTTATATGCCATAAACTCTGGCTCTTTGGTATCGAGATTTATGATAGCCCCTGGTTTTAACTTGACTAAAAAATATTTTTGCGTTTGCCCATCAAAGGGATAAATCTTTTTTGCACCTTTATTGAGAAACTCATAACTTATCCACTCTGGATGTTCTGCGATAATATCCACTTCATCTGTACCAATCTCTTCTTTCAATTCTCGAAAAAGAGCCTCTTGTGGTGTTTCCCCCTCATCAATACCACCTTGAGGAAACTGCCACGCATCTGCTCTGATATCGATGCGATTTGCCACCATGATTTCGCTAGACATGGGATATTGGGACGAGAGTATAATGGCAGCGACATTGGGTCTGTAAATCTTTTCTTTTGCCATATTGTCCTCTTCTGTATTTTGTATGATATACTATCTAAAAAATATTTTAGAAAAGGTGAAAATGCTCCTCTATCTTCATATCCCATTTTGTGATAGCAAGTGTCACTATTGTGCCTTTAACTCCTACACGCATCTACACCATCTCAAAAAAGCCTATATGGACGCTATCATGATACAAGTCAAAGAAGAATTGAACCGTTTTCAAGTTGCTAAAAAGAGTATTGAAACCCTTTTTATCGGAGGAGGAACACCTTCTTGCATCGAAGCAAAAGCGTATCAACCTTTTTTTGATTTTATCGCACCTTATCTGCAAGAAGATGCAGAGATAACAACAGAAGCCAATCCGAACTCCGCAACAAAAAAGTGGCTTGCGGGGATGTTTAAGTTGGGTGTCAATCGTGTCAGTTTTGGTGTGCAAAGTTTCAACAAAGAGAAACTCAAGTTTTTAAATCGCAATCACGCACCCCAAGAGGCTATCGATGCCGTACAAAACGCCAAAAAGATAGGATTTAAAAATATCTCCCTTGATCTCATCTATGGTACAAGTATGGATACCAAAGCACTTTTATCTCAGGATATCCACACGGCCTTTAGCTTGCCTATCAACCATATCTCGGCTTATAGTCTCACCATTGAAGCGCAGACAAAGTTTTTTGAAACACCCGAAGTCGCCTATGATGATGAATCACAAGCTTTTTGGTTGGTAAAGCAGATAGAACAACGGGGATTTGCCAGTTATGAAATCTCAAACTTTGGAACTTATCAGTCAAAACACAATCGTGGTTATTGGGAATATAAAGATTATATAGGTGTTGGAGCCGGTGCAGTCGGCTTTAGGAGAAATAAGCGTTTTTATACACAAAATGATGTACACGCCTATATCGAGCATCCCCTAAAGATAACTACGGAACTACTCAGTGATGAAGATATCAAAAATGAAAAAATCCTGCTAGGACTACGATCAAACATAGGCTTTGCACAAAATATACTCTCACAGGCACAAGAGCGTAAAGCACAAGAGCTTCTAGAAGAGAAAAAAATCAGCTATCATGATAAGCGCTATTATAACAACAACTTTTTTCTCTCAGACGAATTGGCACTCTATATTACTAGCTGAGCTTAGACTCCAATTTAAACTTCTTTGCCAAGGCATAATAAAAAGTCGCACGATACTTATTGCGTGAGGCTTTTAACGCTTCACAGACCTCTTTGATAGCAGCATTTAAGACTTCATCACTCTCTTGCATCTGTAGTTTTTTAATGAGAAAATTCTTTCTTACCGTATCGAGTTCTTTAGGATCAGAACAAGAGACCAGTTCCGCATCTTTTCTATAGATAGATGGTCCTAAATTTTTCACAACAATCGCCAAAAATTCTTCATCTACTTTCCCATAATGCTTTATGATATCAGCGCTATAGAGTGCTAACTTTGCCTCTTTTTTAGAAGGTGCTTTAGCCGCTGGTGTTGCCTTTTTTACGCTACTTGTAGCTTTTTTTGTTGGCTTCTTTTTGGCTGTCTCTTTTTTTGTAGCTTCAGCTTTGTTTGCTGTTTTTGTCTCTTTTTTGCTAGCAGTTGTTTTTGTTGTAGACTTCTTTGCTGCTTTTTTTGTAGCAGGACTTTTTGTTGTTTTGCTTGCCGCTTCTTTATTTTCAGGCTCTTTTTCTGCCTTTTTTTCAGCTGTATCGATCTTCGCTTCAGAAACCTTAGGTGCTACCTCTTT
>CAZCUH010000001.1:14570-27726 GCA_964501795.1 uncultured Sulfurospirillum sp.
TACCTCTTTTTTCACGACTTCAGGTTCTAACTTCTTTTGCACTCCCGCAAAATCAGCTTTAAACTCCGCTTCTCGCCTTTTTGTCTCTTCTACAGACAAAGCAGCTTCCTCTCTCCATTGCTCTTTCTTCTTGGCTATCTTTTTGCCAACTTTACCCAAAAGCGATTTTGTCAACTTTACCACAGCTAACTCTTTCATGATTATCTCCTTTAAATTGCCATTTTGTTATTATATCGCAAATTTATTATATTCTTTTAGATACAATGGCGCTAATTAAATCATGAGGAACCTATATGTTTGGAATGAGCTTTGGCGAGATACTTATCATCGCTGTCATCGCGATACTATTTATTGGCCCCGACAAACTTCCTGAGACGATGGTCAAAATTGCAAAATTTTTTAGAAGTTTTAAAAATACCGTTCACGAAACCAAAGAGACGATTGAACAAGAGATACATTTAGCAGAGCTTAAAGAGGAAGCTATCTCTTATAAAGAGACACTTGACAATGCTGTCAATGACTTTAAACTTGATAGCGATGTTAATATTGTTGATGATTTACATCAAAGTGTCCAAGAGATTGAAACTTCAATCAAAGAGATAGATTCCAAGCCAAAACCTAAAAAATCAAAAAAGAAAAAAAAGAAGGAAGAAGATGTTTAGTGATTTAAAACCGCATCTTGTTGAACTTCGCAAGCGTTTGGCTATCTCAGTTGGCTCTATTGTGATTCTTTTCTTTGTTATTTTTTCACTCTTCTGGCAACCTATTCTTGATTGGATGACTTTCCCACTCAAAGAGGTTTTGGGTGAGCATGGACATATGATCTTTACTAAAGTACAAGAGAAGTTTTTTACTGCATTAAAGGTCTCATTTTTTACAGGTTTTATGGCTGCATTGCCTATCATATTTTGGCAACTTTGGCTCTTTGTCTCTCCAGGTCTTTATGAAAATGAGAAAAAATTAGTTATACCTTTTGTCACAGGTGCGACGGTTATGTTTCTACTTGGCGCTGCATTTTGTTACTATATCGTGATTCCGTTTGGTTTCCAATTTCTTATCAATTTTGGTGGTACTGAACAGTTTACAGCGATGCCAAGTATTGGTGAATATGTCAGTTTTTTCACGAAGCTTTTGTTTGGTTTTGGGCTTGCATTTGAGATGCCCGTCATTACCTTTTTACTTGCGACACTAGGATTGGTCACAGATAGAACCTTAAAAGATTTTTTCCGTTATGCACTGGTCATTATCTTTATCCTTTCAGCACTGCTTACCCCACCTGATATCTTGACACAATTTTTGATGGCAGGGCCTATGATACTACTCTATGGTCTCTCCATCTTAATCGCTAAAAAAGTCAATCCTGAAACTGCTCAAGAAGAGGATGATGCATAAAATAAATCCTCTTTTGGTAGATGCTTATGATTATACGCTACCAAAAGAGCGCATCGCTTCCTCTCCCGCTTCGCCAAAAGATGCAGCAAAACTCTTGGTGTATGATAGGAAAACAGATACCATCACACATGCTATCTTTCGCGATATTCAATCTTTCATACCCAAAGATACTACTATTGTACTCAACGACACCAAAGTGATCAAAGCACGAATCTTTGGAGAAAAAAAGAGTGGTGGAAAAGTCGAAATACTGATTAATTCCCCCCTAGAAGAGGATACCTTTTTAGTCTATATAAGAGGACGCGTTAAAGTTTCAACACAGCTTACATTTCAAGAGGGTTTAATTGCCAATGTCTTGGCTTGCAATGCAGATGGTACAAGAGTCGTAAACTTCTATCATGATAAGAAAAGATTGGACTTTGAAGCACTCAATGAAATCTTAAATCGTATCGGACATATCCCACTTCCTCCCTATATCAAACGCAAAGACTCCAAAGCAGATGAAAAAGATTATCAGACACTCTTTGCTAAAAAGATTGGTGCTGTTGCCGCCCCTACTGCATCTTTGCACTTTACCCCCGCACTTTTTGAAGCAGTCAAAAAGAATTTTGATGCCCACTTTATTACTCTACATGTTGGTGCAGGAACTTTTAAGCCTGTAGAGTGTAAAGATATCCAATCACATATCATGCATAAAGAGTTTTATGCAATCCCACCTCAAACAGAGCAGCTTTTAGAGAGCGACAAAAATATCTTGGCTGTTGGTACCACTGTCACGCGTACCATCGAGTATTTTGCAAGAGAGAAAATCCCACAAGGCGAATCTGATCTCTTTTTGCATCCCCACAATAAACCCATACGCGTCAATCATCTCTTGACCAATTTTCACCTGCCAAAATCTACGCTTCTTATGCTCGTAGCTAGTTTTGTAGGTCTAGAAAAGACACTTGCTTTATATGAGGAAGCCATAGCCCATGAGTATCAATTTTACTCGTATGGCGATGCGATGCTCATCCTCTAAAATATAAAGGGGATGATAATCTTTGTTGCTTTTTTATAAGCGAGATAATCCTCATGATGATCACTCCATAACTGCTCTTCTTTTCGTGCTTTAAGCCCTACCGCAGCTATCATGATAGCCAAAAAGAGAAGATTGATAAGATTAAAATGCCACAAGAGCATACCTGACATAAAGAGTATCAAAGCACTATACATAGGATGTCTCACATAGCGATAAGGTCCCGAAACAACAAGCTTGGCATTGTCTCGTATCTCAGGTACGACATTAAAATTTCCAACTCTATTGTGCGTAAAAATCCACAGCGCTATGAGTATCGCTACGAGTGGCAATACCCACCAATATGAAGTTATCATGAGAGAAGATTTTGGTATCATGATAGCGATGATTGCTACAAATTGCAAGCTTACCAATACCCTAGAATTCATCTCTCAAGCCACCTTTGCAAAATCAGTTGTGCCGCGATAGAATCTACCTTTCCATCGCGCTTTTGTTTCACTTTGCCCTTCATCATCTCTTTGGCTTCCATACTGCTTCCTGATTCATCATGATAGACCACTTCACCAGTAAATGTCAATAAAGAGACAAAATGTTCAATGCGTCTTGTCATCTCCGCCTCAGCACTCCCCCCTTTAGGAATGCCCACAACTAAAGTTTGTATCTTCCAAGCAGCAAGCATACTATCTACTTCTTTTGCTGCTTGATTTCTATTTTTTCTTAAGATGGCATTTTGTGGCACGACGATATCTCCATCCAAACAAAGCGCTATACCAATACGCTTTAATCCTACATCTATCGCAGCTATCATGATAGGCTCACTCTGAGGTTTTTGATAGTGATTTTTCCTTCTAACTCTAACTCATACAATCTATCTCCAAACTGCACTAAACTCTCAGCTAGTGTTGGAGAAGATTTAAAAAATTCCAATTCACCTAAATCATGCGCTTGTATCTCACCAAATTTTCCTATAAACGCATCTATGTCGGTAATGATTTTGGCATGTCCCTCTTGCAAAAGTTTTTGTGTGCCCAAGCTCTCTCCTACACGCTGCGAGAGTACATAAATGGGCTTGCCCATCTCTATAGCGATTTGGGCACTTCGCATCGTTCCAGAATTTTCATCTGCCTCTGTGATGATCAGTGCCTCACCCAAGGCTACCACGATACGATTTCGTATGACAAAAGTATATCTCGTTGCACGCATTGTCGCCTCATATTCACTCAAGACCAATGCCTCTTCTTGCATCATGCCTATCAACTTTTTATTGACAGCAGGATAGATGATATCTAGTGAATTTGCCATCACGGCAATGGTACGAGGAAAAGCGCCTGTGTGTGCCATAGCATCGACTCCCATAGCGCCACCACTCACAACGACCATATCTAAAGCGGAAAATTTCTCTGCTAACTCTCTCGTTTTTGCTTTGGTATATTGGCTAGGACGACGCGTGCCTACGATAGAAATCTTTCTTTTGGCTAAGAGACTTTGATTACCTATAGTATAGAGTGTGCTAGGTGGTTTTTTCACTGCCTCAAGTTCTGAGGGAATGGCAGACAATTTTTCAATCATAGAGTTCATCAATAAACACCATCTTTACGCCCTTTAACAGATCCTCCGCCTCGCTTAGCGCTTCAAATGTCTCTGGACGCGGATGACAAATCGCAATAGCTACCCCATGACGCTTGGCGTATCGCACCGCCTTTTTGAGTTGCTTGCGTATATAGTCAACATCAGGTTCATTATCTAAAAATATATTGCGCTCTAAAACGACTTTATTGTGTAATTTTCCTGTCGTTTTACCCTTTGAATGTGGTGCTGTTTTACTATCTATAAAATCGATATCATACTTATCCAAAACACAAAAGAGCTTATCCATAGCTACGCTATTGGAAGTGAATTTACTCCCTGTGTGGTTGTTGATGGCAATTGCATTGGGAAAATCTTGATGCATATTGGCAATCTTTTTTTCTATCGTCTCTAAGGTATCTGAAACTTCCAAGGTATTCTCTTCAGGATGCGCAAAATGAAAAGCTTCCATGGGCATGTGTACCATATAACATTTAAATTTTTTAGCAAATTGTGGTGTGTTAGGATGTCTTTTGGTGGCAGGAAAGATAGAAGGCGTCATGGCAAAGGGGATTTTTTCAAACGCTTTCTCTTGCTTTGCATTACCAATATCATCCATAATGATAGCCAATCTAGGAATATGATCATGAAACACTTTTCTCTTCTTCTTAGGACTTTTTGTCACGACTTTACAAGATGGTTTTACCAATATTACAGAGCGATTTTCATCTTTATGCTTCTGACTAGCGATATAGTCTTCAATCTCTGTTGCAACCGTTAAAACATCTGTTTTTTCTTTTCTTTTTACTTCTAAAATTGTCGTCTCTAGTTTAGAGATTTTATCTTTTTTAGGAGCAGTTTTCTTTATCATTGTGGGGGATTTTGGGGAAGGCGTTACAAAAAATTCTTTATATATCACCATAGTTGCCAAGAGTACAGCCAAAGCTGTAACCATTGACAATAGCACATAAAGAAAAGTTTTTTTCATACGACTCTTAGTTTTTGCCTAAAGAGATTTCAAGTTCTAACATATCCACATCGTTACTTTTTTCTGTTTTGATATTGACATCAGACGAGGTACCTGTATATTTTTGTACGACTTCTAAAATCTCACGCTTTAAATCTTCTAAATAAGGAATCTTACAATCTGCCCGTTCTGTTGCTAACATCACTTTTAATCTTGCTTTTGCATTATTGGCTGACGCTTTCTTTTTGCCAAACATTCTCTCAAATAGTGTCATCCAAACAACCTCTT
The DNA here is from genome assembly GCA_964501795.1 of uncultured Sulfurospirillum sp. Classification (GTDB taxonomy): domain Bacteria; phylum Campylobacterota; class Campylobacteria; order Campylobacterales; family QNZT01; genus JANTGR01. Next base: position 19,802 of record CAZCUH010000001.1, read on the forward strand.
AAAAAAACCTTTTTTTACGGTGAGATCTAAGAAAGAGACCTCTTCCCCTAAAACACGCTTGGTGATGCGTCTATAGGCTTCCGCAGCTAAGGCAGTTTTGTCAAAAAAGATAGGTTCACCATCATTGGTCGAAGTGATAATCCTCTCATCATCTGGAATCACACCAATCAGTGGCAATGCCAAGATACTTAAAACATCTTCGACTGAAAGCATAGCACCGCTCTCTACCATATCTGCTTTTAGTCTATTGATAACGACATGCTTTTGCACCTCTTTACCATCTTTGGCTTTTTGGCTTTTAGCATCGATGATACCAATCACACGATCAGCATCTCTGACAGCAGAGACATCAGGCGTAGATACAACAATCGCACGATCTGCCAAAAATATAGAGTGTTCAAAACCACTCTCAATCCCAGCAGGAGAGTCAAGGATAATATAATCAAACTCTTTTTTAAGTGCAACGATGAGTTCTGCTACTTTCTCTTTGTTGAGTATATCTTTATCACTTGTTTGCGAGGCTGGTAAAAAATAGAGTGATTTTGATCTTTTATCATTGATGAGTGCTTGAGAAAGGTTACATCGCCCCTCCATCACATCAATGACATCATAGACAATTCTATTTTCAAGCCCCAAAATCATATCAAGATTTCTAAGCCCTATATCAAAATCTACAGCAACTACTTTTTTACCAGCTTCAGCCAAACCTACCGCGAGATTTGCCGATAGTGTTGATTTTCCGACCCCTCCTTTTCCAGAGGTAACGGTTATAACTTCTGCCATATCAACCTCTTTTAGTTTGCGTCTTGATCGATGATTTTATTGGCAGAAATCCAAGGCATCATTGCTCTAAGATTACGACCCGTCTCTTCAATAAGAGAAACACGCGAATTAGCTCTCTCCGCATTCATTCTAGCATACCCTGCTTTTCTCTCCAAAACAAAATCTTTTGCAAAACGACCATCTTGAATCTCAGTTAAGATCTCTCGCATCGCTTCTTTACTTTGGGCATTAATCACGCGCTTACCACTGACATAGTCACCATACTCTGCTGTATTTGAGATAGAGTAACGCATATCAGCGATACCACCTTGGAACATCAAATCCACAATAAGCTTCAATTCATGTAAACACTCAAAATAAGCAAGTTCTGGTGCATATCCCGCTTCTACAAGTGTCTCAAAACCTGCTTGAACGAGAGAGGCTGTCCCACCACAGAGTACCGCTTGCTCACCAAAAAGGTCTGTTTCAGTTTCATCTTTGAAAGTCGTTTCGATAATAGCTGTTCTACCACCACCAATAGCAGAAGCATAAGAGAGTGCCAAGGCCTTAGTATCACCACTTGGGTCTTGATTGACTGCGATAAGATCAGGGATACCACCACCTTTGACAAATTCACTTCTTACCGTATGACCTGGTGCCTTGGGTGCTATCATCATCACATTGATATCATCTTTTGGGAGAATTTGACCATAATGGATATTGAAACCATGACCAAAAGCAACCGTATCACCTTTATCAAGATTTGGCTCTATCTCATTGGCATAGACATCTGCTTGTATCTCATCAGGAAGGAGTATCATGATAACATTTGCTGCTTTTGTTGCTTCTGCTACACTCATCACTTTAAAATCTTTTTTTGCTGCTTTTCCCCAAGAACTTCCACCCTCTTTAAGACCTACAATCACTTCTACACCACTATCTCTTAAATTCTCTGCGTGCGCATGACCTTGTGAACCAAAACCAATCATCGCTACTTTTTTACTCTTGATGATATTTAAATCACAATCTTTATCATAATATACCGTAATTGCCATACATAATCCTTCTATAATATTTTGAGGGATTTTACAACAATCTTTCTTTATACCACCTCTAAGTTTAAAACTAAAAGAATTTCTTGCGTGTTTTTAAGATAGTAGCACTATTTAAAGTATATCTATCATGATGATATCTTTTATCTCTCTTGGGCATAGTAGCAAGTTGGTGATTCTCTACTATTTTTTTGATTTTCCAATTTGCCAAGAAAGCTGTTGGATTTGATTTTTGTACTTCTGCTAAGATTTTTGCATACGCCTCTTTTTTGATATTGACAAGATAAAATCTACTTAATCCATCTGCCTTGTCTATAAAAATATGAAACCTAGAAAAGCGTTGCATTTGCTTCAAAATATTTTTTCTTTCCTTAAATGCTCCCACTTGAATCGCCTCAAGATGGAGTGAAATATCTGCTATTTTTACATTCTTAGCGAAAGCTGAAGGTACTAACACAAAACTTAAGAGTACAAAAGTAAACACAAAAAGCACCCTATTCATTCCATTTTCCTTACCTATTTAATATATATAGCATTATATCGACAAAATAAGATAGTCAATTAAACATTAAAATAAACTGAAAGTAAACGAATATTAAACAGACTTTAATATATTTGACTATTATTTTATTTTATTGCAATAGTAAAATTATATGGCTATAATTTTCGAGTCTAAAAAATTTAAAAGGATTTCGAATGAAAAATTACAGATTATCAACAGCTTTAGCCGTATCTTTAGCTGTCGCATCAACAAGCTTAGTAGCAGACGCTACAGACATCGGTGGTATTTTACCAAATGCACAACCAGGTGAGTGTTATGCAAAAGTTATTATTCCCGCAAAATTTGAAACAACTACTGAAAAAGTTCTTGCAAAAGAAGCTTCAGAAAGACTCCAAATTATTCCCGCAAAATATGGAACTTCAAAAGAGCGTGTTTTAGTAAAAGAAGCATCCACTAGATTGACTGTTATCCCTGCTACTTACAAAAGAACAACTGAGAAAGTCTTAGTAAGAGATGCAGAAGTTATGTGGCATACAAGCCTCACAAATCATATCCCTGTATCTGCTGAGATTTTAGCTGCAGCGAAGACTGGTGGTGCTGATATAGATAGTATGGCTGTTGGTGAATGTTATAGAGAATACTTCACACCTGCTACTTACTCTACTTCAAAACAAACTTATGTTTCTAAAGAAGCAAGCACATCTCTAAAAGTTGTACCTGCAAAATATGAATATGCAGAAGAGAGAGTTCTTGTAAAAGAAGCATCTCAAAGAATCGTAAAAGTACCAGCTACTTATAAAACAGTAAGTGAGAAAGTACTTGTAGAGCCAGAAAAAACAATGTGGAAAAAATCACAATGTAACGGTAGAAACAATGACTGTGGTGTTATGTGTCTTGTAACAACACCAGCACGATACAAAACTGTAACTAAAAGAGTTGTAGCAACACCGGCAACTACTAAAGTTATCGATATTCCAGCAGTTTACAAAACTGTTAAAGTTAGAAAACTTGCTACGCCTGCAACAGTACAAGAAGTTGCAATCCCTGAGCAAACTGCTTCATATACAGTTACAAGTAAAACTGGTGATGCAACATTCTCATGGGCAAAAGTAGGAACAAAAGCAACTGGTAAATATACAGGACACCAAGTTTGTAAACTTGCAAGACCTGCACAATACAAAACTATCACTAAAACTGTTGTAGCAACACCAGCAACAACTAAAGAGATAGAAATCCCTGCAGTTTATAAAGATATCACAGTGACTAAACTTGTAACTCCAGCAGAAGTAAAAAGAATTGCTATCCCTGAAGCTTACCAAACAATCACAAAAAGAAATATGGTATCTCCAAGCTCAGTACAATGGAAGCGTGTTGTATGTCAATCACACATGGGTACATCTACTATGAGAGCGGTTCAAACAGCCCTTAAAAATGAAGGTCTATACCATGGTCCAATCGATGGAATCAATGGTATTTTAACACAAAACGCAATTAAATCATACCAAAAAGCACATGGATTAGCTGTTGGTGGATTAACGCATGAAGTTATGAAATCACTAGGTGTTTCTTTCTAATCTAACTTAGAACTTTAGTATCCAGTTCGCTTTGGCGGGCTGGAGAACTACGCAACTAATTTGTTGCTTGTACTCTCATAAATCTTTTGCAATAATTTTTTCATATCTATTGGTTTTGTTAAAAAGCAACATATATTGAGTTTTGATAATTTCGTCAGATACTCTATCTCAGCATAGGCAGAAAGCACTATGACCGCCTGAGAGGGATGCACTTTTTGTATCTTTTCTACCATCTCCAATCCATCCATAACTGGCATATTGATGTCTGTGATGACTAAATCAAAGCGCTCGTTTTGGTATTTCATCAATCCCTCATAGCCATTTTTGGCATAAACCACTTTTTTGAATATTTCATTAAACATCTCTAATTTTACATTTTTGAGTTGCTCATTGTCTTCCACATAGAGCAATGTTAGCGCTTTAGTCTGTTCTTTTAGCATTTTAATATTCATCTATTTCCCTTCCATTTTGACACAAAATGGTATCCCCCCACTCTCTGTACTAATTCTAAATCGGTCACATAGCAAAAAAAATCAATGAAACATAATGCTAAAAATAGTACCAAAAAGGCTAAAGGGATAAACAGTTACAAGAAGAGATAAAAAGATGAAATAATATAAAGTATGAGTATTATAAAAAGTTTTGATACTTTTTAGGAGAGTTTACAAAAAGTATCAAAAAGCCCCAAAAGGCTTTTTGACTACGCCTCTTTAACGGCTTTTTCTATCTGTGCCACTACTTCAGGATCTTCTAAAGTAGAGGTATCTTGCGTAATCGCTTCACCTACAGCAATCGAACGCAATATACGCCTCATAATCTTCCCTGAACGCGTTTTTGGTAAACCTGGTACTACGATGATATCATCCGCTTTAGCGATGTTTCCTATCTCTTTGGAAAGTAGGTCATTGATATGCTTTTTCATATCTTTTTCCACCTCATCCTTTAAAACAACATAGATAAAGATTGACTCACCTTTGATATCATGAGGTCGCCCCACAACAGCCACTTCTGCCACAAAGCTATCCTCTTTTACCACCGCTTCTATCTCAGCAGAGCCCATTCTATGGCCTGAGACATTGATGACATCATCCATACGACCTGTAATCGTGATATAGCCATCTTTATCTACATTGGCACCATCTCCTGTAAAATAGACAGGTTTGCCATCTTTTGTGGCATCTGAAAAATAGGCAGATTTAAACCTTTCTGGATCACCCCAAATGGTACGAATCATACTAGGCCATGGTCTTGTGATACACAATAGCCCTGTCTCACCAATCTCTTTAGGATTTCCCTCTTCATCCATCACTTCAGCCATAATCCCAGGGAGTGCATAAGTCGCACAAGCTGGTTTGATAGGTGTTGCACCGGGGAGTGGACTAATCATATGTCCCCCCGTCTCCGTCTGCCAATAGGTATCCACAATGGCAGCTTTGCCCCCACCAACAACTTCATAGTACCACTTCCATGCAGGAGGATCGATAGGCTCACCAACAGTTCCTAGCACTTTTAAGCCTGATAAATCATATTTTGCTGGTTCATCCTCACCCATCTTATGTAACACACGAATCGCAGTTGGTGCAGTATAAAATTGCGTAATTTTATGATCTTGCACCATCTGCCACGCCCGTCCTGCATCTGGGTAAGTTGGTACACCCTCAAACATCACCGTCGTCGTCCCAGCCGCTAATGGTCCATAGACGATATAAGTATGTCCCGTAATCCAGCCTATATCTGCCGTACACCAATAGACATCATCACCCTGCACATCAAAGACCCACTCCATCGTCATCTGTGCCCAAAGAATATACCCTGCACTGCTGTGTTGTACCCCTTTAGGTTTGCCCGTACTACCTGAGGTATAAAGCAAAAAGAGTGGGTCTTCACTATCCATCGGCTCAAAAGGGCACACATCTGATTCGTCTTTGATGCTATCATGATAGTCATGATCTCTACCCTCTTCCCAATGAATCTCTTCACCATTTCTTTTCACGACCAATACCGCCTCAACAGACTCTACTGGCGTTTGCAAGGCATCATCTACCACAGGCTTGAGTAGATAAGGTTTTCCTTTTCTATAGGCACCATCCGCTGTAATGATGAGCTTTGCCGAAGCATCTTCAATCCTATCTCGAAGCGCCCCTGCAGAAAATCCACCAAAAACGATAGAGTGAATCGCCCCAATTCTCGCACACGCTAGCATCGCATAAGCCGCTTCTGGAATCATCGGCATATAAAGCACAACACGATCACCTTTTTTAACACCAAATTTATTTTTGAGCATATTGGCAAATTGATTGACTCTTTGGCTAAGCTGCTTATAGGTAATCTTCTCCACATCACCCCGATCACCTTCAAACAAGATAGCCACCTTATCTGCTTTATCGCTCAAATGTCTATCGATACATTGATTTGAGACATTCAACTTTCCATTGGTGAACCATTTGTAAAAAGGAGCATCCGACTCGTCAAGCACCTTGTCATAAGGTGCTAGCCACTCAATCTTCTCATCTGCATACGCTTTCCAAAAGCCTTCATAATCATCATTGGCTTTTTGCATAAGCGCGTGGTACTCATCCATACTTTTTATATGTGCTCGTTTGGAAAATGCTGGGTTTGGTTGAAAAATCTCGTTCATCTCTATCCTTTATAAGTTGATAATTTATTATTTTTTATTATAGCATAACTCTTAGCCTCTAATTAGGAGTCTATTAGGGTTATTTATCGTATCATGATAGCACTATTTCATTTGGTAACACTCTGTCCTTGCTTGATTATCTCTTTGACCTCTCCAAAAATCTCCATGCCAAAAAGTAAGGACTCTCTATCTTCACATACTTTTTTGACATCAGGGTCAAAGAGTATCACATCTGCGATATAGCCCTCTTCAATCTTCCCTAACTTCTCCAAGCCCAAAACTTCAGCGGGCACTTCACTCAACAGTGAAATCAGTCTGCCTATATCGATATGTCCTTGCTTCACCAAAGCCGTATAACAAAGGGCTAAATATGCTTCTAGCGAATCAACACCATACGCCGCATCATTAAAAGGAAGATCCTTGCTATTGAAAGATTTTGCAGCATGTAACGAAGTCAAGAGATCAATTTTTCCCATCTTTAGCGCATCTACTAAGCGTATTCTCTCCGCTTCATCCCGCAAAGGAGGCATCAATTTTGCCACGGTATGAAAATCACTGCATGCCTCATCATTAAAGAGTAGATGAAAGATTGAGACTTCCGCATAGATGTGTGGGTTGTTATGCTTTGCACGCGCTACGATATCGAGTGCTCTGGCAGTTGAGAGAGATTGAAAGAGTGTTTTTGTACCATAATACTCTGCCATACTCGCCACTTTTGCCACTTCCGAAATTTCACTGATTTTGCTAATCCCTGCTAAACCAAGTTTGGCAGAAGTCACCCCCTCATGCATCACACCATTATCATTGAGATCAGGATTGTCACAAAAACAGAAAAATGGCACTTTTTTCATCAAGGCATACTGCAAAATGCGCCTCAAAAGATTTCCATTGATATGCGATCGCTCTTGAATGATGCTTGCCCCACTCTTTAAGAGTGAAGAGATATTATTGAGTTTATCCTGCTCCTTGGCTTGTAGTCCTTTGATAGAGAGTTTCATAGAATCATCTAACTTATACTGCAACAACTCCATCACCGTCTCACTCTCTACACAAGGCGTGAAGTCTGGCATCAATGCAAGCGTCGTTACACCAGAATTTTTCGCCTTATTTTTCAATCTCTCAATATGCGATTTACTCAATATATCATCCTTAAAACGGACATTCAAATCTATAATACCAGGGAGTAGATAAAGCCCTTTTGCCTCTATCATGATAGCCGATGGCTCTTCTATACAATCCGAAATCTTAGCAATCAAATTCTCTTTGATCAACACATCTTTTACAACTTCTTCACCCTCTACAAAGAGCGTGGCACTTTTTATCACTATCATATACACCTCACTTAAACCCAAATTATGCAATAGGTACTGTATCTACTATTTATCATTTGCATCATA
>CAZCUH010000001.1:27826-34377 GCA_964501795.1 uncultured Sulfurospirillum sp.
TTGAAAGGTATTATACTAAATTTTTAGCTATAATCGCATTTCAATTACAATGAAGGATTTAAAAATGAAAGAATATAACTTTTCTGCCGATGAAATGGCATCATTTCAATATGCAACAATCAAAACCAATAAAGGGGACATCAAACTCAAACTCTATGTTGATGAAGTACCTAACACCGTAGCCAATTTTGCGCACTTAGCCAATGAAGGCTTCTATGATGATAAGATTTTTCATAGAGTTATACCAGGATTTATGGCACAAGGTGGTTGTCCACATGGTACAGGTACAGGAGGACCGGGTTGGTCCATCGCTTGTGAAACAGAGAAAAATACCCATAAGCACCTCAAAGGCACACTCTCCATGGCACACGCTGGACCAAATACGGGCGGTAGTCAATTCTTCATCTGTTTTGTCCCTTGTCCTCACTTGGATGGTGTCCATACGGTTTTTGGTGGTATCGAAGAAGGTGACACAGAGAGCTTTGCTGTACTAGATAGCATCGAAGGACATGACAAGATAGAGACGATTACTATCTCTGCCTCATAAAATCATAGTTATCATGATAGACAGCTATCATGATAACTACATACTCCGCATACTCCCTACTACTTTTCCTACGATTTCCACCGACTCACTCTCAACCGTCTCAATTGAATAAAGTTCATTATCAGAAATCAAATCCAACAATCCACTACTTCTAAGCAACAATCTTTTGATAAACAAGCCATTGGGCGTCGCCACAACATAAACCCCACCACGGCTAATCTCTTTTTGATTACGATTGATAAACACCATATCATTTTCATAAAAAGTAGGCTCCATAGAGTCTCCCATGACATTGATAGAATCAATATATTTTATCTCTCTCTCGCCACCCAACATATCCACCATATGCGGATCCAATACCACAGAATCATGTGATTCATCATCCGTAAAAGACCCACCACCTGCACTTGCGTAGATATCGCCAAAATAGCGCACATTGGCATACTTCTCTGTCTCCTCTTCAAGCGAACGCGTGGCTTGGTTATAAAAGAGCCAATTGATAGATATTTTGCGTTGTGCACAGAAATTGAGTATCTCTTCATATGGTACTTTCCCTCGATTTTTCATCGTAGCAAAGGTAAGATGATTGATATTTAAAGCATCTGCAATATCCTTGTCAAACACTTTTTTATTGCCAAGTTCTTGCGAAATAACATCTTTTAATTTTGGTAATATCTCTTTAAAAGTCATAGTTTACTCCAAATTCATAGTTTTAAAAACCCTATTTTTAGGGAATCTTCAAAAAAACATTTCATTTTGAAATATAATTGTACCATAAAAAATAATTTTATTACAATACGAGTATAAAATCCTCTCTATCATGATAGGTAATCGCAAACGGCTTCAGGGTGGGTATCCCCAAAATTTCGATGAAATTTTGACCCTTCCCTTGCAGAGGTTGTGCTATCACCTATCATGATAGAGAGGATTAAAATAAAACAAGGATTTTAAAATGACAACATTATTAAACATCATAGACCAACTATTAACAGCCATTGAGAACTCAGTTTTAAAGATTAATGAGTTTGTACTCTAATCTATCATGATAATGCATCTGGATTTAGATGCATTTTTTGCATCAGCAGAAAGGATAGGCAAGCCTCACCTACACAATATACCTATCGCTGTGGGAGGAAGGGCTGATCCCTTCATCTTTGACAAGGATGCAAAAAGCAAAAAAGTCTCTTTAGAAAATGCTGGTGCTTTTGTACCCACACTTTTTCACAGAGAGATGAAAAAAGATTTTGAGAGCTATTTTAAAGAGAAAGAAAAGATACGCGGTATCGTCATCACCTCCTCTTATGAGGCCCGTGCCTTTGGTATCAAAACCGCCATGCCTCTCTCGCATGCACTCAAACTCTGTCCGCATCTTGTCATCTGCCTACCACAGCACCATCTCTATCATGAACTATCCCATAAACTCAAATGCTTTTTACAAAAGAGAGTTCCTAGCATAGAACAGTATAGTATCGATGAATTTTTTGCTGATGTGAGTGGCTGGATTGAAGATAAGGATGTAGAATATTTTGCACACACCTTAAAAAAGGAGATCTTAGAGGAGTTTTCACTTCCCATCTCCATAGGCATTGCCCAAACAAAGTGGCTCGCCAAACTCTCCACCAACTTTGCCAAACCAGATGGTGTCAAACTCTTAAAACCTGAAGATATCTCCGATTTTATCCATGATATCCCCATAGAAGCATTTCCAGGGATTGGAAAAGCAACCCAAAAAAAACTTCTCCACTATCAAAAAAGAACTCTTGGAGATATAGAAGATGCACAAAACCTGCTCTACTCTTGGGGTAAAAGTGGCAAGCTACTCTATGATAGAGTCTGCGGACTCGATCATGACAAGATAGAACACAAAAGCGATAGAAAATCCATCGGGATTTCACGCACCTTTGACGCGATAGAGGAGAGAAGTGAGATCAAAAGGCGACTCACCATCTTAGCGCGTCATCTCATCTTTTTAGTCTCCAAACTACGATTACATCCCAAAACACTCTTTATTGGGATCCGTTACGAATATCAATCTTCTAAAAAGCAGGTAAGCTTTGAGAGATTGTTACATGAAGATTTTTTGCTTAAAAAGAGTCTTGAGATTTTTGAAGAACTAGATATCTACCCCAAAAGTAGTGTGATACGCCTCACGATATCACTCACAAATTTTCAAGAAAATCCCAATAAATATCCTTCACTATTTGCCTATGAAGAAGATAGAATAGCTCACAAACTAACACAAAAGACACAAAAGATGCGAGAAAAATATGGGGTAGATATCATAAAGAGGGGAAGTGAATTATAGAGGATGCTTTCATGCATCCCCTCTGGCTTCTAATACAAGCCGAATTTATTATCTTTTCTTTTATAAAGTACGCGTGTGTTATCGTCTTTGTCATTAAAAATCAAAAATTGCTGGTTGGTGCTTTTAATCATCTCTAAAGCTTCTTCAATATCTAGTGGTTTATATAAATCCAACTCCATCGGGATAATTTCATCGGTATCTACTTCGATATTCTCTTCGATATCTTCTGGCTCTAACAAGTTAAGATTTCCAAAGTCACTAATCTTGGTCACTCTATGTGCTACCTCTTTATCATGATAGCGTCTAAGTACCTTCATCGCACGATCCGTTGCCATATCAATAGCCGCGTATAAGTCTTTATCTTTTTGTTTGATAACCACTGCTGTTTTTTGTGGCAAATTAAGGTTCAAATCAACTGTAAAACCTTTTTTCCCATTGCGTTCATCAGCGGCAACCACCACTCTTGTTGAGATGATATCAAGATTAAATTTCTTTAAGCTCTCCACAGAATGTTCTATATGCGCTCGAATCGCATCCGTCATTTCTAGCTGTCTTGCAGCAACACTTAAGTTCATATTTTCCCCTTTCAATATTGGAATAATATACCCTTAAATTATACCCAAACTTCTTTTTAATCTTTATTAAAATTTAAGGTTTTTGAAGTGTTCTTCTATGAATAACAATAGGCTCTGTGACACCTGTTGTATCTTGTCGCACTGCCACACGCACATCCATCATCACGGTGATATTGGATTCGCTTGTATTGATATTACTAGCCAATATTTGACCACAGGTCGTTGGTGCCCCTTTATAGAGATAATACATCGTCAAATTCATCTCATGTGTGGGTGTTATCGCATTGGGATAATGCATATTGATATGTTCAATGCAAGAGACATTGTTCTCATGCCCCGATATCGCAAGCAATCCATACTCCGCAGCAGATCTCGCCAAAAGCGCTGCTTGCTCTTTATAAAATATATCCGTCGTCTGCTTCACCGATGTTGATGAGAGTGACATCATCAAAGCCATCAGCGTCGAGACAATGACAAGTACTATAATCGCCGTAATTAATCCAAAACCTTTTCTCATCAAAATATCGCCCTCTCTTTACAAAATCCTACAGGCTCCCCTGTGATGTTACCATCTTGGATACAAATCTTCACCCGCAATGTCTCTCCCACTTGCATCACCCGAAAGGTACTGACATGCTCAGCTAACAGTGATGTATTGCCATCAGTATATTTTTCGCCACTATTAGGTGTACTATTTCCCCATGGTTGATAATTGTATCTAAGTGTGAGATTGAAATCATCTGTCGTGTTTCCTTCAGGTACCAAGGCATAAGCACTCCATGCGAGATAGTACTGTTCACAGATACTTCGATTTGCATCAGCTGGATTAACTATACCAAAAGTAGTGACATCATTTTTTATCACCGCTAAAGTGTAATTATGATCAGCAAGGTTTGGTCGAGTCCAATCCCAACCATACTTGGAGAGATTGTTATCTCCTTGTGGGCATTTAAAAATAACAGCAGGTCTATCTTTTCCCGCAGTGACCAAACTTACAGCCCCATCTGAAAGTGCACCAACCGTTCTTTCAATGATATCCAAATCACTACCAGGACTCTTTAGCTGATTGAGAGCGTTACTTGTGATTCCACTATCCACATCGATAAAACCACTCCAGCCTGGCACAGAAAATGAACCATTATGTTCACCCATAAAGCTCTCATTATCATAGCCTATCCACTCCACCATATCATACGCTGTACTCGTACTGTTTAACTCATCAGAGTTGAGTGCTAGATAGGTATTGTGACCGCTTTGTCGTGCTATAATCGTAGGTTTGATACGGTACTGCAGTCTCTTGGCTATCTGATCTATCACTGTCTCTGTTTTTTGTTCAAGATCATTGATGATTTTACTTTGAATATACCCTTTATACATCTTGGCGATGACATCTGTTGCAATCATCGAGACGATACCTAAGATAACAATCACCATCACCAACTCTATCATGGTAAAAGCACGGCGCTTCATCTGTTTTATCTTCGCTTGCATTATTTCACCCTCTCAACCAATTTACTCTGCCCGATGTTGGAGGAAAACATACGAAAGACAAAAGGGGTATCACTATTGACACTAGTACAATTGAGTTCTACCATTTTGATATTGCTGCTACCTGCAGCAATCACATTGGAAGCATTAAAATCAAAAGCGATATCTTTTTGTGAGTAATTAACATCATCAGAGATATACTTCACACTAGTGGTGAGATTCAAATCCGCATCGAGATAATCAAACTTTCCTTTTTCTGTTGCTGCTCCTACGGGTGCTACAATCACAGATTTTCCATTAAAATCATCGATATCATCATACAAATCAGCAACTTCTATACCCAAAGCACCTGGCGCTGTTGCGTTGGTCTCTTTATCCTGCATCCTTCGTCTTAAGTCATTATGTATATGTCCTACTCTTCGCACTGTTGTGTTTCTATCTAGTTGACTATCCCCAGCAGTTACATCCAAGACACGCACGATTGTACCATTCTCATCTCCAGAATTTTCATCCCATTTAAAAGAGAGGATATTACCCATCTTCGTATGTGCAGCAAGGATAGACTCTTGCATCAAAGCAAATTGATTACTCTTGGCACCTTGATTGAGCATCAATGGCACTGTCATCAATGAGATAGCAATCACAACAATAGCAAATACCAACTCTATCAGGGAAAACCCACTTCTTTTCACATCCTCTCCTTTTACCAATCTAACTTCATATTTTTTTCTCTAGAGACATTTAAATCCACTGACATACCCACATCACCTTTACCTGCCCATGAGCCTTTTGATGAGAAACAAGCTTTAAAATCAACTGTATCAGCAAAGGTAGCGTTATATGCGTCATACTTAAACCATGATTCTGGAGTCAACCTCACACGATCACAATAAGGTCTCTTATGCGATGATGATAGATTTAAATCCACTGAAAAAGTACCAGCACTTGTTGCATTTAAATCACCTGTCGCGTGAACAGAAGCAGGTATATAAGAACCTAAAGCTGGCTTATGATTTGGATTAAAGATATACCAATTGACATAATCCACACTCTCATGCAAAGCACTTAAATTTGAATCATTCTTATCACAGCCACTGCTCTCATCACAATAGACCTCATAAAAGAGTTGTGCCTTATAATCTGATGGCTCTATACTCAAATAATCTGGAGCATACAATCGCATATAATAGTATTTCGCATTACCTGATTTTGTGGCAAACCCAGACCCTTTGACACCGTTTTCATCAGTCACATTGACATCTAATACCGAAACATTCAAATCAAATGGATTCTGTGGTACTGTTTTAGACCTAGCAAAATTGATTCCAATAGCAGTCTTGGTTACTCCACTGCTAAAGTTTCCTTCACCCGTTTGAAAAAGTGTTGCATTGACTTCACTTGTATTTTTATCAGCATAATAAGTATGAACTTTCCCAGCCAAAAGTCCTACTGGCAATGTATAGTTAATATCTTTTGCAAAACACCCTGCCGTGTAGTGTGTTGCTGTATTGTTATTATCTATAAGTGCCGTAATCGTCATATAAGCACGCGCTCTTTGTGTACCGGTATCATCAAGATAGGTAAAGGTAGCATTTTCATCATTTTGTAAATTGACCTCATTTTTAAAAGAACTTGG
>CAZCUH010000002.1:0-1371 GCA_964501795.1 uncultured Sulfurospirillum sp.
AAGGAAAAACAGCGATTTTCTTGATGCCTGAGATTTCACTCACCCCACAGATGCTTTTACGGCTTAAAGAGAAGTTTGGGGATTTGGTCGCGATTTGGCACTCCAAAATCACTAAAAAGAAAAAAGAGGGGATTTTAGAGGGTATAGCTAGTGGTGAGATCAAAATCATCGCTGGGGCAAGGTCAGCACTCTTTTTGCCACTGGAAAATATCGGCTTGATAGTAGTCGATGAAGAGCATGATGATAGCTACAAATCCGCCCAACGCCCACGCTATCATGCGCGCGATGTGGCGGTGTATATGGGGAAAATTTTAGGCGCAAAAGTGCTTTTGGGGTCTGCTACGCCCTCACTTACTTCGTATGAAAAGTTTCCTTCGTTTAGACTCAAAGGCACTTATCATGATAGCCAAAAGTCTTATCTTTTTGATGCAGGTGAGAGTAGCTTGAGTGAGTCTATTTATAGCGAGATTGAGCAGAGTTTAGAGCGTGAGAAACAAGTCATCGTCTTTTTGCCCACAAGAGCAAACTTCAAGTATCTCTCTTGTCATGATTGTGGGGCAAATGTCGAGTGTCCGTACTGTTCGGTAGGGATGAGCCTGCATAGTGAGAAAAATGCTTTGGTGTGTCACTACTGTCACTTTACAGAACGCATCGCACAGGTCTGTCCGAGTTGTAAAAAAGAGGATATGCGTGTGAGTCGTATCGGTACGGCTGAGGTGGTGCGGGAGCTAGAAGCACGCTACCCAGACAAGGTCATTGCCAAGTTTGATAGAGATGAAATCACCACAGAGACCAAGCTCAAAAAGGTGCTGAAATCCTTTAACGATAAAAAGATAGATATCTTGGTAGGCACGCAGATGTTATCCAAGGGGCATAACTATCTAGGGGTCGATTTGGCGGTGGTTATCGGCATCGATACTATCCTTGCACAGCCTGATTTTCGCGCTAGAGAAAAGGCGATGAGTCTGCTACTACAAATCGCAGGACGAAGTGGACGAAAAGGCGAGGGTAGGGTGCTGATACAGACGCAAAATAGGGATTTTTTTGAACGCTATTTGCTCGATTATGAACTCTTTTTAAAAGAAGAACTTTTCTTTAGAGAAGGGCTTTATCCTCCCTTTAAAAAGTTGATGAAAATACAAATATCGGGTAAATACAAAAACAAAACGATGCAAGAGTTGAGTGCAATGCGGGAGTGCTTAGAAGGGCAAAATGGCATCGAAATCATCGGTGCAGGAGAAGCCCCTATCGCCAAAATCGCCTCAAAATTTCGCTATCAAATCCTCTTGCGATCTGACTCTGCCAAAGCGCTTTTGCAAGCCGTCTCACAGTGTAAAAGTAAAAATTGTGAGATTGATATCGACCCTGTGA
>CAZCUH010000002.1:1471-31452 GCA_964501795.1 uncultured Sulfurospirillum sp.
TATAATCCTATCATGATAAAAAGATACCCAACAAAACAGATAAAAGTCGGCAATGTAGCAGTGGGCGGTGACGCTCCTATCTCGGTGCAATCGATGACATACTCAAAAACCCACGATGTCGTAGCGACCAATGAACAGATCCGTCAATTGCACTTTGCAGGGGCGGATATCGTGCGTGTAGCGGTGCCTGATATGGAAGATGCCTTGGCACTCAAAGAGATAAAAGCCAACACTTCCTTGCCTCTTGTAGCCGATATCCACTACAACTACAAACTAGCACTTGTTGCGGCAGAAGTGGTGGATTGTGTGCGATTTAATCCGGGAAATATCTCAGATAAGGGAAAGATAAAAGAGATTGTCAAAGCCTGCAAGGAGCGTGATATCCCTGTGCGAATCGGGGTCAATTGTGGGTCCTTAGAGAAGCAGTTTGAAGCGAAGTATGGACAGAGCGCAGAGGGGATGGTAGAATCCGCGCTTTATAATATCAAATACCTTGAAGATTTAGGTTTTACGGATATGAAAGTTTCTCTAAAGGCAAGTGATGTACAGCGCACCGTCGATGCCTATAGGATGCTTCGTCCGCAAGTGGAATACCCTTTTCATCTCGGTGTCACTGAAGCTGGAACACTCTTTCACTCCACTATCAAGTCGGCTATTGGACTTGGCTCACTGCTACTTGATGGGATTGGTGATACGATGCGTATCTCTATCACAGGTGAACTCGAAAAAGAGATCGAAGTAGGACGCGCGATACTCAAAGACTCTGGTGCGGTCCAAGATGGGGTCAATATCATCTCTTGTCCTACCTGTGGACGCATCGAAGCAGACTTGGTCAAGGCGGTAGCAGAAGTTGAAGCAGCCACCAAACATATCAAAACGCCACTCAATATCTCGGTGATGGGTTGCGTGGTCAATGCTATCGGAGAAGCCAAAGGGGCAGATGTGGCGATTGCCTATGGCAAAGGGTCAGGACTCGTGATGCGAAAGGGTGAAGTGGTCGCGAACTTGGATGAGAAAAATCTTGTTGAACGCTTTTTGCAAGAGGTCGAAGAGGCAGCAAAGGAGCTAGGCGATGGCTAATGTCCTTAGTAATTTAAATATAGAAAGAGCAGTTTTAAGTTCAATCATCTTTGAGCCTTCTATCTATGAAGATATCGCCGCGGCTTTAAAGTATGATGACTTTTATCTCCCTGACCATCAAGCGATCTTTAAAGCGATGGCAGAACTCAACACCGAGGGATCTCCCATCGATGAAGAGTTTTTGAAAAACCGCCTTATCAAGATGAACGCCTTTAAAGAAGATATCTTTTCAGAGATTTTAGTGACCAATCCTATCACCAATACCGCTGCCTATGTCGAAGAGATTAAGGAAAAGTCGATTAAAAGATCGCTTGTCCAACTCACTACTGAGATCAAGTCTGTTGCGGTGGAGCAGGATTTACCAAGTGAAGATGTACTTGATTTGGTACAAAAGAAGTTGTATGAGATTTCTCTTGATTCCGCGACGAAAGAGTTTAGAGAGTCTTTGGAGATGGTCTCTTCGACTATCAAACATATACACGAGATGAAAAAACGAGGAAATTCTGGTGTTGTGGGTGTTGATACAGGGTATAGTGAGCTCAATGAAATGACCGCTGGGTTTGGAGAGGGAGATCTCATCATCATCGCAGCACGCCCCGCGATGGGAAAGACGGCACTCACACTCAATCTCACCCAAAAAGCACTCGATGATGGACTAGGTGTGGCGGTATTTTCCCTAGAGATGCCAGCAGAACAACTGATGATGCGGATGCTCTCTGCCAAGACTTCTATACCACTTCAAAAACTTCGTGTGGGTGATATGGATGATGGAGAGTGGACAAGACTGACTGATGCGAGTGATCAGATGGCAAATCAGAAACTTTTTGTGGATGATGATGGTACGCTCAATATCCATCAACTCCGCTCAAAATTGCGAAAACTCAAATCCCAACATCATGAGATAGGGCTTTGTGTGATTGATTATTTGCAGTTGATGAATGGGAGTGGGGGCAAGGATAGACACTTGGAAGTGAGTGAGATTTCACGAGGGTTAAAGCTCTTGGCAAGGGAGCTGAATATCCCTATCATCGCACTCTCACAGCTCAATCGTGGACTTGAGAGTCGAAATGATAAACGCCCGATGCTCTCAGATATCCGTGAATCTGGGTCTATCGAGCAAGATGCGGATTTGATTCTCTTTGTCTATCGTGACGCGGTGTATAAGATGCGTGAAGAGATGGAAAAAGAGAAAAAAGCCAAAGCCGAGGGGCAAGAGTATAAGAGCAACTATGTAGAACAGGAAAATGAAGAGACAGAAGTCATTGTCGGTAAAAATAGAAATGGACCAATCGGCGTGGCGCATCTAGTCTTTCAAAAGAAATTTACACGATTTATCGATAAAGGGCATGTGCCTGTAGAAATCGTTTATGAAGATGCAGACTATAATGCCGCTGTCTCTGATGCCAATATGCCTATGATTTAGTTGTGTTGTATGCAAATCATCTCTCAGGAGTGTTATCATGATAGATGATTTGCAGTGTAGGCTTTTTGAAAACAAAAGAGAGATTTTTCTCTTTTTGCTTGCTATCATGATAGCCTTTGGGGTGAGTCTCTTTGTGGAGTATCGTAGTTATCAGAGCTTTTCGCAAAATAAATTCTACCATACCACGGCAACGGTTTTAAATCAGTATCAAAAGGTCTCCAAAAGAGGAAAACACTACTATGTCTTGAAGCTGAAAAGCAACGCGGGATATCGTTTTATCACCACTAACTACGAAGATATTAAAGACTTGCGAGATAGGGAAGTGCGTATCGGTATCATCACTGATAAAATCAATTTTTTAGATTTTTTAAAATCCTTTTATGTGCCTAGTTTTGATATCGAGCTTTTACCCTATCATGATAGCATCAAAAGCAGACTCCAAGCGAAGATTGGCGCAGCGCATACCTCAGCTAACATGCGTGAATTTTTCAGCGCACTTTTTTTGGCAAAACCCATCTCGAAAGCCTTAAGAGAGAAAGTCTCACTACTGGGTATCTCCCATCTTATCGCGATATCGGGTTATCATCTCTCTTTTTTGTTTGGATTGTTGTATCTGATTTTTTCCAAGCCTTATAGCGTGCTACAAGAGAGGTATTTTCCCTATCGAAATCGTCGTTTTGATTTGACCGTGGGGATTATCATGATAGTGTTTTGGTATGTATGGTTACTGGATTTTACACCCTCTTTGATTCGTTCTTTTGTGATGATGGCGTTTGCTTTTTTACTCTTTCATCGGCATGTGAGGATTTTCTCTTTTGAGGTGCTTGCTGTTGCGGTATTGTTGATTGTGGCACTAAATCCTAGATTGCTTTTTTCGATAGGATTTTGGTTTTCGGTGAGTGGGATTTTTTATATTTATCTCTTTTTGCACTACTTTAAAGACTCTAACAAATGGTTTATCATGATAGTCATCAATCTATGGGTCTATCTCGCGATGATACCTATCGTGCACTTTATCTTTCCTGCTTTTTCACTTTGGCAACTGCTCTCACCACTGCTCTCTATACTATTTGGACTTTTTTATCCTCTTGAGATGCTCTTACATTGCATCGGATTGGGTGGTATCTTGGATGGAGTGCTGGAAAAGTTATTTTCGATTGAGGGTGAGATGGTGATGATGAAAACACCGCTTTGGTATCTAGCGCTGTATATATTCGCGTCGTTTTTGGCTATATTTCATCACCGCTTTTTGTTCCTTCTCGCGTCTATCTTGCTTGGTTTTTTTCTGATTGTGTAAAAGATAGGTAAGTTTTACGCCATAGAGAAAGATCATCCATGAGAGATAAATCCAAATGGCAAAAAACATAATGGTCGAAAATGAACCATAGATACTGCTGTAAGTCTTGTTATAAGTGACATAGTAAAAGAAGAGTGTTTTGGAGAGAAACCAGACCAGCGAGGCTGCAAAAGAGGCGATGAGTGCATTTTTAAATTTGATTGTGATATTGGGTGCCATGAGATAGAGTATCAAAAAGAGAAACCAAGCGATAAGATAGGAAGAGAGTGCTAAAAAGTTGATACTAGCGGTGTAGTGGTAGCTCTGTAGTAGTATATTGGCTTGGATAGAGAGAAAGAGCGAAATTCCCAATCCCAAAGGCATCATGAGAGTAAAGAAAAGATAGAGTGCGATTGAGTGCCAAAAACGACGCGGTTGTATCTTAAATATCTTATTGACGACATATTCAAAATCATCAAAAAACATGATAGAGACATAGAGGACAAAGCCAATGCCTAGCAGACCTAACTGCTCGGTATTTTGCATAAATTTGTCGATATACTCGATAATCATATCGTGTCGTACAGGCATGATAGAGGAAAATATAAAGGATCTGACACTATCCATCGTTGTTTCAAATTGCGGCAGTTGCGAAAAGATAAAAAAGGAGAGTATCATGATAGGAATAAGCGCCAAAATGGTATGAAAACTCAGCGATGAGGCATAGTGTAAAAGGTTGTGATCGATAAAGAATGCCTTTAGTTTTTTGCTTAAAGGTGCTTTATCAATCCTTGCTTTCATAGCCCCATTTTCCCTGGATTGAGGATATTGTTAGGGTCAAATGCTTTTTTGATATCAGCAAAGAGTTGGCTCTCTGCTTCGTTAAATGCGATATCCATAAAGGGTGCTTTGGAGAGTCCTATACCATGTTCACCACTGAGTGTACCACCCATATCAACCACGAGTTGGAAGATCTCTTCGATAGCTTTGTGCCCTTGGGCGAGTTGTTTCTGATCAGCCCCATCGACCATGACATTGACATGGATATTACCATCTCCTGCATGCCCAAAACAGGGTACAGAAAAACCATATTTTTCCCCTATTTTATAAATCTCTTTAAGCGCTTCTGGCAGTAAGCTTCGTGGAACTGAGATATCTTCATTGAGTTTTTTAGAGCCATAGACAGTGACACATTGGCTGACATTGCGTCTGGCATACCATATCTCATCTCGTTCTTTTTTCTCCGTGGCGACTTGAAAATCATTGCAACCATTTTCTTTGAAACTCTTTTGTAAGGTATCAAGTTGAAAGGCGACCTCTTCTTTGACATTGCCATCGACATCACCGATGAGGAGCGCACCTGCATCTTCAGGTAGTGCAATGCCTAGTTTTTGCTTGATGGCTTTGACGGCTAAAGAGTCTATAAATTCCATAGCGACGGGATTTGCACCTGCTGCGAGAGATTTGAAAACGGCATTCATGGCATCTTCTACGCTAGGAAAAACTGCCATATATGAGGAGGCAAATTTTGGCTTGGGTAAGAGTTTGAGTGTGATTTCTGTAATCACTGCCAAAGTCCCTTCTGAGGCAGTGAGGATACCTGCTACATTGTATCCTGCGACATCCTTGATAGTGCGTTTTCCTGCACGGATGATATCACCATTTGCCCGTACAGCACGCAGTGCCATGACATAATCTTTCGTGATACCATACTTTGCAGCACGCATACCACCTGCATTTTCACTGACATTACCACCGAGGGTAGAGTACTGTTCACTAGCAGGATCGGGTGGATAAAAAAGCCCTAACTCTTCGACATGCTTTTGCAAGTCCATATTGACAACACCAGGTTGGACGATGGCAAGCATATTTTGTAAGTCTATCTCAAGAATTTTGTTCATATGTTTTTCCATGGCAAGGATGATACCACCATTGCTAGGAAGCGCACCACCAGTAAAGCCAGATCCCGCACCACGCGCTGTAATCACGATATGCTGTTCATTGCAGTAACGAAGGATTTGTGAAACATCTTTTTCATCTCTAGGAAAGATGACCGCATCAGGTTCATAACGCGTACGCGTCGCATCATAGGAGTAGGCAATCATATGGGCTTTATCATCATAGATATTGTCATCACCTACGATGTTTTGGAAGGCTTTAAAATGTTTTTTTTCTAGCATTATTTCACCTTTATAAGATGTGCGTAATAGCTGTTATAGTCATTGATTCCTTTGCCACCAAATAGTCCAAATAGCCTTCCCTTGATGGAGTCAAGACGATTATAAAAAGGAATTTTTACACTTTTTGCCTCTGGTAGAGGTATGGTATTGAGTGTTTTAAAACTACGACAATCTACAAAATAGCCTTTTTGCTTGATAGCAAAAAACAAAAGACCAATATTTTGTGCGATGCACTCTTTTTGAAACCTCTCTTTATCGGGAGTAGGGGTATAAGACTTCGCTAAAGAGACCGCAAAGAGATCAGGATGTAACCAAGTAAAAACATCATAACTGCGTGTGACAGTGTGATAAGTCTCTTCATCTGGTACGATGGCTAAGGCTCTATTGTATAAAAAGTTTAAAATCACTTTATCGCCTACTTTTGGGGGGATGTTATAGTCTGGCAATGCTTCTTGGGCGATTGCATCAAAGGGGGAGACTTTTAATAAGAGTTTATCAGTCCCTTTTTTTATCACTTCTACATTGGCGATGATAGTGCGATGCACAGCATCAAAAAAGTGTACGATGACACCTGTTGTACCTATCTCAATATCAGGGTTATTTTTGATGATAACACCCTCTTTGTTTACCGCGAGGATATCTGTTTCATAGGGGCTAAAATTTGTCTGAGCCATAAGTGTAACAGACAGTAATATTAAAAGCATAAAAATATTTTTCATAAAGTACCTTCTTGATTTTTGACTTATTATACTGAAAAATTTATTTACTTTGTGTATACTACCCATACAAAATATGAGAGGGGATTTTTGTTGTTTAAAAAAGTTTTTTTCTTTCTTTTTTTTCTATCAAGCCTACTTTTTTCAGCGTCACTGAGTCAGCGCATGGTAGAAGATAGAGTTTGGGGCAGTGGGGAGACGATGCTAGCTTTTTTGCAAGAAAATGAAATCCCTTTAAAACTCTACTATGAGATGGATCCAGAAGATGAAAAATTGTTGTCTGATATCCGTATCAATACTATTTATCAAGTCTTAAGAGATGATGATGGCAAAGTGGCACAAGTGCTGCTTCCCCTCGATGATGAGTTAGAACTACATATCATGAGAGAAGAGGATGGCTCTTATAGTGCTTCTGTGATTCCAATCATCTATGAGACAAAACAGAAGAGACTTTTTATCACCTTTGAAGATATCCCTTCCAAAGATATTCTCAATAAAACTGAAAATTACGAACTCTCTTTGGGTGTGACGCATCTGTTTAGAAAAATTGTAAATTTTAAGAAGATTCGCTTAGGCGATAGACTTATCGTCTATTATCGAGAGAAAAAAAGACTCGGAAGATTTTTTGGTGAACAAAAAATTGAAGCTGCTATGATAGAAGAGCGAGGGAAAAAGTATTATCAATTTTTAGCACAAGATGGAAAATATTATGATCAAAAAGGCAAGACAACAGGAACTTCGTCGTTTATCGTACCTTGTACTTACAAACGCATCTCTTCGCCATTTACAACAAAGAGATGGCATCCTATACTCCATCGCTATCGTGCGCATCATGGTATAGATTATGCTACACCGATAGGGACACCTATCAAAGCTGCGTACAATGGTAAAGTGATATTTGCTGGAGTAAAACATGGCTATGGCAATACAGTAGTGATTAGACATACAGCAGGGTATAAAACCCTTTATGCCCATCTGAGCCGTTATATCGTCCATGTAGGAGAAAATGTAAAAACAGCAGAACGAATTGCCTATTCAGGCAATACGGGAAGAAGTACAGGACCGCATCTGCATTTTGGCTTGAGCTTGAACAATCGATGGATAAATCCTGCCTTGAAGATTGTTTTTACAAAAGGTTTAAGGGGTAGTAAGCGTACTGCTTTTTATGCAAGTACAAAACTCTTTATGCAAAAGATGAAAAATTTGCTAGAGAGCGATAAATCGCATCTCAAAAAGGCAATCTCGTTAGAAGAGATTGATGCAAGTGATGAACAAAATGCTACTGTCAGTGTAAGCACAAAAGATGGGGTTTAGTAAAAGTTAGATAAAATCGATAAAAAAGGAGCTTTGTATGTCAAAAGAGAGAGATATAGAAAGTTATATCAACCTTTTAGAAGGGTTTTTAGAAGATCCCTCCCATACGAATATCTCTGCAACGGAAATTGCAAAAGCATTAAAACAGATACATAAAGTTGATGAGACCCTCTTTAATGACTATCTACAAAAAATCCCAAATGAATTTCTGGGTGATATTGCACTAGAGTTCCCAGAAAAACATCTTAAAAAAGTTATCAATGAACTCCCACATCATGAGATGGCAGAAGTTATCGGAGAACTTGATAGTGATGATGCGACGGATTTGATTCAAGACATCGAAGAGATTGACCAAGAGAAGGCAGATGCCATTCTCTCCTCCCTAGATGAAGATGATCAGCAGGAGATTAAAAAGCTTAAACGCTATGATGAAAATCAAGCGGGTGCATATATGCAGACAGAGCTTTTTTCTGTCTCTTATGATGAAGTGATACAAGACTCTATAGAACGCCTTAAAGCCTATAAAAAGAATAACCAACTCATAGATACACACAATGTTTTTATCGTGGGAACCTTTGGCAAGTTGATGTTTACGATTCCTTTTCAAGACTTGATTACCTTTGATTTTACGAAGACTTATAAGGAGATGCTATTAGGGCATGAAGAAGATTATAAGTCTCTTTATGTCAAAGATGATGATGATATCAATGAAGTGGCGAAGTTTATCAAAGAACATGATCTCTCTGTTGCCCCTGTTGTGAATTATCATGGTGAGTTAGTTGGACGAATTACTTCTGATGATATCTATGATGTACTCCAAGAGAGTGCCACAGAACAGATCTATAACCTCGCAGGTGTAGATGATGAAGCAGAAGAGGAAGAGAACTTTTTTGAAGCAGGTAAAAAACGGGGTACTTGGCTCTTTATCAATCTTTTTACAGCGATTTTAGCTTCATTTGTGATTCAACTCTTTGATGATACGATACAAGCATTTGTAGCATTGGCAGTCTTGATGCCTATCGTTGCCTCTATGGGAGGCAATGCAGGTACACAGACACTGACGGTTACCGTGAGGCGATTGGCACTAGGCGATATCGAACTAGAAAATGCCAAAGAGACAATCAAAAAAGAGGTCATTTTATCCTTGGCAAATGGATTTGTTTTTGCGCTCGTTTTGGGTGTTATAGCCTATGTTTGGTTTAAGATACCGATGCTTGGTGTTGTCATTGCACTCTCTATGATAGTCAATCTATTCTTTGCTGGATTTTTTGGTGCACTCATCCCATTGGTGCTCAAACGAGCCAATATCGATCCTGCCGTTGGTAGTACGGTGATTTTAACAACCGTCACTGATGTTGTAGGATTTTTTAGCTTTTTAGGACTTGCAAAATGGCTACTAGTAGCATAAAAATTATCAAAATTGAACCTTGTGAAAATCCACACTATATAAAACCGCGTCTTGTCACCTACTTACAAAGTGGCATAGAAAAGACCTGGGAGATAGCCAATACCCATGATAGTGTCTCTATTTTACTCTATCATGATAGTAAAGATGCTTTTGTCTTAGTCAAGCAGTTTCGTCCTGCTATCTTCATGCATAACAACGATGGCTATACTTATGAGCTTTGTGCAGGTTTGGTGGATAAAGACAAAGATATAGCCGTGATTGCCCAAGAAGAGATTATGGAAGAGTGTGGCTATGATGTGCCTTTGGAGGCCATAGAAAAGATTACGGCTTTTCATACGGCTGTGGGTTTTGCTGGTGGCAAGCAGACTGTCTATTTTGCAAAAATAAATGAAACGATGAAAAAAGGTGAGGGTGGAGGCATAGATGATGAAGAGATTGAAGTAGTCTATCTACCTTTGTCTGAAGTTCAAAAGTTTATGTTTGATGAGAGCAAGGCAAAAACACCAGGGCTTCTCTTTTCTTTTATGTGGTTTATGGAACATAAGAGGTAAAAACCTCTTATTGTACCAATGCTACTTTCAACACTTCATCGACATGTTTGACTCCGATGATTTCCAACGCATCCAAGACTTCGCTTGGGATATCATCCAAATCATTTTCATAGTTTTTCATCGGAATCAAGATAGTCTTCATCTTGGCAGTATAAGCGGCGATAAGTTTCTCTTTGAGTCCACCAATAGGTAAAACTTTACCCACAAGGGTTACTTCTCCTGTCATCGCGACATCCGCGCGGATTTTGGTATCTGAGAGGATAGAGGCGATAACTGTTGTCATCGCCACACCCGCACTTGGTCCATCTTTGGGTGTAGCGCCCTCTGGGACATGGATGTGTAAATCATAGCGTTTGTAGATATCACTTGCTTTAGGTATGATTTTATCTGCCTTCTCTTTTGCGCTTTGAGGAATTTTTTTTGTTTCAATTTTTAGTTTTTTGTTATCAATCAATACCTTGACAACAGAGAGTGCGATGCGCGCGGACTCTTTCATCACATCTCCCAAGCTACCCGTGAGTTGTAAGGCACCCTTGCCTTCAATTTTAAGTGCTTCAATCTTGAGAACATCGCCACCCACGCTTGTCCATGCTA
This sequence comes from uncultured Sulfurospirillum sp., assembly GCA_964501795.1. Lineage (GTDB taxonomy): Bacteria > Campylobacterota > Campylobacteria > Campylobacterales > QNZT01 > JANTGR01. The sequence goes on from CAZCUH010000002.1 coordinate 12,014, forward strand.
GTCCATTGACCACACCGATTAAATCTTTTTTATCTTTTTCATCGATTGAGAAGACCTCTTTATCGAGATAGTCTGGAAGATTTTTCGTTGTGATAGTGACTTTGCCGATATCAGAGTCAAGGAGGATTTGTTTGGCTACTTTTCGTAGTATCACGGCAATTTTTCGTCGTAGGTTTCTCACACCTGCTTCCCTTGTGTAGTTGGCAATCATCAGCTCTAAGGCACCTTTATTGATGCTTACTTCTGCATTTTTGAGACCGTGCTTTTTTAACTCTTGGGGGATGAGATATTTTTTGGCGATTTGAAACTTCTCTTGTGGTGTATAGGAGCTTAAGAAAATAAATTCCATACGATCACGAAGTGGAGCAGGGATATGCCCTATCTCATTGGCTGTAGCGATAAAGATAACACGAGAGAGATCAAGATTAAAGTTGAGATAATAATCGCGAAACTCTTTGTTTTGTTCAGGATCTAGTATCTCTAAAAGTACAGCTGTAGGATCACCTCTGTGACTACGAGAGACCTTATCTATCTCATCGAGTACAATCACCGGATCCATCTCTTTTGCCTCTATAAGACCCTGTACAATGCGTCCTGGCATTGCTCCGATATAAGTTCTTCTGTGACCTCTAAGTTCGTTAACATCTTCCAGTCCACCTAGTGCAATGCGTACCAATTTTCGCTTGAGCGCCTTGGCAATGGAGTTAGCCAGAGAAGTTTTACCCACACCTGGAGGGCCTGCAAAACAGATAATCGCGGCTTGATTATCTTCACTTTTAATCCCGCGAAGTTGCATCAACTCCTTGACTGCAAAATACTCTTCTATACGCTCTTTGGGTTTTGCTAGTGAGTAGTGATCGGCTTCAAGCTGTTTTTTGACTTCATGGATATCCAGCTTTCGCTTTGAAAACTTTCCATAAGGGATATCAAGTACCCAATCAAGATAGCCTTGTATGACATTGGAGTCAGCAGAGTCAGGGTGCATACGAGAAAATCTATCTATCTGCTTGTTGATCTCTTTGTAGGCATCCTCTTTTAAAAACTGTTTTTTATCTTCTAGTTTTTGACGATACTCTTCTATCTCTTCTTCTCTTTGGGTATCTGCACCTAACTCTTTTTGTATCTCTTTGAGTTGCTCTTTGAGAAAATACTCTTTATTGACTTGTTCTATCTTCGAGTGTACTTTTGATTTGATCTCTCGTTGTAGTTTATTGGCATTGATCTCTTCAGAGATATACTCGATGAGCATAAAGAGCCTTTTCTCTAAACTTTCTTGCGAAAAGAGGGTATAGGCTTGCTCTTTTTTGAGTTTGATTGTACTAGAGATGAGATCAGCAAGGCGATTTGGTTCATCATTCTCTTCAATCGTTTTTAAAAGATCGGGATGAAAGAGATTTGAGACGGTTGAGAGCGTGCGTACTTTCTCTTTTAAGATTTCTAAAGTAGCATCTACTTTGAGATTAGGTTCACTCTCATTTTCTACCATATCGACAAGGGCTAAGAGTGGATCTTCTTGGATAGGTTCTACTATCTTACCTTTGGCAAGCCCTTGAAAGAGTATTTTCACACGACCATCAGGCAAAGAGACCTTTCTCATGATAGTTCCTATTACACCCGTATCAAATATATCATCAAATCCTCGTTGCCCCTCATGATCCGTTTTGGATGTAACCACAAGTGCTAAAGAATCTGTTTCAAGGGCATGATTGACTCCTAAAATATCTTTTTCATTGGTTAAAAAGATAGGAGATATCATAAAGGGATATAAAAAAAGTTCATCTTCTACGATGACAGGTAGTTTGGTAGGAAAATCTCCATAATTACTTAGTTGCATAGTGTCCTTTCTAGTCTAGTATGCTGCCCAAAAAGCCACTTTTTGGAGCGATAGCATCTGTATTTTTGAGCCATGAATTGTTGATTTTTTTCTCATAGAGTGCAGCTGCCTTTTTTTTGCCAGTTCTTTTATAGAGTGCTGCGATATTTTTGTTGAGCATATGTTCTGTGAGATAGAGGCGTGTTAGCATGGTATGCACGAGTGGGTTATATGGCGAAGAGGGAAACTTCTTGAGATAGGCATTGGCAGAAGCAATGGTATCTAGAAGCAACTTTTGATCTCTATTAATCTTTTTAAAGGATTGATAGTTTGATTCGATTTTAAGATATTTAAGATATTCGATATTGTTACTTCTTGCAAATCTTTTTGTATATTCATCGATATAGAAATTTGCCATGATATACTCTTCTTGTTCCTTATGTGCTTGCGCGAGGATAAGGAGTGCTTCTTTGAGCAGGGGTGATGCAACATGTTCACTAGAGAGTGAGGTATATGCTTCATCTGCCTTATCTAAGTTGCCAATTTTGACATCTTTGATGATTTGTTTATACCAAAATACAGCAGGTTTGTTAAAGAGATCTTCCTCTTGTTTTGTTTTATTCGCACATCCCATAAAGAGAGAGAGGCTTGTTAATAGTATCAATATATATTTCACTTTTGTTTCCTTATCATGATATGAATATTTTATCTAAGTTTTTGTTAAAAAATCCGATATTAACACAATAGATGATAAAATCAAATTAATTAAAATTAGGGTTTTGATTTCTCGAGAGAGAATTCTACAAGAACTCTATTAACAGGAGCTAAATGTGAATTTTGAAGTCGTATCACCGATTTTGGGTTTTGATACCATAAAAGAGGTGACATTTTCTGAAGTAGATGAGTTTTTTTCAAAGTTAGAAAAGGAGGGTCTTACTTTTACGCTCATTGATCCTAGTCGTCTGCGTGCGTATAGTTTTGAGATTCCTCTTTTTTATAAAAATGCTTTAAAGATAGAAGAGGGAGATGATATCCGTGTTTACTGTACTGTCATTGTAGATTCTGTTATCGAAAACTCCCGCATTAATTTTGCGGCACCCATCATTTTAAATCATACAAAACATCGTTTGGTGCAAGTGGCATTAGATGATGCTAGTTTCGGTATGGCTGAGCCTATTTCGGAGTATCTATGAAATTAACGATTGTAGGTACAGGCAAGATGGCGGAGGCAATCATCGCTGGTGCAATACGCCATCATGATATAGAAGTGGCAGGACGAGATGCTGCAAAGCTCGAGGCATTAGTAGCACGCTATCCTAAGATAAAAATTGCAGGGATATTAGAGAAAGCGTTTGACATCGAAGGTGCAAATATTATATTGTGTGTGAAGCCTTATGCGCTTGAAGCAGTAAGTAGTCACTTTCGAGGTCAAGCAAATGCGATTTTATCAGTACTAGCGGGTACATCACTGGCTTCTTTGAAACAACATATCAAAGCAAAATCTTATATAAGAACGATGCCAAATCTCGCAGCTTCACATCAAAAATCCATGACGACACTTTTTGGAGATGTCTCTTTTCAAAAAGAGGCGATAGCTATTTGTGAGAGTTTTGGGCGTGCCTTGTGGCTTAGTAGTGAAAAAGAGATAGATATCGCTACTGCCGTGGCAGGATCTGGCCCTGCATTTTTAGCGCTTATTGCAGAAGCACTTAGTGATGGCGCTGTCAAAGAGGGATTAAAAAGAGAAGATGCTTATCTATTAGTGAGAGGGCTTTTTGAAGGTTTCTCGCCCTTGCTTGATGAAAAACATCCTGCGATGATAAAAGATGAAGTGATGAGCCCAGGAGGAACGACTGCAGCGGGGTATAGTGCACTAGAAGAAGCAAAAGTGAGAGATGGCATGATAAAAGCGATTTCTAAAGCCTATGAAAAAGCCAAGGGGTAAAATAGGGCTTATATCAGAAGGAGCACTTGGCTCCTCTGTGTAGATTTAGAAGTTGTTATCTGCTTTAAACTTCATGATTTGTGCGTAAATTGTATCTTTGAGTGCAAGTTTCTCTTTTTTGAGTTTCTCTATCTCAACATCGGTTAAGTGGTTAGCCTTGTTCTCCAACTCTTTGTCCAACTCGTTATGTTTTTCAAACATTTTTGCAAAGTGTGCATCTTGTGTTTTTAGCGTGGTAATGACATCTCTATACTCGTGTAACATGATTTTTCTCCTTTTTATCAACGCATTATTTTAACATTTATGTTCTGTAATCAGCATTAATTTTGACATATTCGTAGCTTAAATCACAACCATAACTGGTATAGGAAAAATCACCGAGTCCTATGTCACAAGTGATGGTATAACTCTCTTTTTGCATAATGGTATTTGCTGCTGCTTCTCTTTTGGCATCCAAGACGGGAAATTCTCGTGAATAGATCAGTAAATCATCATAAGTTATGACAAGTTTATCAGCATCACAAGCAATACCACTCGCACCAATAGTAGAAGCGATGCGTCCCCAGTTTGGATCTTCACCAAAAAGTGCAGTTTTTACCAAAAGTGAGTTTGAAAGTGCTTGACTTGCCTTTTTTGCATCTGCCAAAGTTTCTGCCCCTTTTACTTCAAAAGCGACTACTTTATTGGCACCTTCTCCATCACGAAGAATCAGTTGAGAAAGCTCTTTTGTTAGACGCATAAGCGCTACTTCAAATGCTTCTTTATCATAACTTTGACTCTGTTTGTTTGCCATCATGATAACAGAATCATTGGTAGATGTATCACCATCAACACTAATAGTATTGAAAGAGTGATCAACACTTTTAGCCAAGAGTTCATCCATGTCTGACTTTGGTATATTGGCATCGGTGATGATAAAGCAGAGCATTGTTGCCATGGCTGGATTTATCATACCTGCCCCTTTACAGATAGCTGCGATAGTAAAATGTTCTCCATCTTCTAATTCTACTCTAAAACAGAGATCTTTTTGAAAGCTATCAGTTGTCATGATAGCTTGCGCAGCTTTATCAGCCTCTTTTGCTTGAAAATCAAATTTTTCAAAAGCCGTTGTAATCTTTTCAATGGCAAGGGGATAGCCAATGACACCCGTTGAAGCCATAATAGGGTTTAAAACATCTTTTTTTTGACGCAATGTATCAAAAATGGTATCGATATCTCTGATGCCTCTCTCTCCTGTCATAGCATTGGCATTTTTGGCATTGATGAGGATGAAATCACTTTGAAAACCATCTGGATAACGCTGATAGTGTTGTAGGGGTGCGGCTTGAAATTTATTGCTTGTAAAAACGGCACTGACATCACAAGGCACTTCGCTACTGATATAAGCGACATCACCTTGATTGGGATTATCGATGCGCATACCAACATTGACGCCATCGCAGTAGAACCCTTTGACATTGGCAAGTGAGTTTTTAAGGGATAGTAGATTAAACATAGTGTAACTCCCGTGGTTTTTCTCGTTTTCTGACAACTTTTTTTGCTCTTCTGATACTCTCCCCACTGCCTATGAGTAAGAGTTTTGATCCTTGCATGATCAAAGTGTCACCATCTGGCATAGGAATAAATCGATCTTTATCGTCGCGAATCCCGACAATATTGACTTTGCTAAATTCTGCTAAGTTGACCTCTTTGAGTTTTTTAAATATACACCATGAACGAGAAGGTATCTTAATCTCCTCGATATCAAGTGGTGTATCTTTTTTGTATAAAAACTCTTCTAAGATATTTTCCATCTCAGGTCTTTGACTTACTGCACTCATGCGTTGTGCCATGAGCTTTGTAGGAGAAACGACCGAGTCAGCGCCTAGTTTTTTGAGTTTTTCGATATCTGAAAGTGTAGAAGCATTGGTCATGATAAAATAAGGACGGCGTCTTTTGATCTCTTTTTCATAGAGTCTTGCAGAAGCGATGACCGCGATATTGTCTGCGATGTTCTTACTGAGTGTGATGATACCTTTTGCTGAAGAGAGATGTGCTTTTGCGAGGGCAATTTCTGTATGGGGTTCTTCTTTGATAAAGTAAGGGTAGTTGTACTTCTTGGCAATCTTTTCGAGATCCTCATCTGGATCAATGACCACAAATGGAATATGATTACTCCGAAATTGTTGGGTAAGTTCCACAGTATAGTCATTGTGATGACAGATGACATAGTGGTTTTTAAGCCTTGCAACATTGTATAACATCTTTCTCTCCTTGATGGTGTTGATGAGATCACCTTTATTTAAAACCTCGACCAAGATACCCACAGCAAATGAAAATACACCAAATCCCAAGATGATAAGGGTAATCGTAAAAATCCTACCAGCATCTGAGATAGGGGCTATTTCACCAAAACCAACGGTGGTAAAAGTAATGCCCGTTTGATAAATGGCATCCATGAGTGTAAAGTTATCGATAAGGATATAGCCAATTGTACCAAACATCATCATCAAAACGGTGAGGATAAGGGGTAATCTAAAAGGAGCTAGTTGGGTATAAAGTTGTGTGTTGAGATTTATTTCAGGTTTGACTGGACGGCGCCAATGGAGGATTTTTTGTATCTTTTTTAAAAGTTGCATTTATCCTCCTATGGGTTTAGGATGAGTAGGTAATTATCCGTTTTTTCTCATTGTTCTAAGCTCTTTTGCAGAGATTCTTATTTTCTTGGTACTGCCATCTTCTTGTTGGATTCTGACTGTTCTAAGATTTGGAAGAAATCTTCTTTTCGTTTTGTTGTGAGCGTGAGAAACATTGTTTCCACTCATTGGGCCTTTGCCACTGATTGCGCATTTTCTTGACATTTTAATTCCTTGCGTATTAATAAAATTTTAGCGGTCATATTAGCTTATAGTAGCTTAAATAGCGATTAGATTTTCAATGCTCTTTAAATAATAGTGAACCGAGTCTAACCATATTTGAACCACATTTGATTGCAAGTTCAAAATCATTACTCATACCCATCGAACAATGTACAGCTCCTGCCTCTTGTAGTTTTTCAAAGATTGCATAAGTGCTCTCAAAACTTTTTGCAACTATTTTTTCATCTTGCGTATGGGCTCCGATGCTCATGACACCTTTTAAGTTTAGATGTGTGCAATTTTGGGCTATATCATGATAGGTATCGATAGCTTTATCTACGCTCACACCTGCCTTACTCTCTTCATTTGCTGCATTGATTTGCAGAAGAATATTAGGTTTTAAGCCTTTTGTTTTTGCTCTTTTATCAATCTCTTGCGCGAGTTCTAAGCTCTCTACGGAGTGGATTAAAAAAGGATTGATATCTAAAAGTTGATTGATTTTATTACTTTGTAATCTACCAATAAAATGCCATTCCAAGGGATACTCTAAAAGGGCTTCGTTTTTCTCTTTTAAATCTTGTACCCGATTTTCTCCAAAGCAACGATGGCCTATCTTGTACATGGTCTCTATCTCTTTTGCATCGACATATTTACTTGCTGCTATAATTTTGATGATACGGTACTCATCTGCTTCAAGTCTTGCTGCTTCAACGCGCGCTAAAACTTCATCGAAATTCTTTGTATAATTACTCATTTTGAGCCTCCTAGTAGTCGTAGTATATCATTGTAAGTTGTAAATGCCATCAAGGAGAGTAAGAGTGCCCATCCTCCTAGGGTCATATAGTAAAAGGTCTTTTCACTGGGTACGCGTTTAAAGATGATTTCATAGAGATTGAACATGATATGTCCACCATCTAGTGCAGGGATGGGCAAGAGATTTAACACACCTAAATTCACAGAGATGAGTGCCATGAGGGAAAAGAGCGTTGCAAGCCCGACTGCTTGAGCCTGAGAAGTCACATCCATGATGGAGATGATACCACCCATTTGGTCTGCGGGTATGATACCTTGGATGAGTTTTTTAACAGATTGTACAATCAGCGTAGTTGCCCAAATAGTCTGCTGCCAAGCATAGGAGAGAACCTCCCCGAGATTGTGAAATTTTAGGGTAACAAATTCCCCTTTTGGTGCGATACCAATCAGGCGTTTTTGGATGCGTTCACCAAACATATTTTTACTCTCAGCGATATGTGGCGTAAGTGTAAGGGCTTTTTGTCTGCCATTTCTCTCTATACTAAGTGCCAATGTTCCTTGTGAGTTTTTGATGATATCTCCCATCTCATCCCATGTCACAACAGGGTGCCCATTGACAGAAAGGATTTTATCTCCTATCATGATACCTGCTTGTTTGGCAGGGGACTGTTCTCCTATACCACCAACAACAGGCGCTAGTTTCTCTGCACCAAGATAGGCAATGGCGATGTAGAGTAAAAAAGCCAAAAAGATATTTGCAAAAGGTCCAGCGAGTAAAATGATGATTTTTTGCCAAGGTTTTTTAGACATATAGCTATCTTCATCCATGCTTTTTTTACTCAAATCAAAGTCATCTTGTCCTTTCATTTTCACAAAACCGCCTAAAAGTACAGGGTAAAATGAGTATTGTGTATCTCCCCACTGTTTTTTAAAGAGGGGTTTAGTGACCAATATAGGCATCCCTAATCCAAACTCTTCAACTCTAACTTTAAAAAATCTAGCGGCTAAAAAATGCCCCCATTCATGAAAAATGATCAGTGCCGAAAGCACCATAAACGAAACTAAAATTCCCATTATTGTAAATATCCTTTGATGTATTCATATCCTGAGTAGAGCGTTAGTGCCACAGCAAGCCACAAGAGTAGGGTAGCATAAGGCCAGTTCATCAGCAAAAAACCGATGGCAAACATTTGTGCTACCGTTTTTGTTTTGCCCGCAAAAGTGGCATTGACACTTTTCCCTTCTCCTGCAGCCACCACTCGAATTCCTGTGATAAAAAACTCTCGCGAGAGGATAATCAAGACCGCCCAAGGATTGGCTCTGTCTATGAACATTAATCCTAAAAACGCTGCTAACATCAAGAGTTTATCTGCGAGGGGATCTAATATACCACCAAGCTTTGTTATCTGATTCCACTCTCTTGCAATAAAACCATCAAAAAAATCAGTCACTGAAGCAATCACAAAGACAAGTCCAGCAGCATAATCTAACCAAGAGGGATGTATATGAGAAAAAAGAGTGCTATGGCGATCTACTAGCAGCCAAAAGAGTAGGGGTGCTAGTAAGATACGAAAAGTGGCTAAGAGATTTGGAAGATTCATCATTTGGTGTTAAAAGTTGTTCCACCCTCGATGAGTAGTGTTTGTCCTGTCATCCAACTTGCTTTATCAGAACAGACAAAAAGGCATGCCCCTGCGATATCTTCGGGCTGACCGATACGACCAAGAGGAGAGATATCGATAGTAGCTTGTTTGACTTCCTCATAGTTGACAAATGCTTTGAGTGCATCGGTATCGATGGGACCACCACTGACAGCATTGACACGGATATTTTTCTCACCAAGCTCCATGGCAGCATAACGCACCATCGCTTCAACAGCAGCTTTATTGGTGCCGTGTCCTGCGTAGTTTGGGATATAGTTGATATTCCCTGTTGAACTCATAGAGATGATGGAGCCACCACCTACCTTTTCCATCCGTTTGGCAGCTTCTTGTGCACCAAGGACAAAGGCATTGACCGTCGCGGTATAGATGTTGTTGAGACCTCGAGGTTTTAGGCGCATAAATTTACCAAAACCACCTACAACAGGACGCCCATAAATCATCGCATTGGAGATAAAGTAATCAACTCTGTCAAAATCTTCATCTATTTGTTTGAAAACATCTTTATACTCTTCTGGCTCAAGCACATTGAGTGGATAATAACGCGCTTTTACGCCATATTTGCTCTCTACATCTTCAGCGATCTCTCTTGCAGCCTCTTCATTTGAGTTGTAAGTAAAGGCAACATTCACACCCTCTTTGGCAAATTCATAAACGATTGCTTTGCCTATGCCTTTGGTTGCTCCTGAAATGACTAAGGTTTTTCCCTGCATCTTATAATCCTTTTATTTCGTATTGTTTTAAAATGTTTTCTATTTTTCTCATATTATCAGCAGAAGGCTGAATAAGAGGTAATCTATACTCTAAAGTTGGAATCAATCCTGCGATATACATGGCTGCTTTGATAGGGATAGGATTACTTTCACAAAACATGACTTTATTGATAGGATAGAGTCTGTCGTTCATGGCACGGGCAGTTTTAAAATCTCCCTTGAGTGCTGCATGTACCAATGCACTTTTCATATCAGGTAGTAAGTTTGCTGTGACAGAGGTGATACCTGCACCACCATTGGCAAGGATAGGAAAATCAATCGCATCATCCCCACTAAGAAGCACCAATTCTGGTCTTTTTGAGAGTAATTCAATCGTTCTCTCTAGTGAACCTGTCGCCTCTTTGATACCGTAGATATTGGGGATGTCATCAAAGAGTCTTATCACCGTATCAGCAGCGATATCTACGCCTGTTCTTCCTGGGACATTATAGAGCATAACAGGAAGCTCTACAGCCTCTGCAATGGCTTTATAATGTTGGTAAAGTCCCTCCTGAGAAGGTTTGTTGTAGTAAGGACTCACTGAAAAAAGAGCATCAGCACCACAACTCTCAGCATGTTTAGCAATATCAACTGCTTCATGGGTTGCATTGCTACCTGCACCTGCTAACACTTTTGTTTGTGTGCCTTTACTCACTTCTACTGCTATCTCAATACAGCGTTTATGTTCATCATGCGATAGGGTTGCGCTCTCTCCTGTTGTACCTACTGGACAGATAGCATCTATGCCATGGCTAATCTGCCTTTTGATGAGTGCAGCATAACTCTCTTCATCTAATTTGCCATTTTTAAATGGAGTGATGAGTGCCGTTGTGGCACCTTGAGGGTATTTCATTTTTCTTCCTTTTTTAGTATAAGTGTTGTGGAGTTTTTTGCATTAAAATATCTATTTGCAACCTCTTTTATTGTACTAGGTTTGAGTGCATAGATATTTTTTTCATAGTTTAGTAGTGGATTGATATCCCCACGGGCTAAATAGGATCCAAAAATATTGACTAAATTACTTGAACTTTCCATCTCAAAGATAAAGTCTGCTTTTGTATTGATTTTGACTCTTTCTAGCTCTGCAGGCGTAATTTCTGTGGTTTTTAATTTTTCAATTTCAGAAAGTATCTCTTTTTCTACATCTTCGGCTTTGACACCAGGGTTACAAACTGCGAGGAAGAGAAAAATTCCTGGGTCTTTATTCTCCATATTGTAAGCAGAGATAGAGTTGACAAGATTTTTTTTATCAATGAGTAGGGCATTAAGTCTGGAACTTTTACCAGAAGTTAATAACTCAGAAATCATAGAAAGTGCAGGTTGATCAGCATGTTGAAAATTTGGTATATGATAGGCAATGGCTAGCATCTCCACTTCACTCTCTTTATAAACAGTGATGCGTTTTGCTCCATCTTGTGCAGGTTCAACTTGGTGTGGTATTGGAATATCGACACTATTTTTAATGGCGCCAAACTCTTTTTGAGCTTCTTTAAACACAGTTTGGGGTTGGATATCTCCAGCCACTATAAGAATCGCATTTTTAGGTTGATAATATGTTTTGTGAAATGTTTTAATATCTTGGATCGTCCAATTTTTGATATCTTCTTTAAAACCAATAGGTGTCCAATGGTAGGAGTGATACAGATAGACATTGTTAAAAAGTCTAAAGTAGAGATATCCCATCGGTGAATTGTCGGTACGCCATTTTCGTTCTTCTAGGACAACATTGCGTTCTGGTTGAAACTCTTCATCTTTTAAGTTCAAATTTTGCATCAATTCTGCAAAAAGCCCTAGTGATTTTGAGAGATTGTCTGAAGATGATTTGATAAAATATTGGGTATAGTCAAAACCTGTTGAAGCATTGTTTACCCCTCCAAACCCTTTGACAATCGTGTCAAATTCACCTGCTTTTAGGTTTTTAGTGGATTTGAAGTTGAGATGCTCTAGCATGTGTGCGATGCCACTCTTTCCCATCATCTCATTGCGACTTCCTACTTTATAGAAGATATCTGTCGTGATGACATTGGAGCCATTTTCCATAGGAATGACAACGACTTGTAATCCGTTGTCTAATGTTTTGCTAAAGTGTTTTGGGAGTGTTGAACTCATAAGTATGCCTAGTGTTGATATAGTTAGTAAAAAGTGTCTTATCATGATAAATCCGATCCGATAACTTGAGATATATGTGTGTATCCATCTCGTTTCATCAGTTCTAATATCTTGGTATTCACATCTTTTACCAAAGATGGCCCTTCAAAAATGATTGCAGAAAAGAGTTGTACCAAGGAAGCACCTGCTTTTAGACGACGATATGCTTCTTCACCACTATCGATACCACCTACTGAGATAAGCGTTGTCTTGCCATAAAACGCTTTTGCCAAGGCTTGAAAAAGTGTGAAACTTTTCTCTTTGAGTACCGCACCTGAGATACCACCAAAATCTTTTGCTTCTGGCAGTAGAGTATAGTCGATAGTCGTATTGGTGGCGATGATACCTTTCGCACCATGGTTAAGGGCTATTTGGCACATATCAATGGCATCTTGGACTTCTAAATCGGGAGCGATTTTGAGTAAAATGGGTTTATCTGTAATGCGCAAAGCCATATCAAATAAATGCGCGATAAAAGTTTCATTTTGTAAGTCTCGCAGCCCTGGTGTATTGGGTGATGAGATATTAATCACAATATAGTCTGATATGGGATGAAAAGCATGAATAAGTTTTTTGTAGTCATCAAGCGTATTGCTTGGGGTTGTTGTTTTATTTTTACCGATATTGGCACCCAGTGGCACTTTGTAGGGATAATACTGCATGACACGCTTTTTCACAGATTCTAAGCCATCATTGTTAAAGCCCATAGCATTTTGGATGCTATTGTATTGGGGAAAGCGAAAGAGTCTAGGTTTTGCATTGCCCTCTTGCGGTCGTGGTGTGACAGTACCAAATTCGATAGAGCCAAACCCAATAGCCGCTAAGCCTTCTAACATCGTAGCATTTTTATCAAATCCAGCAGCAAGTCCTACAGGATTGGGAAAAGTGACATTAAAAAGTGTTTGGGAGAGTCTCTCATCTTGAAAGGAGTAGCTTTTTGAAATCTTCTCCAAAATCGTGGGTGCATATTTTGATAAAGACTGCACAGTCCACTCTACAAGATGATGCGCATCTTCAGGGTCTAGTTTAAAAATGATATTTTTAAAATTACTATATTGCATAGATTCTCGCATTTTATTAGTTTAGGGCATGACCTAGTGTTAGGTGTGCCCTTTAGAAATATAGAGATATTATACTCTAATTAGCTAAAAATACGATTTTAATTGTTCGCGCTACCCTTAAGAATCTTTTGTTGATGATTCTAGTGGGTTTTTATTGAAGTCAAAGACCATGATTTCATCATGGTCTTTGATACGCTTTTTTGTTTTTTGCTTAGGTTTTTCTAGCTTGTTAAGATACTTTGTCATCTTTCGAAGTTTTTTCTGTGCCTGTTTTAAATCTTTTTGAAGTATTACTATATGGTGATCCTTGATTTGCATCTCTTTTTTTGTGGGTTTATTTTCATCTGCTTTAGGAGATGATGATTCACAACTTAGCGCTTCTATCTTTTTGAGTAATTGCTCTTTTTCTGCACTGAGTTCTTTGAGCTCATTGTGTAAGAGTTCATTCTCATTTTCAAGATATTTATATTCAGAAATTTCTTCTTTAAGAGTATTGTTTTCTAACTCTAGTTCACTAGGATTATGCGTGAGGAAACCATTTTTTTCATACTCTTCCAAATCCATATTTTTCATGAGTAACTCTTTTTGAAGCTGCTGTATGGTGTTTTGAGAAAGGGTGAGTTCCTCTTCTTTGGCATCTATATCACTATAGGCTTGATTGAGTTCCGCACGCTTGGTATCAATATCATCTTGAATGGCTCTGTACTGTTCTTCAAGTTTCTCATTTTTTACCAAAGAGGAGAGCATCCATCCTATGATAAATCCTAGTACTCCTGCTGCGAGTAGACAGAGTATAAATTTTGTAATCATCCATAACATTGTTATTTCCTTCCTGTGAGTGTAAGTGTTATATTTTCATTTTCATTTTTGACTATCATGATATCATGGGCGGCTACATGATGTTTTTTCAAGTAAGTTTTTAAATGTTTTCCTGCTTGCATAGAGGGAGTATGTATCATGATTTTACGCCCTTTTTGGATATTGTGCAAGTAGGCAATCTTGTTGAGTTGATTGTTCTCTTTGCCTTTTAAAATTGGTTTTATATGACTTGCATTTAAAACAATTTTAGTGATTGTTTTTACCCTGTATCTCTTTTTTGTTTGGGAGATAAGAATTTTTTGTTTTTTTACTTTTTTTATAGTAGAAGATTTTCTTTTTTGAATTGGTTTTTTGAGTACTCTCTTTTTTGTAGGGGAAACTTTTGGCTTTGGCGTAGAGATATGCTCCTGCGTTTGTATGCGTGGCTTTGGTGTTTCTACTTTTGGTGTTTCTACTTTTGGTGTTTCTACTTTTGGTGTTTCTACTTTTGGCGCGAAACTGTTTTGAATGTTATTATCTAAATGGACAGTAGCCAATTCACTTGGTATAGCTTGAGATTTGTGAGGCATACTGACAATATTTGGATTGAGGTCATCTAAATGTCTCGTGACACAAAAAGTGATAAATAAAAGTGAAAAAAATGAGCTTAGCCAAATGAGGTTTTTACTATCCATTGTCACAACTACTCCAACTCTAAATTTAAAAGTAAAATTAATTTACGCTTAGAGAAAGAGTATACAATAAAACTTTACCTTTGTAAACCATTTAAGTGCATAAATTCATCACAATGTTTCAAAAGTTCACTTTTTGTTCCCATACAACTCACTTTTCCCTCTTTTAATACGATTATTTTATCTACTTTCTCAATAGTTTTCAATCTATGCGCGATAATAATGGTGATTTTATCTTTTGAAATTGCTTCTAAAGCCTTGGTAATGGCTTGTTCACTCTTGGTATCGAGTGCAGAAGTGGCTTCATCAAAAATCAAGATTTTGGGTTCTCTATAAATCGCTCTAGCGATGGCGATTCGTTGGCGTTGTCCGCCTGAGAGATTGGTACCAAATTCATTGATTTTGGTATAAATACCATGCTCCAACTCTTGAATAAAGTCCCAAGCATTGGCCTGCTTGAGGCACGCTTTCACTTTTTGCTCATCTATCTTCTCTCCATACGCGACATTTGCAGCAACCGTGTCGTTGAAGATATAGATGCGTTGGGTCACGATGGAGATGCTTTTTCGCAGAGAATCCAAGCTATAGTTGTTGATATTGCTTTCATTGAAACAAATTTCACCATGACTGACATCATAAAAACGCAGTAGCAGGTTTACGATAGAGCTTTTCCCGCCACCACTATTGCCAACAAGTGCGATGCTTTCACCTTTTTTTATCTCAAAACTGACATCACTTAAAGCTTTCTTCTCTTTATAATATAAGTCTACATTTTTAAAAGAAACCTTAGAGATCTCCCCTTGAAGCGCCAAAGAAGTCCCCACAATTTTATTGTCTCGCTCCAGTAAAAAGAAGATCCGCTCACTTGCAGCGATGGCATCTTGCATATTGTTATACATCTTTGAGACGCGCTTGATTGGGGTATAGAGCATAAAAAGTGCTGCGAGAAAAGAGAAAAAACTGCCCACACTCATATTGCCTTCAATCACCTCTTTACCACCATACATGATGACAAGCGCCACGGCGAGTGAGCCTACGATCTCCATCATAGGGCTGACGAGTTCTGTTGTCTTAGTAGCTTTGATATTGATATCAAATATCTTTTTATTCTCATTTTCAAAACGCTGATGTTCGTAATTTTCTGTCGCATTGGCTTTGATGATTTCTATATTATTAAAGATTTCACTCAGTCTTGCTGTGAGGTCTGAAAGTTTCTCTTGTGAGGCATGGGAGAGCCTTTTGACTTTTTGAGAGAGGTAAGAGAGTGGAAATCCAGTCAAAGGTAAAAAGATGATAGCAAGAATCGCCATGTGGGGATTAAGAAAAAAGATATACCCTAAAAGTGCTACAATGGTGAGTATTTCACGAATCATCATAGGGATAATCGTTGAGACAACTTGACGAATGCGCTCGATATCATTGATGCTACGAGAGATGAGCTCTCCACTACGATACTCATGAAAAAACCCCATCTCAAAAGAGAGGATTTTACCAAGCAGTTTATCGCGCATACGACGCACAATATCTTGCCCGATATAGGCAGCATAAAATACTTGTAAAAATCCACCAGCACCTTTGATGACATAGACAAGTACCACAGCAAAAGGGAGTAAAGTTAATAAACCTTCATTGTGTTCTATAAATATCTTGTCCAAAACAGGTTTGATGATATAGGCGCTTGCCGTGGTACCCACAGCTGATAAAATCATCCCGATGATGGAGAGAAGAAATTGATATTTATAATCTCTAAAGTAGGGGTAAAAGCGCTTGATGAGATACTTAAAACCTTCCAATTATTCGCCTCTCTCCCATTGTGTGCCTGTTGGGGTATCCATGATTTTGATATTTTCTGCTAATAGCTTGTCGCGAATTGCATCAGAGAGGGCGTAGTCTTTCTCTTTTTTTGCTGTATCTCTTTGTGCTATGAGTTCCTCTATCTTCTTAATCTCTTCAGTGGGTATGCCCAATTGAAAATACTTAAATGCGTCCAGAGTCCCGATACCTAAAAGCGCTTTGATAAAATCTAAATTGGCATTGACTTCATATTTAAACGCTTTATCTTTAGGATTTGCATCCAAATGTTCATTGGCAGAGGCTATCATGATATCGAGTGTAGCAAGGGCGGCAGAGATATTTAAATCATCATTGAGGCTCTCTAAAATCTCTTTTTTAAACTCTTTATTGACGGCTGATTTTTTCTCTGTGCCTAGACGCTTTTTGAGTCGATAGAGTTTATCGAGCCGTTTTTGAGAAGCGAGTAAATCCTCTTCATTGAAGTTAAAGTTTGCGCGATAGTGCGAGGAGAGTAGATAGAAACGCAGTATCTCTCCATCATAGACTTTGAGGGCATCTTTTAAGAAAAAGGAGTTGCCTAGAGATTTACTCATCTTCGTACCATCTATTTGTACAAAACCGTTATGCATCCAGTAGCGTGCGAGCTCATGACCACTTTCACAGCGACTCTGCGCGGCTTCATTTTCATGATGAGGAAAGAGCAGATCTGCCCCACCACCATGGATATCTATCTGATAGGCACTTTCTGGCAGGCTTAGATGCGCTTTAATCATCGCAGAACACTCGATATGCCAGCCTGGTCGCCCTTTGCCCCATGGGCTATCAAAGGTGAGCGAGCCATCATGATAAGATTTCCACAGTGCAAAATCTTTAGGGTCTCGTTTTTGGCTGTTGGATGCTACGCGACTTTGTGTTTGATCATCTTCGACATCACGATGAGAGAGCGAAAAGTATTTTGCATCACGCCCCACATCAAAATAGACGCCATCATCTAACACATAAGCGAAACCTTTTTGGATGAGTGTTTCTATATAATGGATGATATGGTCAAGATTTTGAGTCGCTTTAGGTTCGATATCAGCATCTTCTATACCTAAGGCGTGCATATCCTCTTTGTAGCTTTGTATAAACTCCTGCGTGATACTCTCTAAACTTCTGCCACTCTCTTGCATCTTATGCACGATTTTATCATCGATATCGGTAAAGTTCTTTACAAAGATGACACGGTAGCCTTGCATCTTAAAGAGGCGACGAAGCAAATCAAAAGCAAGTGCAGACCTTGCATGACCCAAGTGTGCATCATCATAGACCGTAGGACCACAGACATAGATGCGAACAACATTTTTTTCAAGAGGGATAAATTCCTCTTTTTTCTTACTTTGAGAATTGTAAATAAGCACTGAAATTTTCCTTTAGTGTCACTATCATGATAGTAAATAGTACGGTAAATACCACGAGATATACTAACTGTTTGGATTTTATTATATCCAAAAAGGCTTGTGTGCCAAAAGCACGAATGGTTAAAACAAACAAAACAAATCCACTAAGCGAGGAAGCGAGGGCAAGTCCTGCTGCTTTATAGGTATAGACAAGCGTCAAAGAGAGGATGATATTTGCCCCTAAAGAGAGAGCGGAAATCTTGGCAGCTTCTTTTTGTCTATGTGTGGAATAAAGCCACAAAGAGAAGATGCGAGAGAGCCCATAGGGAAGTAATCCTATGAGATACATAGACAAGATAAAAGCGGTATTTTGACTATCTTGTGCTGTAAATGCTCCTCGCTCATAGAGTAGCCAGACAATCTCTTTTGAAAAGAGTATGCCCACGATGGTAGCAAGTGTAAGAATCGTGGCCAAAAACCAAAAACTTTTGCGTAAGATAGTGTGTGCTTTGTCAAAATCTTCATGTTTTAAGTACCGTGCCACTTTGGGAAAGATGGCTACCGAAGTTGCGATAGCAAAAAGTGCCAAAGGAAATTGAAAAATACGGTTGGCATAGTAGAGATAAGAGATAGAGCCTGAGATGAGAAAAGAGGCGAGCCAACCATCCAAAAAGGCAGAGAGTTGTGCGGTGGAGGAGCCTAGTGTCGAGGCAAAGAATTTCCCTTTAAAGGATTTTATCTCATTTTGGACGCGTTTCTTTTTAGCGTTAAGTGCCCCAAATCCTCCCAAAAGAAATTTGTGCAGATGCAGTTTTCTTATCATGATAACATGCACCAGCACTTGCATGATCCCACCTATGATAACCGCATAAGACATATGATAAATAATTGTTTTTTTATCCATATCCTGTGAATAGAGTAGGGCAAAAATCAGTGCTATGTTTAACAGTGCGGTGGAAAAGGCGGTGGTGGCAAAGTGGTTTTTGTACTGTAACAAAGAGGCTAAAAATGTGACGCTAAAGATGAGAATAAGATAATAAAAATTGATCGCCACCAATGGCGCAGCCTCTTGGATGATGGCTTCGCTAAAACCTGAGGCGATGAGTTGGGTGAAAAAGTTTGAAAAGAGGGTGACAGCAAGAGAGAAAAAGAGTAAAAAGAGGGCAAACTTTGTAAAGATAGCAGCAGAAAAAACACCTTTTTGTTTAGAAGCGGTAAAAGAGGGTAAAAAACTCTGTGTAAACGCACCTTCAGCAAAAACACGACGAAAAAGATTGGGCAATTTAAAAGCGACGATAAAGATATCAGTGTAGATGTTTGCCCCAAGGATAGAAGCTTGCAACATATCACGCAGAAATCCTAGTATGCGGGAAAAGAGTATGCCAAAAGAGTTGGTAAATATAGACTTTATCATGATAGGGAGTATAGTCAAATATGGTTTAAAAGGTGCCCTTAAGATAATTTGATTTCTGTCGATAATAGTTTTAGTAAATAGTAAAAAGAGAATACAATGTTTAATTTATTTAAATCTAAAAAGGTTGCAGTTGCGCAAGAAGAGGTTCAAGAGCAGGTCGCTCCCTCGTTTGAAAAACAGACAATTACGACGCAAAATCTTGCAAAGGATTTGGAAGAACTTGCCAAGAAATACAGTATATCCGTCAAAAAGCTCGATTTTAAAATCCTTTCTTATAAAACATTTTATAAATTAGCGAAAGGTGATGTTTATAAAGAGGTGACGGAGCTTAATAAAAATGAGATATTTACAAAAGAGCATTTCACCCACCCTGATATGGCGCTTTATCAAGA
>CAZCUH010000003.1:0-30965 GCA_964501795.1 uncultured Sulfurospirillum sp.
GATATGGAAACAGGTTGTAAACATACTAGAGATTTGAGAAAAGCAGGGATTGATTATGATATAAAATATACAACGATCAAAGGGAAAAATGCAGCACTTGTCGTTGTAGGACCATTTGAGACAAAAGAAGAAGCCAAAGCGCAACTTCCTAAACTCAGAAAATTTTCAAAAGATGCTTTTGTTAAAAGAATCAAAAACTAAAATTTACTTCTCTCGTTTCAAGTGGCTTTTGCCACTTGAAACACTTTTTTTAAAAAATCATTTATCTATTTTCGATACAATCATATTACCCCGCTAAGCAAATACCTCAGTGTTTGAAAGAACAAGAGGGTGTAGTACTTTTGTCCATACTCTGCGTTATATTTCCTTGCATTCGCTATGGCGAGTCCTGCAAAAATATACCTTGATTATGAACAAAATCACTATATCAAGCCTTAGTAGGATAACAAACTTACACATAAGGATATGAAAATTGCTATGTTGCCAAAAGTATATCATGCTCTTTCTACTACTTTTGTCACTCTCCTTAGAGGCTTCTACCGCACAAAATCAACTTATAAAAAATGCTATCAAAGATAAATTTTTAGAAAATTACCCCACCCTCTCTATCTCTAAAATCACCATCAAAGCACTAGGGAAAATACCTAAAAATTTTCAATCCTACCATATAAAAACGATTTACCTCTCACAAGCCTCACTCAAAAGAGACCATGGAACATTCTCTGTGCTCTATGCCAATGATACAAAAAAGAAAAAACGATTTTTTAAATTTCAGCTAGAGGCGATGATTGGTCTATATCTCTCACAAAGAGAGATGAAAAGAGCCCAAACACTTGATAACAACTATCTCATCTATAAAGAAGTACCCTTTAAAAACCTTCCCACGCCTCCCATCACACAGAAATATTTTTATGATTATGAGACAAAAAGAAGCATAAGAAGAGGAAAAATCATCACTATCAATGATGTAAGACGCATTTTAGATATCAAGCGTGGTAAACTTGTCGATGCAACCTTGCATGATGGATCTGTTGTCTTAACTTTTAAAGTCAAAACAGTCCAAGAAGGAAATATAGGTGATATTATCAAAGTAAAAAGGGGCTATTATAAAAAATTCAATGCACGCATCACTTCCAAAACCAGTGTGGATATCATAGAATGAAAATCATCTTAGCCATCACAGGAGCTAGTGGTGTCACACTAGCACAAAAATTTGTCGCTGCACTCCCCCCTGAGATAGAACTCTTTATCATCCAATCACAAAATGCCAAAACAGTATTTGAAAAAGAGGAGAACATCGAAGTCCTAGATGATAATGATATCGCCGCCAAGGTCGCTTCGGGTTCGTTCAAATGTGATGCGATGATTGTCTTGCCTTGCAGTATGAATACTTTAGCAAAGATTTCTTGTGGGATTTGTGACAATCTTACCACTAGAACTGCCTCTGTCATGATAAAAGAGCAGAGAAAACTCATTTTAGCACCAAGAGAGATGCCATTTTCTGCTATTGCTTTGGAAAATATGCTAAAATTAGCCCGTTTACAAGTCATCATCGCCCCACCAATTTTGGGATACTATGCAAATCCTTCCTCCCTTACAGATATGGAAGATTTTTTGATAGGAAAGTGGTTTGACTTGATAGGGATAGAACATACATTATTTAAACGATGGGGAGAGAAATGAAAAAAATAGCACTATATCCAGGGACTTTTGATCCTGTCACCAATGGGCATATTGATATCATTCAACGGGCACAAAATATTTTTGATGAAGTCATCGTAGCAATCGCCCAGTCAACCGATAAAAAGCCGATGTTTTCATTGGAGAGACGAAAAGAGATGTTAGAGTTAGCAACCAGTGATATGCCCTGTGTGCGTGTTGAAACTTTTGATATACTTTTAGTTGATTTTGCTAAGCAGATGCAGACAAATAACATCATCCGTGGACTTCGTGCGATTAGTGATTTTGAGTATGAGTTGCAACTCTCTTATGCTAACTCATCCTTAAATCCTGACATAGAGACCATCTTTTTGATGCCCACCCTCAAAAATGCTTTTATCAGCTCCTCTGTGGTGCGTGCTATCTTAAAACACAAAGGTCCAATTAACCATCTAGTCCCTAAAGAAATTTTACCGCTTATTGATAAGGATAGCTATGTATGTACTATTTGAGGGGGTAGATACTTCAGGGAAAAGTACACAGGTGGATTTGCTGCATGCCTGTTTCCCTAATGCCATCAAGACCAAAGAACCAGGGGGAACCGCTTTGGGTATGACCTTGCGTGAGCTGATACTGCATCAAGGGGTACACAACCATAAAACAGAACTGTTTCTTTTTTTAGCAGATCGCGCTGAACACTATCATGATATCATCAAGCCAGCCCTTGATAAGATGATACTCTCAGATCGTGGGCTCATCTCTGGTATCGCGTATGCCTTGGCAAATCATGAGAGCTATGAGATGGATTTTCTGCTCACACTGAATCGTTTTGCACTCGATGATACCCTGCCAGACAAAGTCATCTTGCTCCTGACCAATGAAGCACTCATCAAGGAGAGACTAGGAGAAAAAAATGCCGATTTTATCGAGCAGAGAGGTATGGCTTATCTGCTCAAGATACAAGCTATCATGATAGAGGTCATCGAAGCACTAGGTGTGGATGCTATCATGATAGATGCCAACAAAAGTAAAGAAGAAATACACCAAGAGATAAAGGATTTTATAGCATGATACGCGCCTTAAAAGGGATGAAAGACACCCTCGCCCCACAAAACAAAAAATTTGAATATTTTATCGAAAACACAACAAAAATTGTCAAAAAATATGGCTATGAATTTATCGAAAGTCCTATATTGGAAGAGACTACTCTGTTTAAAAGAAGTGTAGGAGAAAGTAGCGATATCGTGGGTAAAGAGATGTACCAATTTACGGATAAAGGGGGCAATGATGTCTGCCTACGACCAGAAGGTACTGCGGGTATCGTACGCGCTTTTGTAGAGGCAAAGATGGATCGTATTGGTGGGATAAATCGTTTTTTCTATTATGGTCCGATGTTTCGCTATGAGCGACCACAGAAAGGAAGGCTAAGACAATTTCACCAATTTGGATGTGAGAGCTTCGGGGAATCAAACCCCCTAGAAGATGCCAATATCATTATCATGATACAAGAAATCTTAGACTTCTTTGGAGTCAACTATACCATCGAATTAAATTCACTAGGCTGCCCTAGCTGTCTGCCACCATTTCGCCAAAAGCTAGTCGCATTTCTCGATGAAACAGAAGGCTTTTGTGAAGATTGCCTCAGACGCAAAGAGACCAATCCTATCCGTGTCTTTGACTGCAAAAATCCACATTGCCAAACCCTACTTACCACTGCACCAAGATTGAACAAAGCCTTATGTCAAGTGTGTCAAAATGATTTTAAGGTCGTAACCAAAACATTGGATAAAGCAAACATCAGCTATACGCTCAATCCAAATCTCGTACGGGGACTTGACTACTACTCCAAAACAGCTTTTGAATTTGTAAGCACAGACTTAGGCGCACAAAATGCCGTCGCAGGTGGTGGACGCTATGATAAACTTGTGGAATATCTTGATGGTCGTCCTACGCCTGCTATTGGGTTTGCCATAGGCATTGAACGGCTATTGGATATGATAGACATCAAAGCCTCAGCAAGAGAGGGGTACTATTTTGGAGCCCTCACGCAGGAAGCACAAGAAGCCGTTTTTTTACAAGCACACAAACAACGAAAAAAAGGCAAGGTCATCCATAATTATGATGTCAAAAGCCTCAAAGCGCACCTCAAAGGTGCGGACAAAGCCAATGCAAGATATTGTGCCGTTATAGGTGAAGATGAGTTGAAAAATGCAACGCTTTGGGTCAAAGATTTGCAAGAGAAAAACGAAGAGATGAGACCTTTAGACTAAAAATGCAAAATTATGGTATGCAACTTTGGGCTGATGATAACTATAGCATCAGCCAAGATACATTAAGAGTCAACTTTGCATCCAAGCCTTCACTCTTAGAAATCGTTACTAAAATTCGTCAACAAGGACTGAGAGGTCCTCTACTACTGCGTTTTCCACACCTGATAGAGAAGCAAATTGATGCACTTTATCAACATTTTAGACGCGTTTTTCAAGAGTTAGATTATCATGGACATTTCCAAGCTGTTTTTCCACTCAAAGTCAATCAATATCCAAACTTTGTCAAGCCACTTCTTGAAATTGGCGAAAAATATCACTATGGCTTAGAAGCAGGAAGTAAAGCAGAACTACTCATCGCCATGACTTATACCAATGAAAATGCCCCTATTCTAGTCAATGGATTTAAAGACAAAGAACTCATCGAGATGGCCTTTTTATCAGCCAAAATGCAACAAGATATCACGCTAACCATCGAAGGTATCAACGAGTTAAAAAGTATTATCGCCGTAGCCAAGGAGAAAGGCTCTCCACTACCAAAGATAGGATTAAGAGTTAAGCTCCATAGTGCAGGTATTGGATTATGGGCAAAGAGTGGTGGTATGAATTCCAAGTTTGGACTCACTTCTACCGAACTCATTGAAGCGATGCAGTTGATGAAAGAGCATGGCTTACTTTCGCAATTTACGATGATTCACTTTCATATTGGCTCACAGATGACCAGTATCGCTCCACTCAAAAAAGCCCTGAAAGAGGCAGGAAACATCTATACAGATTTAATCAATCTAGGAGCAGATAATTTACATACCATCAACCTAGGTGGTGGCTTGGCAATAGAGTATTCTCAAAATGATGCTTCTCCGCATATTCACTACTCCCTTGAAGAGTATGCCAATGATGTCGTCTTTATGCTTCAGAGCATTGCACAAGCAAAAGGGGTCACAGAACCCAATATTACTATCGAATCAGGAAGATTTGTCGCTGCACCTCATGCTGTACTCATTGCCCCTGTCTTTGAACTCTTCTCCACAGAATACTCACCACAGGCGCTAAAACTCAAAACAGTCAATCCCCCTTTGATTGATGAATTAAATGCGCTCTATCATGATATCAATCAAAACAACGCTAGAGAGTTTTTGCATGATAGTTTTGATCATCTTCACTCGCTTTTTACACTCTTTGATCTTGGATATATTGATTTAATTGATCGATCTAATGCAGAGATTTTAGTACATCTTATCATGAAAAAATCTATCTTACTTTTAAAAGATCAGCATTTAGAGGAACTGTTAAAAATGCAAGAGCATATCCAAGAAAAGTATCTTCTCAACTTTTCCCTCTTTCAAAGTATGTCAGATTTTTGGGGTCTTAAACAGCACTTTCCTATCATGCCACTCTCCAAGCTAGATGAGAAAGCAACCCACACTGCCAATCTCTGGGATATCACCTGTGATAGCGATGGAGAGATACCTTTTGATGAACAAGAACCACTTTATTTACATAGTGTCAATCTTGAAGAAGAAGATTATTTTTTAGCATTTTTTCTCACAGGTGCCTATCAAGAGGTCTTAGGTATGCAGCATAATCTCTTTACCCACCCTACTGAAGCGACTATCATGATAGATAGTGATGGTTATAAGATAGAAAATATAAAAGAATCTTCTTCAATAATTAACATTTTAGACGATTTAGATTATGATGTGCATGAAATTAAAAAACATTTGCATATGCATATAAATCAAAGTCATTTTATCAAACAAGATGAAAAAGAGAATATTTTAACTATTTTAGAATCTTTACTTTCTGAGAATGGCTATTTAAAAACTACAAACTAGAAGGGAAATATCCAATGCGTAAATGCTCACTCTATCAAGTCATCAAAGAAGATTTGGCTACTCCTTGGAAAAATGATCCTGCTATTACCTCAAGACTGGAGTTATTTACCAATTATCCAGGGGTCTGGGCTTTGATAAATTATAGAATTGCGCATCGTCTCCATACAAGAAATTGGAAAATTTTAGCGCGGGTTATGATGGGGATTTCTCAAATTTTCACCAATATCGACATTCACCCAGGATGCAAGATAGGTAAACGGGTCTTTATTGATCATGGCTTTGGAGTAGTCATCGGAGAAACTGCCATCATAGAAGATGAGGTGCTTATCTATCAAGGCGTCACCTTAGGCGGCGTCAGCCTAGATAGAGGTGTCAAACGACATCCCACTATCAAAAAAGGTGCCGTTATCGGTGGGGGTGCTAAAGTGCTTGGAAATATCGAGGTAGGAGAAAATGCCAGAGTAGGCGCAAATTCTGTAGTCGTCAAATCCGTTCCTGCAGAATGTACTGCTGTAGGTATTCCTGCCAGAGTGATCCATAAAGGAAAAGATAAAGCACAACTCTCTCACAATAAAATTCCTGATATTAACAAACAACTCTTTTTGTATCTTTCAAAAAGGTTATCTGTATTGGAAGATGCCCTACTCAATCATCATGAAGAAGTCTTGATTGAAAAAGATCATGAATTAGAGAAGATATATAAAGATTTTATTGAGACGATGGATAATTAAAGAAAGAGAGAAAGGGCACCCTCAATAGGATGCCCTTTGAGATATAAGATTATTTTTTAGTACTATAGACAAATGCATCACATTTGATAGTTTTCTTGATTTCACACAAGGCTTCAAATGCATCTTTTTTACATCTATATGGTCCTACTAAAAGTCTATTGACTTCTGTGCCACTTGGATTAGTAGAGACAAAGTTTCTATGTTTATATCCATTTTCATCTAACTTATTAAGAAGAGAGATATTTCTGATGCTTTGATCACAATCAGCACACTTAAGCTCAGAAGCAACTTGTACATAATAGGTATTGTCACATCTATCCGTATAGTTTGTTGGCGTAGCACACACTTCAACTGTTTTTACTGGTGCTGCGATTGTAACTACCTTTTCAACTGGTACCTCTTTTGTTACTATTTTTTCAATCACTCTAGTACCACCACCAAAGGCATAGGCCAAGCCAAGCGTAGGCACTACATCAATAGTATGACACTTATCTTTTCTCAAAGCGCGTACTTCGGGAGTAAGGCTTAATCTATCCGTCAATGCAACATTTGCACCTATACCTGCATCAAGAAACCATTGACCAGAGCAAGAACCATTTCGTGTTTTTACACCATTTTCATAATTTTCATATCCACCACCTGCTAAGATATAAGGACTGATTTTATGCCATGGTGTTGCTTTTTTAAGAAGACCATTGACTGCAAATCTATTCACAGAAGTGGAACTATTACCATTGAGTGTAGTTGCATTCGCACGATTAAAATCGGCATCATTGACTCTCTCGTAACTCACTCTTGCACCTACATTATCAGTAAAGTATGTATTCAGATTCGCACCAAATACCGGTGCATCATCAACAACACAATCACTATCGGCAAAGTTATACCCGCCATAAACATTCACATCTGATGTATAATTACCAGCTACAAGGGAAGAGCTAAGTACAGCCACAGTAGAACAAGTAAACAAAAATCTTTTCATTTAAAACTCCTAGGATTTTATATTGCACAAATATATCAAATATATTTATTCAAAATTGAAATATTTTATTGTTTTTTCCCTTAATCTAACTTTAATAGATATAAAACTTTTTCATAAAGTTCTCATCAACATCGAGTAAACCCCTCTCTTGTAGGCTTTTGAGAACATTTTGATCACAGTCTGTATCCTCTGGCCATCTACGAGAAAAGCCATCAATTTCCCCTTTATTCGTTGCATCGATACAGATAAATTCCTTTTCTAGCACGACATCACGCGTTGCATCTATGTTATTGACGATACGCCAAAGCAACATATAGGGATTGTCCAAACTATTTTTATGGCTATCTACAACGATTACTAGCTTTGTATGAGGCTTGATTGCCTTTAATTTTTCAAAACTATCTTTTACTGGCGCTTTTTTATCAATTGCGAGGATGACAATAGGTGTTTTTGTATAAGTTTTATACTGTTTGAGTTCACGCACATTAGGCTCCAACGCCTGTACTATATCAAGCAAGGCTTCATCACTCACAATCTCTTTCGCTGGAAAGTTGACATTATCACGCGTACAGTCAATACCCAATTTTCCACCATATGCAAAATCATCAGAGGAGTGATCTAGCGCATCGCAGACCCCCTCGCTTATCATGATATTCTCTATCTTGACACGATCGAGTATATAATCACTCAAAGCATCATAATCTTCCAAAGAAGGTGCATCTTCATTGACAAATATCGCATGCTTGACAAAACTCATCTGTCCAACACCCCAAAATACATGCATAAATTGTTTGGCATGTCCAGGGTATTGGGTCTTCATCTTGGCAATGATAAGATTATGAAAGACACCATTTTCTGGCATCACATAATCAATCAAGTCAGGTGCCGTCGTACGAAGCAGTGGCAAAAATATCCGCTCCGTCGCCCAGCCCATATACTTATCTTCCAACGGTGGCTTACCAACCACAGTCGCCAAATAGACAGGATCCTTTTTATGACTGATACAAGTAACATCCATCACAGGATACTCTTCTTCAAGTGTATAGTACCCCGTATGATCACCAAAAGGCCCTTCAATCTCCATCTTAGAAGGATCTACCACACCTTCGATCACAAAATCAGCATCCTCAGGAATAAACAAATCATTTGTCAATGATTTTACAAGTCGTGCACTCTCACCCTTGATAAAACCATACATCAGTAATTCAAAAACGCCATGTGGTAAAGGCGCAGTAGCAGCCCAAGTATAGAGTGGATCTCCACCAATGGCAATAGAGACAGGCATCTTTTTACCCGCTTTTTTATATTCATTAAAAAAATTGGCTGAGTCTTTATGAATCTGCCAATGCATCCCTAAGCGTTTCTCACCATACACTTGCAGACGATACATTCCGAGATTTTTTCGTTCTCCATCTAAAGACTCTGTATAGACTTGTCCCATCGTGATAAAAGGTCCACCATCTTGACTCCAAGTCGTTAGTATAGGCATATCATAGAGACTTAGCCTATCATCATGATAGACCACTTCCTGACAGGCACCTTTAGATTTTAAGCGTTTTGGAAAGACATTTTTAAGTGAAAAAAGCTGTGAGAGCATCCCAAACTTTTCACCCAAAGAGCTAGGTGGTTTGAGATGTAAAAGTTTTTCGATTTCATCCGCCACATCATCGGCCTTTTTACCAATAAAAAGCTCTGTCGCCTTATGCGAGCCAAAAGCATTCATCAAGACTGGTGTCGTGAATTTTTTACCCAATCTTTTCGAGACAGGATGTGTAAATAAAAGTGCTTTGGAATCTTGTTTTTTGACTTCAATATAAGCGATGTGGGGAATTTCTAAATCTATATCCACCTCTGCATCTATCTCTCGCAGAAGATTGTGTTCTTTGAGTAGGGCTATGGCATTTTTCATCATTTTTCCTAAAAAAGATTTCTCTAGGAAAAGGGTATTATAATCTTGATTAATACCCTATGAATTATACAAGAAGCTCTAAAATATCTCATTGAGTGCTATTTCTTCTGCCCGTTTGAGCAGTTTGATAGCACCATTTTCTATCATGATATCTGCAAGTTCTTTGCCCATCTGTTTGTAGGCACTCTTATCACAGAATTTTTTCTCTTTGATGATTTCATTGCCATCAGGTAAACCCACACAGCATCGAGCAACAATACTCTCACCATCATACTTCGCATTGACACCTATAGGAACTTGACAGCCTCCTTGCAAGACCGTCACAAAGTCTCTCTCTACGGTAGTCTCAATCAAGGCATTTTCATCATTGAGTACAGCAATAATCTCTAAAATTTTAGGATCATCAATCGCTTCAATACCAAGAGCTGCCTGTCCCATCGCAGGAATCATCTCTTGCACTTCTATAGGAGTGGCATACCGCACCTCAGCTTGCAATCCCAATCTATTCAACCCAGCAGTTGCCAAAATGATAGCATCATATTCACCATCTTTAAGTTTTCTGATTCTTGTATTGACATTACCTCGAAGATTTTTAATCTTCAAATCAGGACGCAATGCCAGTATCTGCATACGCCTTCTCAAACTTGTAGTCCCAACAACAGCACCCTGAGGCAGTGCATCGATATTCTCATATTTTTCACTCAAAAGACAATCACGCACATCCTCTCGTGCTGTGATAGCACCCAACACAAGCCCCTCAGGAAATTCCATCGGTACATCTTTAAGACTATGCACCGCGATATGTGCACGCCCCTCAAGCATCGCATCTTCAAGCTCTTTGGTAAATAGCCCTTTACCACCAATCTTTGCCAAAG
Organism: uncultured Sulfurospirillum sp.; assembly: GCA_964501795.1. Lineage (GTDB taxonomy): Bacteria > Campylobacterota > Campylobacteria > Campylobacterales > QNZT01 > JANTGR01. The sequence goes on from CAZCUH010000003.1 coordinate 10,259, forward strand.
GAGTATCCAAAATCTTATCCCCTTTTGTTGACATCTCACTAAGTACAACTTCCATATCAGGAAAGGCTTTCTCAAGTTTGGCTTTGATGTGTTCAGATTGCCATAAGGCTAATTTACTTTTTCTCGTCGCTATGATAAGTTTTTTCACTATTTTAGTATCTCTTTATATTTATTTCTTGAATAATCTTTTTTACCATCTACATAAATAGTAGGTGTACCACTAATCATCAACTTTCCACCAGCTTCAATATCTTCACTATAATGTGTCAATATATCTTGTGCATTGATATCTTTTTCTGTGATATGTGTACCTATGGCTTTATTAAAAGCTTTCAAAATCTTTTTATCATCATCGGTATTAAGTTCAAATTTTGCCGCATAGACTTTTTCAACTACATTTTTCACACCTTGTTTCTCAGCGACTAAAATCGCTTTTATCACAGTTGGCGCCTCCTTATGTAACATCGTCAAAGGAAAATGATAATAATAGAGCGCTATTTTATCAGGATGTTCTTTAGCCGCTTTTAAGAGTTTTGGCATATAAGATTGACAAAATGGACAGATAGGATCAGAAAATGCCACTATCTTCATCTTCGCATCAGCATTTCCATAGAGGAGGTGATCTGCTTTATAAAATGCTTTTTCATCTAAATCAGGTGCCATATGATCCTTGAGAGAACTCTTTGTCTTCATATTGATAAAATCTCTTACGATATAGGTACCATTTGAGAAGATTTTATCATGCACAGTCATAATGCTATCTTTCTTTTTTTTCTTTTTCTCTACCTCTAAGTCAATATCGAGGAAATAGACTTTCCAATTAGGCAGTGTATCCACCGTAGCAGACTGTCCGACCCTTATCTCTTTGAGTTTAAAGTTTTTATTGACATTAATCGCCTTTTTTACATAAGCAATAATATCTTTCTCAACTTTCTCATTTGCTGTACTTTTAGCACTCACAACAGCACTACTTAATAGTGTCAATATCAATAACTTCGACATCAATCGCGTCATCATCATCCTTTCTTTTCATCTTTTTAGATTTTAATTTCAAAACTTTTTTAGCAATAAATGTACCAATGAAGCTAAATTGCAACGCAGCGCCTAATATATCGCTAAAAAAACCTGGAATTATCAAAAGTATGGCACCTATAAGTGTAAAGAGACTGAGTTTTTGAAACTCTTCTATCCCCATCTCTCCACTCATAAGCATCGCCATACTTTGTGTAACAGTATAACGAAAATTGATTAATAGAAAAAAACCAACTCCAGCAGAGAAAATGATCTCCAAAAAAGTGAGCAATCCTCCAATCTCGCTTGAGATATTGGAGGTAACCATCACTTCTATAAAGAGATACAATAGAAAATATATCAACTAGAGTCCTTTAATTTTCTCAAATATTGCATCTTTGGAGATACTCTCTTTCTCTAAAGTAGCACGATTTACAAGTTGTACTTCTCCCTCTTTAAGACCTTTTCCTATGATGATAGCATAAGGAAATCCAAGTAGTTCAAAATCACCCATTTTAAAGCCAAAACGCTCATGACGATCATCTAGTAAAACAGAAATCCCAGCATCTCTCATCTGCGTATAAAGTGCTGTTGCAAAGGCAAGTTGTGCTTCATCTTTCATATTTGAAATCACGATATCAAATTTAAAGGGAGCTGTTGCCTCTGTCCATAAACAACCTTTTTCATCATGGTGTTGCTCTATCATGACAGCCACCAAACGACTCACTCCTATGCCATAAGTACCCATGACAAATGGTTTACTTTTACCATCTCGATCTAAAAATGTTGCACCCAATGCTTCACAATAGCCTGTTCCTAGTTGAAATATATGCCCTACTTCTATCCCCTTGGTCATTTCAAGCTTGCTACTACAAGCAACACAAACATCTCCAGCATGCACAGCGGCTATATCATGATAGGAAAACGGCTGATTCTCAAAGCTCACACCGATATCATGATAATCTTTTTTATTGGCACCACAAATCAGTGAGTTTGCATCTTTTAAGCTCTCATCAACATAACAATCCACGCTTTGGTCAAAAGGTCCTATAAAACCTACCACAATACCTGCAGCTTCCAATTCCTCACAACTTACATCTTCAAGTTCTAAGGCTCCACAGGCATTTTGTGCCTTGACTTCTTGGAGTTCATCGCTACCTCGCAAAAAGAAAAGTACAATTTTCTCAGATGCTTCATAGATTGCTTTTTTCGCAACTGCTTTGACAAAGTAATATGGTTCTACTTTGAAAAAGTCACTCAACGCTTCTATGCTCGTAATATCTGGTGTATGAAAAGCACCACCTTGCATCTCTACTTCACCTTCTGGCGCCGTTGGTACTTGTCGTTTTGCTGCTTCTATATTGGCAGCATAGTCACACTGTGAACAGATGATGATGTCATCTTCACCATTTTCTGCCAAGACCATCAATTCTCTCGAACCGCTTCCACCTATGGCACCACTATCAGCTTCTACGACACGAAAATCAAGTCCAAGTCGCTGTAATATTTGACTATAAGTCTGCTCCATCAAGGCATATTCTCGTTTTAAATCTTCAACATTTTCATGGAAACTATACCCATCTTTCATCAAAAATTCACGCCCTCGAAGTAGTCCATATCGTGGTCTCGCTTCGTCACGAAATTTTGTATTGATTTGATAGAGATTAAGGGGGAGTTGTTTATAGCTTTTGATACGATTTCGTACCAAATCCACCATCGCCTCTTCATGGGTTGGTCCTAAGACAAATTCATTGTTTTTTCTATCTTTAAAACGCAATAACTCTTTACCAAACTTTGCATATCGCCCGCTCTCTTTCCAAAGCTCCGAGGGAGTCACAAATCCTAATTGTACCTCTTGACACCCTGCATGTTCTAACTCCTCTTTGACAATCGCTCTTATCTTATCTAAAACAATTTTTCCTAGTGGTAAAAAGTTATATATCCCTGCGCCTATCTGTGATACAAAGCCACCTCTGACGAGATAAATATGGCTAGGAAGTATGGCATCTTTTGGTGCATCTTTTGTTGTCGGTGCAAACAGGTTTGTAAATCTCACGCTTTATCCTTTGGTTTTAAATCTTTTTCGATTTGATAATCACATTTATAAGTATCCAATGCTTTTCTTTGCTGTGCATTGAGTCCGAAAAAAAGTTGAATAGACTGTACAACCGTATCAGACTGAGGCAATTCTGATACATTTTTTAATTTTTTTGTAGGCTCATGCAAGAACTGATTAAATGCTCCATGAAGTACTTTTTTCATCGATGCTTCATGTTCTTTGGGTATATACCCTTTTTTGATAGCTTTTGCCAGTTCTTTCTCACTGCACTCCTGCGCCATGTCACGAATCTCTTTGATGAGTGGATCAACAGAAAGGGTTTGAAGCCATTTGAAAAACTCTTCTGTAAACTCTTCGATGATACGATAAGCAAGCTTCGCATTCTTCTCACGAAGCGCCATATTTTGCTGCATAATTCCTTGTAAATCATCTACCGCATAAACGCTAATATCTTCTTGCTGAGATTCACTAATGTCACGAGGTACTGCCAAATCAAACCAATGACGCTTAAATGAGGCTTCTTTTACTATATCTTCTGTGATGATACACTCCGCTGCAGCCGTTGCAGAGAAAAGCAATCGATAATGATTTACCAAATGTTCTAATTCAGAAAAAGGCTCTACAATCACACTCACACCTTCTATCTGTTCAGCCAATTTATAAGCATTTTCCATATTTCTATTGATGATGATGAGATTTGCACCAGCATTGGCTAAATGTTTTGCTGCCAAAGTACTCATCTCTCCAGCACCTACAATAACAGCACTATATCCTCCCAAGTTACCACCAAAAAGTTCTTTGGCTTTGTTGACTGCAACAGAGGCAACAGAGATAGGATTTTTAGAGATATCTGTCGAATTGCGTATCATCGCAGCACAACGAAAAGCGTGATGCATCACCCGTGCCATTTTCTGCCCTGAAAAACCATGGTCATAAGAAAATTTAAATGCCTCTTTGACCTGTCCCACGATTTGTGTCTCACCCACTACCAAGCTATCTAGTGAAGAGACAACAGAAAAGAGGTGATGCACTGCCTTAGCATCTTCATACATCTCACCATTATCACGCAGCATATTGATATCAACTTGTGCAAAATCAGCCAAATAGTCATAAACTTTTTCACTGACACCTAACACACTATTGACACTTAAGATGATTTCCACACGGTTACAAGTTGATAAAAGTATCGTTTCATTGATGTTTGCTAAGGTGTCTAGATAGTGGTAAAAATCTAGCAACTTTTCATCGCTATTAAAGGCAAGTTTTTCGCGTGTTTCTATCTCTGTATTTTTGTGGGTAAAGGATAGTGTTATATAGTGCATTAAAATTCTCTTTCAATCATATTTTTTATCACAGACTCTAAAGCCTCATTTTTCTCTTCTTTTATCGCATCTAGTGCTTCAAGCCCAAGTTTTTGTGCCAATTGTATAGACTTCTCTATAGCACCACTCTCTATCATGATAGACTTTATCCAGGCTGCATCTTCACTGCTTAATTGCTTTTTATAGAGTCCTTCTAGCCTCTTTTTCTGCTCCTCATCTATACGATCAAAGAGATAGATATACGGTAAGGTCGTTTTTCCCTCTTCATAGTCATGTAAAGCGGGTTTGCCCAAGGTATCAGCATCCATCGTGATATCTAAGACATCATCTATGATTTGAAAAGCAAGTCCAAGATTTTTCCCATAAAGCCCAAAAGCTTCTGCATCCTTATGCGCCAATAAAGCAGCAGATTTTGCCGCAGCTTCTATCAATACCGCCGTTTTTTTATATATCATATCAAAATAGCGCGCTTCATCTAAATTGAGTGATTTTGATAATTCAACATCCATCAATTCCCCAACAGAGAGCATCGTTACCGCATCTGCAACTGTCTTGGATATCTCTTGTGAAAAAGCCGTAAGAAGAGAAAAGCCCTCTGAATATAAAATATCCCCTAACATGATAGCTGTTTTATTACCAAATTGGGCATTGATTGAAGCAATGCCCCGTCTTGTATCAGCATCATCGATCACATCATCATGCAGTAAACTTGCAGCATGAATCAGCTCTACAATAGCTGCCAACGAAACACTCTCTTCGCTTTCACCTGCTATCTTTAAGATAAGCTTTGCTCTTAAACGCTTTCCAAAAGGAAGCTTTTCATACAATGAAAGTGCATGCGCATCTAACCCTGCCACGCTCTCATGCATCAGTGTTTCAACTTCTTCTAGCATATCAACCTTTTCTTGTTTTGGGATCTGTAAATTTTATCTCTAAGCTCTTTTGTGGATCAGTCACAAATGCTTTGAGTAGCGCACTTCTATTTTTAGCATTAAAATCTTTAAAGGAGAGAATAAGATAAGATCTTTTACTACGCTCATGATAATCATCTCTAAGTGCTATTTTAATACTATCTCGCTTATACTTTTTTTGTAGGATGTACTGCGTAGGAAATCCGTCATACTTTATGAGAAGTACGAGACGCTCATTTTGATAAAGCGTCCATCGAAGCGTTACAACTCTCACACTAGCATCTTGCTTTTTTTTCACCTCAATTTTTCCAACTGCATCCTTTGTCAAGACAAAATTATGTGAAAAATCCCACTTAAAAGCGACAAGGATGAGTGGCAAAAAAAGTGTTAAAAAAAGTTTTTTCATTCTGCTTGTGTTAAAATATCTCCCATACCAGCGATATAGGCATTTTTCAAGTCATCTTCAACACTCTCAATATTGCTTGCAATATATGATACAACAAGCTTTTCGAGATCTTCACCCTCTTGTAATCTCTCTTCGAGTAATTTTTCTAGTGCATTCATGCGTCTTAAATTGTTACTCAATTCATTTTCCACCACGGAACGATTTGCATTAAAAATAATATCAAAATACTTTTTTTCTGCCGTTCCCCCAAACAGTGCATCGTCTTCATTAAAATCAAACATTTTATCCCCTATATTTTATTTTCAAAAGAGATTATAGCATAATATTATGAGAAAAAATGGCTAATGAGCTCTCGTAAATGGTTATAATCATCTATTCTATTAATTTTATCGCGAAACTCCGAAGCAGCAGGGAAACCTTTTGAATAAGTGTGCAAATGTTTTCTAAATATTGAAACACCCTTGTCACCATAAAACTCATACATCAAGTCATAGTGTCGTAAAACAATCTCTTTGATCTTCTCTTTTTCTACACTTTTTAAACTATTTTTTAATTGGTAAAATATCCATGGATTGCCCACTGCACCACGCCCTATCATGATACCATCACAATTGGTATATTCTCTCACATGCTGCGCTATCTCCAAGGAAGTGATATCTCCATTGGCAATGACAGGAATATTGACTGCCTCTTTTGCCTCTTTGATAGGCGTATAGTCAATGGGAGCCTTATATTTACCAGCTCTAGTTCGTCCATGAAAAGTGATAAAATCAGCACCTGCATTTTCAACTGATTTTGCAATATCTGCTGCAATTTTTTCATTAAATCCCAAACGAGACTTTACTGAGGTGTACTCTTTATTGGAATATTTTTTAATGGTTTCAATCACACGAGACATTTGTGGTAAATCCGTTAGTAAAGATGAACCAGAATTTTGAGAGACGATTTTGGGAACAGGACATCCACAGTTTAGATCGATCCCATCAATCCCATCAAAATCATTTAAGATAAGCACTGCCTCTTTAATGACATCAACATCACTACCTGCAATTTGTACGATATAGGGAGACTCACTTGGAGACTTTTCAACCATCTTAAATGTTCGTGAAGAGTGGTATTTTAGTGCATTGGCACTTATCATTTCAGATATCGTGACATCTGCACCAAATTCTTTAGCAACAGAGCGGAAAGGAAGATCTGTATAGCCCGCCAAAGGGGCTAACATCACAATATCCTTTTTAGAAAAATCTATTGTAGCCACAGAGACCTATACAAAAAGCTCTGTATCAAAGTTACGACCTTGATCTTTCAAAAAGAGGATATATCTAAATTTTTGATACTCATCTTCGGAGGCATTTGCCAAAAATTCTCTTGCATCATCTATCATCTGAAGTTCAAATAAGACATAAAGATATGCCTCTCCAGCGGTATTTGGAAATTCATGCGCAAGCTTTCCTGCGAGGTTCAAGAGTCTATCAGGCACAAGCTTTGCTCTTAATTTTTTCATAAGAGCAATAAAATCTTCACTTGTATAATCCAAATGCTTTATATAGGCGATGATTTCATCATCACCCAATTCTAAAGCATCTTCTTTGGCATTCATGCGATTTATCATGATATCAAAAACTTCTCTTGATGGTTCGACTTCATACTTGACAAGTTCTGACATCGGTGCATAAGTAGCAAAGGTCAAAAACGCTTTTTTACAAGTCGCTTTATCATCACATCTTTTTAAAATAGTGCTTGCATAAGTCTTGTCTTGTGCCATTTGATTTAAAGCATTTTGTAACATATATGGGTTACTTGGCTTTAAGTCATACTTTGTCAAGTCCACGACTTCACCATTTTCTAAACGCTCTTTTGCCTCTAAGATATCTTGCACATCGTCATTGTAGATACGATATTTTTTTGCTTTATAGGGATCAGAATTTAAAAGAGGCAAAATCGCACCAGGCAACTTAAAAAAATCACTTTTATAATCTGCTTTTATCTCTTTACCCAAAAGTGCTTCTTTCGCCGCTTGTGTAAATTTCTCTCCATCTTTTTTTACACGCCTAAATCGTATCGTATTGGTAGTGCCGTAAAATATAAGGTGCGCGATAGTGGCTAAGAAAAGTAAAATAACTGGTAAAATAACCCATATAGCTACAGGTAGTGTAATAGGTACATCAACGATATTTAAAGTATATTTTCCACCTTCAAAACTATAAACATACACACCCAAAAGGATGATAAAAAATAGCCCAAAACCAATATACTTTTTTAATCCCATTTTACGCCCTCTTTTCTACAATTTCTCTACAAACTATACAATACCTCGCCTGAGGTTTTACTTCCAATCTTGCTTTACCAATAGGTTCCTCACACATTTCACAAATGCCATAAGTACCATTTGAAATTTTAAAGAGTGCGTACTCTATCTCTTTAAGTTCTTTTTGCTGTTTGATATTTAATGCCTCTTCTATCGCTGTATCAGCTGAAATCGTAGCATAATCTGCTTCATCACTTGCCTCTGCAACTTTGAGACCATCGATCTCTTTACTATTGTCATTAATATTCTTCAAAATCTGCTTTTGTCTCTCAAGCAACTTCTCTTTAATCTCTGAAAACTCTTCTTGTGACATACTGTCCCCCTCTTTTATGCCTTACTTGTGGTAAGGATGCTTATGGATTATGGTTAACGCACGATATATCTGTTCAAATAAAATAACTTTTGCAATCTTATGCGAAAAGGTTAATTGACTCAAACTAATAACCTTGTCTGCTTTTTTTAAAAAGCCCTCTTCAAAGCCGTATGCTCCAGCTATAAAGAAATTTAAAGATGTATTTATAGCAAAATTTTCTGAAAACTCAAAACTATCTACCTCTTTCCCTGCTGGATGCAAAGCGATATTGACCCCTTTCATATACGGTGAAAATGCCTCGCTATAAGCCTCTTTAGCCATTATAGCATCTCGATTTTGTGCTGAGGAGATTTTTTTATTAAATAATGCAATTTCATGAATTTGTGCATATTTTTGTATCATTTTTTTCTGATTGAGAATGATTTTAGAAAATTCATCTACATTTTTTTTCTCAATCGTATAGACATTTATTCTCATTTAAAAGAGACCCGTGCCAAGTACGCTACGATAAAAGATCATCTTCAACATAATCTTCTAGTCGTCTTCCTCTTTTACGCACATTGCGCGTATCATGATGACCTATTCTATAATCTAGAAAATGTAAGAGGTCGCCTACTGTATTTTTCATACGGCTTCGTCTCACTATCATATCCACGAATCCTTTTTCAAGTAAAAATTCAGCAGTTTGAAAGCCTTTTGGTAAATCTGCACCAATAGTCTGCTTAATCACTCTTTGTCCTGCAAATCCTATCAATGCACCAGGCTCTGCGATGATAATATCTCCAAGCATCGCAAAGGAAGCACTCACACCACCCATGGTAGGGTCGGTTAAAATGGATATAAATGGTAAGCCATTTTCTGAAAGTTTTTTTAATGCAGCAGAGGTTTTTGACATCTGTAAAAGTGAAAAAGTACTCTCTTGCATCCTTGCACCACCACTCGCAGAGACGATGATAAATCCTTCTCTCTTCTCAATAGCACGATGCACCGCTCGCACAATCTTTTCACCTTCAACAGAGCCTAAACTTCCTCCCATAAATTGGAAATCAAAGACTACTAATTGCACAGGTACTCCATTGATAGTGCACTCTCCTGAAATGACAGAAGATTTTTTACCTGTCTTTTTCTCACTCTCTTCGACTCTTTTTTTATACGATTTTTTATCCACAAATTTTAGAGGATCAATAGGCGCTAAATTCCCATCCATCTCTACAAAACTACCTTCATCTACCAAGTATGTAATTCTCTCACTCGCAGAAATTCGCATATGATACTTGCATTTAGGACAGACTTGTAAAAGATTTTCTACCTCTTTATAGTACATCAAAGCATTACAGTTTTTACACTTTACCCAATGACTTGGTGCCTCTGGTTGCTCTGGTTGTTTCCTAAAAGTGTTAAATATGTCACCAAAATTCATGAGCGCTCCCCTAAAAGTATATTTTTTAAATCTTGAAATTGTTTTAAATCTTTGCAGATTAGTATAAGGTCATTATATTCATATTTGTATAAATTTTCACACATAAAAAGACCTGCTTTAGAGTCATAATCACGCATTGGACCTTCAAAGATAACAAAATCTACACGATGGGCATATGCCAAGGAGAGTGCAGAAGCCCCAGGGATTCTATATTTTATCTGCGCGTCATACAGTTTTTTTGCATAATTTTGAGAACGGTATGCTCGCTCAAATATACCTACACTAGAACAAGGGTTAATCACTTCATCTTTAAATATGATGCTATCAAGTTTTGCAACTTGAAACTGCTCTTTAGTCTTGACAAATATATCCCCATTTGCAAAATTAGAGATAATACCCACCAATACTTCTTCTTCAAATTCAAGCGCAATAGAAGCACCAAAGTATGGAATCTGTGAGAGAAAATTATCACTTCCATCAATAGGATCTAAAATGATATGATAGGCACCCTCACCTATCTCACCACTCTCTTCAGAATAGATTTTACCAAAAGAGCTTAGATGCTTGATAAATATCTTTTCAGCCATGATATCAACCTCTCGGCTAACATCACCACCTGCACCAATCTCATATTTTTGACAAAGCGCCACATCAAAGCCACGCTCTATCTTTGCATATAGCTCTCTATTCGCCTCAATAACGGCGCTGATAAATGCTTTTATATCAATAATCACAAAATCCTATTTATGAAACAATTTTTTGGCAATAGCCTCTGCTGCTATCTTACCATCTTGGGCTGCGGTAACGACCAAATCACTGCCTCTAAAACAGTCACCTCCTGCATAGATATAGGGTTTAGAAGTTTCTTGATTTTCATCAGCTACGATACAACCCCACTTATCCATCTCAACACCATTTTCAGATAAAAATTTCGGTGAAGTATTGTTAAAGCCCAGTGCAAAGATCACAACATCAGCATCAACTCTAAAGCTACTATCTTCAACGATTTCTACGCGTTGTCTGCCTGATTCATCTTTTTGAGTGAGCATCGTTTTCTCCATCTCTATACCGATAACCTCACCTTCATCATTGAGAAGCACCTCTTTAGGAGAAGCATAAAAGACAAATTCAGCCCCCTCTTCTTTTGCATTTTTAAACTCTTTTCTAGATCCTGGCATATTATGTCCATCTCGACGATAGAGACACTTCACGGAGGCAGCACCTTCACGCAATGAAGTTCGGATACAGTCCATCGCCGTATCACCACCACCGATAACCACTACATTTTTATTTTCTACACCAAAGCGATTATCATACTCTTCTTCAAAATGTTTCTTTTGGGTATTGATTAAAAAATCAATCGCGATATAAACACCCTTACCATTTTCTCCAGCGATATTTGCGCGTTTGGATGCCTCAGCACCGATACCTACAAAAACGGCATCATAATTTTCAGTTAACTCTTTAAAAGCGATATCTTTTCCCACTTCAACATTTAAAAAGAGTTTCATCCCCGCCTCTTCTAGCCATTTGAAACGACGAAATACTACCTCTTTTTCAAGCTTGAAACTAGGAATCCCATAAGTCAATAAGCCACCAGGGCGACTTGCTTTTTCAAACATTTCAACCTGAATACCAGCGCGAAGTAGATATGTTGCGACAGAAAAACCCGCAGGTCCAGAACCCACAATCGCCACTTTTTTATTGCTCATTTCATCGGCAAATTCTGGTCGCCATCCATTTTTAAATCCATTCTCAGAGATATAAGTCTCTACAGAACCAATCGTAATCGCACCATAGCCATCTTGATGCAGCGTACAATCTCCCTCACAAAGTCTATCTTGTGGACAAATTCTTCCTGTAATCTCAGGAAAAGGGTTAGACTCATTGGAGAGTCTAAATGCCATATGCGAATCCTTATTTGCCACTGTTTTTAGCCATTGAGGAATATAGTTATGCAAAGGACACTTTACATGACAACCAGGATCACCACACTGTACACAGCGATCAGCTTGGATTTCAGCCTCTACGGGCTTAAACACATTATAAATCTCTTTAAAATCTTTTTTTCTCTCGTTTGAACCTCTTTTTTCAGGCTCAATTCTCTCGACTTTTATAAAATTTTGCATCTTAATCTCCCTCCTCAGGATTTAACGGCGCATTGGCTAAGTCTTTAGGTCGTATAATCCAAAAGTCTCGCAAAGTATGTCTAAAGTTATCCAAAATATATTGCGCTTTTTCACTCGATGTTTCATCGACATAATTTTTGAGTAATTTTTTGATGAAATGGCGCTCTTCATCACTCTCATCTGTATCAATTCTTTTAGCAGAAACAAGCTCTTGATTTAAATTATCGATAAAGTCATGATTTTCATCATAAACAAATGCAACACCACCGGTCATACCAGCACCAAAATTCACACCAGTACGCCCCAATATCACAACTACGCCACCTGTCATATATTCACAAGGGTGATCACCTGTTCCCTCAACGATAGCCGTAGCCCCAGAATTTCTTACACAGAAACGCTCTCCAACAGATCCAGCGATATAGAGTTTTCCACCTGTCGCACCATAAAGACAGGTATTTCCTCCACAAGAAAATTTATCACTCTGTGTTTTAGGCGTGATGACTATCTTACCACCATGCATACCTTTACCGATATAATCATTACCAGCGCCATGAAGATAAATCGAGATACCAGAACTCAAAAATGCCCCTAGCGACTGTCCTGCGACACCTTGGAGTTTAAAAGTGATACTATCATCAGCCAAACCTTTATTGCCATAATACTTTGCAATCTCACCAGAGATTAGCGTTCCAAAACTTCTGTTGATATTTTCTATCTCTTTTTTCAGTACCATTTTTTCATTTGGATTGGAGATGACTGGATAGACTTCTTTTAAAATCTCTTTCTCAAAGGCATTTTTATCAAAGGGTTCATTAGAAGTTCTTTGACAAGTATCCACACCATCTAGTCGCATCAAAACAGATGAGAAATCAAACTTTTTCGCCATAGGATCATCAATCACTTTGAGCAAATCACTTCTTCCTATGATCTCTTCCATACTCTCATACCCCAAGTTTGCTAACATCTCACGCACATCTTCAGCAAGCAAGGTAAAGTAATTGACTACTCTATCTACAGTTCCTACAAAATGTTCTCTAAGCACTTCATCTTGTGTCGCAACACCGACTGTACATTTGTTGAGATGACAGATTCGCAGCATTCTGCATCCTACTAGTGTCAATGCCCCCGTACCAAAAGCGTAACTCTCCGCACCCAACATCGCTGCTTTGATGACATCTAGTCCCGTCTTGAGACCACCATCAGTTTGTAAATGTACCATCTCTCGAAGTCCATTGACCTTTAAAGCATTGTGCGCTTCAGTGAGTCCTAACTCCCAAGGATTACCCGCATATTTGATAGAAGTTAGTGGTGCAGCACCTGTACCACCATCACCACCAGAGATAATGATTTTATCTGCATAGGATTTTGCAACACCTGCGGCAATTGTCCCTACACCTGCAGTTGATACCAGCTTCACTGTTACTGTTGCATCAGGATTGATCTGCTTCATATCAAAAATAAGTTGTGCCAAATCTTCAATCGAATAGATATCATGATGAGGCGGTGGAGAGATCAATGTCACACCCGGCGTGGTATAGCGAAGGGATGCTATCAACGGTGTCACTTTATGACCTGGTAGCTGTCCACCCTCACCTGGTTTTGCCCCTTGTGCCACCTTAATCTGTATCTCTTCAGCAGAACGCAGATACTCAGGGGTCACACCAAATCGTCCAGAGGCAATCTGCTTGATTTTTGATCGATAAGAACTCTTTAAGCGAGAAGGCGCTTCTCCACCCTCACCACAGTTTGACTGTCCACCAATACGATTCATCGCTTCACCCAAAGCTTCATGTGCTTCAGGAGAGATAGATCCAAGACTCATTGCAGCAGTTGCAAAACGCTTAAAAATCTTCTCAATAGGCTCTACTTTATCGATAGAGATAGGTTTTCTATCAGAGGCAAACTCAAAGAAATCCCGAATCATCTTTTTATCACGATTATTGACCAAATCTTTAAAGGTATTATAATCTGCTTTATCATTAGAAATTGCTGCATCATGAATAGCATTGATTACCTTTGGTGAATAATCATGATACTCAAATCCTTCAAGATGCTTGTGAAAACCACCCAATTCTAGAGGGAAGAGTTTTTTGGTTCTATCTACCTCTAGTGCATTGGCATAGTCACGATTCAGTCGCGCTTCAATATCTTCATAACCCAATCCCGAAATATAGACATGAGAATCTCTAAAACAGTCATCCATAATCTCTTGAGAGAGCCCAATCACATCAAAAAGTGATGAATTTCTATAAGAAGCAATCGTAGCGATACCCATCTTGGACATGATTTTTAAAAGCCCGCCATTGAGTGAAGCATGCACATTTTTAAACTTCTGTTTTTGCTCATAGCCTGAGAGATTATTTTTCTTGCTCACTTCTAATACTGTAGCATAGAGAAGATAAGGGTAAATAGCATTGGCACCATAAGCAATCATCGTTGCACAAGAGTGTGAATCTATCGCCTCTGCTGTCATCGCAATCGTAGAGGTTAAGTGTCTCAATCCTGCATCTAGCAAAGTTTGATTAAGACGACCAACCGCCATTGTCATAGGAATACTTTTCATATTTTCTTGATTACATCTATCATCCAAGATTATAATTCTCACACCATCATCTCTGACTGCTTTAATCACTCTATCGCTGAGTGCATCCAAAGATTTTTTCAAATCTTTTTCAAACAAAGTAGAGAAAAATTCACTCTTGTAGTGTGCATTATATCTTGGATTTTCAGGGTCACCAAAAGCCCGCAATACTTGTAACTTCTCTTCCATCAAGATAGGACTAATCGCTTTGAGACGAATCGCATGTTCTGGATCTTCTGCCAGGATATTTCTCACTTCTCCAAAACCAGTATTGAGACTCATGACCACTCTTTCACGAATAGGATCAATAGGAGGATTGGTGACTTGTGCAAACTTTTGTTTAAAAAAGTCTGTGAAATTTCGTTGTTTTTGTGAAAATGCTGCCAATGGCGTATCATCACCCATTGAACCCGTATTTTCTTTGCCTTCATTCATCATCGGCGTAATCACCATATCGATGATTTCATGGGTTACATTGAAAAATCGCTGTTTTTTAACAAGATTACTTATCTCATACTTTCTCGTATCTCCAAAAGGCAACTCAACATACTCTTGCAAATAAGTCATATTGTCATTGAGCCAATCTGCATAGTTGTTGGAGGATTTGAGATAATTGTCTATCTCATCACTTGTAAGTATTTTTCCAAACTTCAGATCAATACCCATCATCTCACCACTTTGCAGTCTCCCTCTCTCTACGATATTCTCTTCATCAATTTTAAGGACACCATACTCACTTGATATGATAATTCTCTCATCTTTTGTAATGATATATTTTGCAGGACGAAGACCATTTCTATCTAAGACACATCCGATATAACGCCCATCAGTCAGACTCACCGCAGCAGGTCCATCCCATGCTTCAAAGCAAGTACTCATATACTCATAAAAGGCTCTTAAGTTAGAATCCATATGTGGCGCATTTTGCCAAGGTGCAGGAATCAATGCGCGTGCTGCTTTGAAAAAATCTACACCATTTATCATCAAAAATTCAAACATATTATCTAGAGATCCACTATCACTCAAGTCATGTCTCGTAATAGGCAATAATTTTTTCATCTCTTTTTTTGAAAATACTTTACTATCTATCCATTCACTTTTGGCTTGTACATTATAGCGGTTTGCCTCAACAGAGTTAATTTCTCCATTATGTGCGATAGTTCTAAAAGGCTGTGCTAATCGCCACTCTGGTAGTGTATTGGTAGAAAATCTTTGGTGAAAAAGAGCAAAGACAACTTTAAAATCCCGATTGGAAAGATCTTTATAAAATTGCTTGATATGTGTAGGCATAATCAAGCCTTTATAAGAGATCACTGAGTTGGAGAAAGAGGGGATATAAAAGCGCTTATTTTCTCTAAATGCGCTCTCAATTTCGCGTCTTGTCATATAGAGTTGTGCTTCAAAGCGTTTGGTAGCAATAAGAGAATTTGGACTCACAAAAACTTGGCAAATCATTGGCAAACTCTCAAGCGCTTGTTCACCAAGTGCATCTGTATCTACTGGCACATCCCTGAATAGAAGCACTTTCAAGTCATTTTGTTCACAAATTTCTGTGATTTTATCTTTTTGGCTCTCTTCTTCTAAAAAAAGCATCCCTACTGCAAATTGATGTGGTAAATCCACTCCTTTTGCCTTTGCCTCTTTTTTCATAAACTCCACAGGCATAGAGAACAGAAGACCTGAACCATCCCCACTCTTACCATCCGCTGCGATAGCACCTCTATGCATCATCCTCTCTAGTGAGATAATAGCATCTTCAACATTTTCATGTGTTGGATTGTTATTGATACTTGCAAGAAGTCCAAATCCACAGTTGTCTTTGAAACTTGTTAATATATCTAGATTATTGTTACTCATGCTCTTGTACCTTTGTAAAGAAAGTTTGAGATTATACTTAAAGTAAGGTTAGAAAGGAATAAAATGTGAAAACTAGAGCAAAAACTCCCTATTTTTAGGAGATTAAACCCTATCATGATAGCTATCATGATAAAGGCTCTTACAATAACAAAACTTAAAGTATCTTTTAGCTAAAATAAAATATGCAAGGTTATATCCTCAATATCAATAAAGTCAAAGACGAAGACCTCATCGTCACTATCCTAACGGAGAATAGACTCAAGACCCTCTACCGTTTTTATGGAGCTCGCCATGCCAATATCAATCTAGGCTACAAGATAGATTTTGAAGCTGTATCTTCCGCAAAATCTACCATTTCAATGCTGCGTGAAGTCCTACCACTTTCTGCAAAATGGATGCTTCAAAGCAATCGATTTTTTATCTGGCAACAATTCATCAAACTGATGTTTAAACATCTTAAAGATGTCACTGACTTAGACCCCTTCTATTTTACGCTCCTCGAAGAGAGTGCTATCATGATAGCCAAACAAAACCCCAAGCGTGTCATGATAGAGTCTTATCTACAACTTTTAGAGTATGAAGGACGACTTCATGACGATTTTCAATGTTTTATCTGTGATGAGATGATAGAGTCTCACCTCGTGCTAGCTAGAAGTTTTCTGCCCGCACATCAAGCTTGTGTCTATGGAAGTGTGCTTGAGAAGCAAAAGATTACACAGCTCTTTTCTAGTAAATCTACCCTCTATCTTGAAGATGCTGAGGTTGAACATCTATGGCAACTGCTCCTAGAAGGCTTTTAAACGGCTACCTTCAAGCTTGTCACTTTCTCTAGCTCTTCTACTATCGCATCACTGACTTGTATATTGGACTCTATGACCACATCTTGAAGCTTTGATGAGATGATGAGTTTTAGAGGTCTTCTACCAGGATATTTTTGTACGAGTTGATGCAACTGCTCTAGTGTAGTCATCTCATCTTTGAGCTCTATTTTGACAAATACAGGCGTTAATGGTTTTTGTGGAATAATCTCTTTTTTAATCTCCACTTTCTCTTTTTTTGCATCATCTAGCTCTACAATTTTATTGACCCGTATATTTGTTCCTCTATCATCTTTGCTCACGGTTACTTTAAATGCTACAGGCCGATTCAAATCCATCATCTGCAGTTGAATCATCATCTTTTCAAATACCATCATCTCGATATTTCCATGTAAATCCATGAGATTGACGATACCAAATTTATTTCCTTTTTTGGAAATCTTTTGCACCACCTCCTCGACTCTACCAATAAAGAGTGTTTTACTTCCATCTGCGAGTGTATCTATCTCACTTGAGAGGGTATGTGGCGTAGCAGTGATTTGTTCTCGAAACTCATCTAGTGGATGCCCTGAAACATAAAATCCTAGCGTCTCTTTTTCAAGTTGTAAAATGGTTTTTGCATCATACTCTTCCCCATTTTCTAGCTCAATATTCACAGACATCATCTCTTCACTATCACCAAAAAGAGAATTTTCTGCCATCTTTTGCGCTCTTGCTGCATCTGCACCTGCCGCGACGATTTTCTCTATGTTATCTAAAAGTGTACGACGCGAATATCCAAAACAATCCATACCTCCAGACTTGATCAATGCTTCTAAAACACGCTTATTGACCTTTCCTGTATCAATACGCGCAATAAAATCATTTAAATCTTTAAAAGGTTTCTCATCTCGCGCTTCTATCACACTCTCTATCGCCTTGGAACCTACCCCTTTGATCGCACCCAAACCAAAAAGTATCGCGTGTTCTTCATCTGACTCTTTAGGTGCAAAAGAGATCAAACTCTCCGCAACAGAAGGCGGTAGGAGCTTGATGCCTAGGCGTTTCACCTCATCAACATATTTGACTACTTTATCGGTATTGTCCGCTTCTGAAGTCAATAAGGCAGCCATAAACTCTTGCGGATAATAAGTCTTCAGATAGGAGGTCTCAAAGGTAATCATCGCATACCCAGCTGAGTGAGACTTATTAAATCCATAACCTGCAAACTTTACAATCAAATCGAAGAGATCTTCTGATTTTTTCCTATCAAAACCTTTTTTGACCGCACCATCAGCAAACTCTCCTTTGAGTCTATCCATCTCCTCTTTGATCTTTTTACCCATCGCACGACGCACCACATCTGCCCCACCAAGGCTAAATCCACCAATAGTTTGTACAATTTGCATGACTTGTTCTTGATAAACGATTACGCCATAGGTTGGTTTGAGAATAGGTTCAAGTTCAGGAAAATCATAGACTATTTGTTCTCTACCATGTTTTCGCTCGATAAAGTCATCAAGCATCCCCGACTCCATAGGTCCTGGTCGATAAAGTGCCAATACCGCAATCAAATCCTCAAAATTTGTCGGTGCTAAGCGTTCGTTTAGACTCTGCATACCACTAGATTCTATCTGAAACAATCCCACCGTAGCACCTGATTGAATCAGCTTATAGACTTCTGGGTCATCAAAATCGATTTCATTAAAATTGATATCTTTATTGTATCTTGCTTTTATCAGTTTAAATGCATCATCTAAAACCGTTAAAGTTTTTAAACCCAAAAAGTCAAATTTAATCAAATCTACATCTTCAAGATATTTCAATGAATATTGTGTTACCAAAGAGTCATCCTTGGTAGATTTATATAAAGGCGCTTTATGCCATAACTCTTCATTGCTCATCACGACACCAGCTGCATGCGTACCAGAGTTTCTATTGAGTCCTTCAAGTGCTAACGCAAATTCCCACACCCGTTTTGCTTGTGCATCAGAGCCAATAAGCTCCTTAATCTTTGGCTCTTTCTTGTATGCCTCTTCAAGCGTGATACCTAATTCATCAGGAATAAGTTTTGCCATTGCATCAGCTTGGGCATACGGCATCGCCATCACACGCGCCACATCACGAATCACCCCTTTTGCTAGAAGCTTACCAAAGGTAATCACTTGTGCGACATTGTTTCGACCATATTTATCAACGACATAGTCGATGATTTCACCACGGCGTTTCTGACAGAAATCCACATCGATATCTGGCATACTAACCCGTTCAGGATTAAGAAATCGCTCAAAAAGCAAATCATATTTCATGGGGTCAATATCGGTGATTTCCAAGGAATAGGCCACTAATGATCCAGCTGCAGAACCCCGTCCAGGACCTACAGGTACCCCTCTTTTTTTGGATTCTGCGATAAACTCCCAAACGATAAGCATATAGCCTGGAAAATGCATCGAATTGATAATATCCATCTCAAAATCTAAACGATCTTTATACTCTTGATGGCGCTCTTTGGGTACAAACTGCAAACGCTTTTCAAGCCCTTGTTTACACTTAAATACAAAATAATCTGCATCATTGTCATACTCAGGTACCCCATCAGCAATCGCATACTCTTTGACAAATTTAAAATTAGGTGGGGTTGGATCTCCCAATTTTATCTCTAAATTACACTTATCTACTATCTCTTGGGTATTGGTAATCGCTTCAGGTATATCTGCAAACAGCACTTCCATCTGCTCTGGAGATTTGACAAAAAATTCATGCACAGAGTGACGCAAACGGTTTGGATCATCAAACTCTTTATTCATCGCAATACACATAAAGGCTTCATGAGAATCTGCATAGCGCTGTTCAAGATAGTGCGTATCATTGGTGGCAATGATTTTAATCCCCGTCTCTTGTGAGACTTGGATAATCTGCTCATCGATTGAGAGTTGATCGCCAATACCATGTCGCATAATTTCAAGATAAAAATCATCGCCAAATATATCCTTGTACTCTAAAGCCACTTCAACAGCGCGTTCATACCCTTTGGCACCATTTTTAACATTTCTCTCACTCAAATTTAGATGCCAATTAACTTCACCTTGCAGACAAGCAGAAGAACAGATAAGTCCTTGTGAATGTGCGCGCAAAAGCTTTTTATTGATACGAGGATAATAATAAAATCCATTGATATAACTCTGAGAACTAAGATACATCAAGTTTTTATACCCTATCTCATTTTTTGCATACAAGCAGAGATGAAAGCGCTGTTTTGTACTCTTATCGCCTAATTCATCTTGGTTATGCACATAGGCTTCCATACCAATAATGGGTTTAATACCCTCTTTTTTCATCGTCACATAAAAATCAATCGCCCCAAACATGTTGCCATGATCTGTCATCGCTACAGAATTCATACCTAGTTTTTTGACTTTTTTTGCCAATGCTTTTATCTTATTTGCCCCATCTAGCAGGGAATATTCCGTATGTAGATGCAGGTGTGTAAAGTTAGTTTTGCTCATAATATACCCCTATCATGATAGTATGGTACAAAAACTTCTCTTGGCATTTTATTTTATTTGAAATTAGTCGATATAGGAAAA
>CAZCUH010000004.1:0-28824 GCA_964501795.1 uncultured Sulfurospirillum sp.
ATACTTTCTATAAATAATTTTACAGATAAGCCGATATGCTTTCAGTTGCCTTCTTTTATCAGAGAAGATGCGATAGAATTATTAAAAAAAGAAATTATATTAAGTAATGACATAAAAATTGAAGCATATCAAACTATGTGGATAAGATTTAAAAAGGAAAATTAGATGAAAATAACAAAGTGTTTATTTCCAGCAGCAGGTTATGGAACAAGATTTTTGCCAGTGACAAAGGCGATGCCTAAAGAGATGTTACCGATTTTGACAAAGCCATTGATTCAGTATGGTGTAGAAGAGGCTGTTGAAGCTGGGATGAGTACGATGGCGATTATCACTGGTCGTGGTAAGCGTGCTATCGAAGATCACTTTGATATCTCTTATGAACTTGAAAATCAAATCAAAGGAACTTCTAAAGAACACCTTTTAGCAGAAATTAGAACTTTGATTACGCAATGTACTTTTACTTACACCAGACAAGTAGAGATGAAAGGGCTTGGTGATGCTATCTTAAAGGGGCAAGCGCTTATCGGACGGGAGCCTTTTGGTGTGGTATTGGCAGATGATTTATGTATCAATCCTGATGGCGATGGTGTATTAAAGCAGATGATAGCGCTCAATGAGAAATATCGCTGTTCAGTAGTAGCTATCATGGAAGTGCCTGAAGATCAAGTTTATAAATATGGTGTGATTGAGGGTAAAGAGATGGAAGATGGTGTCTATCGTGTCACGGGAATGGTAGAGAAGCCAGAGCCAGATGAAGCACCTACAAATCTAGCTATCATCGGGCGTTATATCTTGACTCCAGATATCTTTGAAGCGATTAAACAGACCAAACCAGGTAAAAATGGAGAGATCCAAATCACTGATGCCTTGTTGCATCTCGCAGAAAAAGGGATGGTTTTAGCTTATAAATTTGAAGGAACGCGTTTTGATTGTGGTTCTGTTGAAGGGTATGTTGAAGCGACAAATCATTTACACAAGTTAGAGGGAGACGGGAAGTAGAACGCTTCTCTTTTCTATATAAAAAAAGCCCTAGCATCTTTTAAGGTGCTAGGGCTTTTTTCGTGTAGGTACTATTAAAACTTAAATTCAGCACCAAATGTCAAATGGTCTATCTCATCTTCCATTCTTGTATAATTGGTGTAAACATTATAACTCTCACCTAACTGATAGGCTAGACCGATACCAGCACTCAAGCCAAGTCCACTCTTATCTGTACCTTCATAAGTTGTCCCAGGTACGGCTATTTTGGGAGAATTGATACCGACATCTGACTTGATACTGTCATAGACTAAACCTAATCTAGGTTTAATACTTAGATTTCCAAGTTTCCAAATATAGGTACTATACATACCAAGTGACCAAAAATCTACATCATCCGTGATGCCATTAAATGAGCCTTTCATTTTTTGGACACTTGCTGTTCCCTCAAACTCTAGACCGATACCTTGATAGAGTGATTTACCACCATTGACAACGAGCGCTGTACCATTGTCAAAATTGGGACTGCTTACATCTTGTAAAGCAAGACCAAATCCTAAATAGTCAAGAAAACTATCTGCGTAAGAAGCAGTTGATAATGATGCTGCCAATAAAGATGTCATTAATAATTTTTTCATTCATAAACTCCTAAATTCTAAAGACAATTATATAATAAAAACTTTAAGATAACTTTTAATTCAAATTTTTTTGGTATAATTTCGGACTATTAATTTAAAGGAAGCAAAAATGCAAAGAGTACAAACTGATAAAGCGCCTGCGGCAATAGGACCTTATTCACAAGCTGTAAAGGTAGGTAACATCGTCTATACATCAGGACAAATTCCTATGACTCCAGATGGAGAGTTGGTGACGGGAGACATTCATGAACAAGTAAGACAGATTTTAAACAACCTACAAAAGGTTTTAGAAGCGGCAGGAAGTAGTTTGGAGCAGATTGTCAAAACGACTATCTATTTGACAGACATGGATGACTTTATAGCGGTCAATACTATCTATGGAGAGTACTTCTCAGGTGCGTATCCAGCGCGTACGACAGTGGCGGTTAAAACATTACCTAAAAATGTAGATGTAGAGATTGATGCCATTGCAGTGGTAGATAATAACTACTCATTTTAAATTTCTTTATTTTTTTAATAAAGTCTTAAACATAAAAGAGGTATCATCCCGACTCAAATAATAAATTAAGGACATACAGCATGTACGCTATCATAAAGAACGGTGGAAAGCAATATAAAGTTCAAGAGGGAGATTACTTAAATCTCGACAAACTTGACGCTTCCCCGAAAGACAAAATCGTTGTCGAAGAAGTTCTCGCAGTTAACAATGGAGAACTTAGCATTGGTACACCCTATGTAAAAGGTGCAAAAGTTGAACTCGAAGTCGTCACACACGGTAAAGATAAGAAAGTGATTATCTGGAAAAAGAGACGAAGAAAAGATTCTAAACTCAAAAAAGGTTTTAGAAGAGAATATACACGAGTCAAAGTGAGTGCTATAAAAGCCTAATTTTTAAACTTCCTACTTGTTTTATAAGTAGGAAGTCCTCTTTCATTAAACATTCTTCCCAATATACCGATTTACTTAAAGACTTTTGTGTTAAATTACAAGAATTATTATATCTCAGGGAATTAAATGTTTTCAAAAATAAAAGCAAAACTTTCAAATAATGCAACTTTGTATCTACTTTCGAGTTTGATTTATAGCTTTTCTACCTACATTGTTGTTTTACTCATTCCCTATAAGTTGAATGTGACTTTAATGGCGGATTTTTCAGCAGCACTCAATATCATCATGATGCTCTCATTTGTTTTTGAATTTGGTGTGGTGACAAGCTATCTAAGGTATCACCAACTCTATGCACCTACACGCTATATCAATGCCTATATGCAACTTGCGATATTTATCTTTATTTTTATCATTTCACAAAGTTATTTAGGGGATATACTCGATCAGTTTTTTGGTATGAATCATGTTGAGTTAGATAAAAATTATCTCTATCTAGCTGTTTTTGCTGTTTTGTCATGGGTTTTTTTTAAAAATATATTCTTAGCCAATCAAAATATTATGATGATTTTTATCAATGCTGTTATCTTAACGGTTTTACGGGTTAGTATTTTAGGGTATATTCTCTGGAGTGATGCCTCTTTTTCCACAGATGAAATCTATCTCTATCTCTTTATTTTGCCTTTCTCTTTTATTCTCTTTTTTAATTTAAAACATGATTTTTCAATGTTGAAGCGTTCACTCCCTTTTATCAAAGATGCAAAACAGCGCACTATCTTTTATAAACGCGCCAAGCAGATTGTGATTTTTGCCTTTACGACCTATTTGATTTCGCTTATTTTTGTTTATACCAGTCGATATGCAGTTCTTTATCTTACCAAGATGAATGCAAAGCAACTCATCGCGGATTTAGGATATGCTACAAGTTTTGGTGGTTTGATTGTGATTTTTTCAGTTTCTTTGCGTTCATTTTTTATCTCTAAATTTAATATCTCAAATCCTGATGAGATCAAACGATATATTCATAAAATGAGTTCGTTTAAATATAAATTTATACTAGCTTCACTGCTGTTATCAGCTGCGATGGCTTGGTTAGTCTATCTCATAAAGCCGACATATCTAAGTCAAGATGCTGTGATATTTGTCTTTTTGCTTGTAGAAGCATATCTCTTATCTGCCTATTTAGGGATGTTTTCTTTACTCTCTAAAACATTTAATTTTAATAATCTTGAACTTAAACTGAATATCATACGATTTGTCTTGGTGTTTGCTTTTACAAATTTATTGCTTTTAAAATATCCTATCGCTGGATTTACAGCTATCAATCTCAGTATGGTTTTGGTGGAACTCTATTTTGCAAAGATAGTATTGGAGAAAGTAGAAGAGAGAAGGAGTGTATAGATGGCATATCAAAAGATAAAAAATAGAGAAGATTATCTGCTTTTTTTAGAAGCAGATAAGTATGCCTTGGGTGTCAATACGGATGGTTGGAAACAGAAATTAAAGCGACTTATTTTCCCCCACTATGTGTGGAATTTTCAAAAAACATTGCGAAAAGCAGAATATTATCAAAATTGTAAAAGCGGACTACTCTCAAAAATCATCTTTG
The DNA here is from genome assembly GCA_964501795.1 of uncultured Sulfurospirillum sp. Classification (GTDB taxonomy): domain Bacteria; phylum Campylobacterota; class Campylobacteria; order Campylobacterales; family QNZT01; genus JANTGR01. The sequence goes on from CAZCUH010000004.1 coordinate 4,111, forward strand.
CTTATACGATGAAGCGCTACTATATGCTGAGTGTCAAATTGGGATTTGATATCCCATTAAACACCTTTGGTCCTGGGCTTTCTATTCCCCATCATGGCACTATCGTCGTCAATCACAATGCAAAGATAGGGGCAAATTGTCGTCTGCATGTTTGTACAAATATTGGAGCAAGTGCTGGTATAGATAAAGCGCCTGAGATAGGTGATAATTGTTATATAGGCCCAGGTGCCAAGATTTATGGGGATATTGCTTTAGCCGATGATACTATTATCGCTGCCAATGCTGCAGTAGGGCGCTCTTTTGACGAGAGTGGTATCTCTATCGCAGGTGTGCCTGCCAAGAAGATAGGTGAGTTCAATGCAAAGAAAGTGATACTTTTGGCTTATCAAGCAGCCCAAAAAGGTTTAAAACGCGATAACCTAAGTTTATCAAAAGAAGAATTAAATAAAATGATAGAATCCTCATGAAAATGAGAGACAAAAGGAGCCAAACTTGTTACTAACTTATATCAAAAATTTTGCCTTATTTCTCTTTATATTTGTGGCATTTAATGATACTTTAGCAGAGGACTATGCTGGAGGATTTGTGATTAAAGGTGCTTTTGGGCTTTTTGTATTGACCCATGCCAAAGATCTTTATGAGATGTTTTTTAAAGCAAAAACGCTTGTGGTGAAAAACTTTTTGTTTTTTATTGTCGTGATTTCAGTCGTGACCGTACTTACTTATATATTTAAATCCAATTTGATGTATATTACAGATATGTTACAAGTCTCTGTACTGCGTATTATTGCGTTTGTCGTTATTTTTATGTATGTAACTTATACCAAAGAATTTACAAAACTACTCTATATGATTTGGGTAACAATGATATTTTCGTCAGTGGTTGCATTTTTCTCAGATCCTTATGAACAGTACACCTTTAGACGCGTTGGTGGTACGGGAAATCCCAATGATTTTGCTGCACAACTGTTACCTACGATGTTTTTGAGTGTCTATCTGTTTAAGAAAAATAAAAGTTGGATATTTTTAGGGACATCACTCCTTGTATTTTTATATACGCTTGTGTATGCAGGTTCTAAATCTTCGTTCTTGATTTTAGCCTTGATGTTACTTTTTATCTTTGTGATGCGATTTAAAGAGATTATTGGTTTTTTAGCAACGGGAAAAGGATTGAGTTCTTTAGTTGTTTTCGTGCTACTTATGACAAGTGCAGGGGTGTATCTACAACAAGATACCGCCATTAAAGGTTTGCAAGAGCGTTCTAAAAAAACGGGTACCATGCAACAGCGTTTCATCATTTGGAATGCAGGGGCAGAGATGATACGGGATAATTTCTTTTTGGGTGTTGGATTTGCACAGTTTCCTAAGGTTTCAGGAGGTTATATCAAAGATTATCTACCACCAGAGGCTCTACCTTCACATAATGATTTTATCAAAGTTTTTGCAGAAAATGGTGTTTTTACTTTCTTGGCATTTGTGATGTTCATCATCTCACTTTTTACAGTCAAAGCAAGAGAAATCTATGCTTCAGATTATTTTTGGCTGTATGTGGCATCTTTGTCAGCTGTATTGATGGGATTAACGATTCCTTCCCTGCATCACAAAGATTTTTGGTTCTCACTGGCTTTAGTATCGCATGCAATAGTGAGTTTATCACAAAAAGAGCATCAAAAACCTCAGAAAGTGTCGATATAGAGTAAAATTCTAGGGAGAATATGCGTGAAAAAAATTAAATTGGCGCTTGCTATACGCTCACTCAATATTGGTGGAGCAGAACGACAGTTTTTGGAATTGGCAAAAAATATAGATAAAAGCAAGTTTGATGTGGTTATCTATACGATGTATAAAGGACCTCAAGACAATATCGCAAATGCACTAGAGGGGGTAGAGCATATCCCTCTTGGTAAAAAAAACCGTTATGACAATATCTCTTTTATGAAAAATTACATCAAGTCCCTAGATGCACAAAAACCTGATGTGATTTACTCTTTTCTACAAGAGATGAATCTTTTTTCGCTCTGGGCTAGAGCCTTTACCAAAAACAAACACAAAGTTGTCTGGGGATTTCGTGCTTCAGATATGAATTTGAAAAAATATGGAAAATTTCCACAACTTCTCTTTTGGCTACAAAAAAAATCTTCACCGCATGTCGATAAAATCATCGCAAACTCTCATGCATCGGTAGGTTTTCATAAAAAGATGGGATATGATGTATCCAAAGCAACAGTCGTACACAATGGTATCAATGTAGAGCGATTTCGTCCCGATGAAGCTAAGAGAGAAGCTTTTAGAAAAGAGCATGGTTTAGGGGAGGATGATATTGCGATAGGTATTGTCTCTCGTGTGAGTTATATGAAGGGCTATCCTATCTTAGCGCAGAGTATGAAGAAATTGATGCAAGAGAATGACAAGGTGAGACTTTTTGCTGTGGGTGGAGGTGAAGATGCCATCCAAAAAGAGTGTGAAGCACTGCTTGGTGAATACAATAAAAGAGTGACATGGTTTGGTGAACAAAAAAGTGTTGAATCGGATTTTTACAATGGATTGGATATCTATACCTCCTCGTCTGTCTTTGGCGAAGGTTTTTCCAACTCAGTGGCAGAGGCGATGTGCTGTGAAGTGCCAGTAGTGGCGACAAAGGTAGGGGATTCACATATCGTGGTGGGAGAGACTGGGATGATGGTCGAAAAAGAGAATGTGGATGCCTTGTATCTTGGTTTGAAGCAGATGATTGAAAGTGATTATAAAGCCAAGGGCAAAGAGGCAAGAGCAAGGATAGTAGAGAATTTTTCTACTATGAGTATGATAAAAAATAGTGAGAGAGAGTTAGCAGCATGTGTGGAATCGTAGGCTTTAATAGTAAAAAAACAGAAGTTTTGGATGCGATGCTTAAAAGTATTCACCATCGTGGTCCAGATGATAGCGGTACCTTTGAAGATGCGCATATCTCTTTAGGGCATGCGAGACTGTCTATCTTGGATTTGAGTGCACATGGGCATCAGCCGATGTCTTATGAACATTTAGAGATGGTTTTTAATGGAGAAGTTTATAATTTTCAAGAGATTCGTCTAGAGCTTGAGGCAGATGGATATAGTTTTGTTTCAGATTCAGATAGTGAAGTGGTTTTAAAGTCATTTCACAAATGGGGCAAAAGTGCTGTTGATAGATTTATTGGGATGTTTGCTTTTGCTATTTATGATAAGCAGGCAAAAGAGATGTATATATTTAGAGATAGAGTGGGAGTAAAGCCACTCTATTACTATCATGATAAGGATACCTTTATCTTTGCAAGTGAGATTCGTGCTATCAAAACCTATAAAGAAGACCTTAGAGTCAATAAAGAAGCGCTCAATGAATATATGCAGTTTCAATATATCTCTTCAGGATTAAGCATTTATGAAGATTGTTACCGTTTGGCACCTGGGCATTATCTTACTTACAGTATTGAGACAAAAGAGATAAAGATAGAGGAATATTGGTCTATCTTACCTTTTTTTGAAAAACCAAAATTTCAAAAGAGTGAAAAAGAGTTGGTGGATGAACTAGAAGCACTTTTGATAGATAGTTTTAAGTATCGTATGGTTTCAGATGTGCCAGTTGGTGTCTTTTTGAGTGGTGGGATTGATAGTAGTGTGGTCGCGGCTATATTGCAAAAGCATTATGGCAATATCCATACTTTCACGATTGGTTTTAAAGAAGCGAAGTACAATGAAGCAACTTTTGCAAAAGATTTGGCAAATCACTTAGGCACGGTACATACCGAAGAGTTTTTATCTGCTCAAGATGCGGGAGAGATTCTCAAAGAGTTTGTGGAAATCTATGATGAACCCTTTGGTGACAGTAGTGGAATCCCGACCACTTTAGTCTGTAAGATGGCAAAAGAACACGATATCAAAGTCGTCCTTTCAGCCGATGGTGGAGATGAGGTATTTTGTGGATATGAGCGATACTGGTATGATTATGAGAAAGGGCAAAAGATTTTTAAAATTCCTTATGCTTTACGAAAAATAACAGTGAGTATGATGGAAACGGTAGGGGTGAACTTCTTTGCTAAGTTTGCAAAATCTAAAGATTTTGAACGAAAATTTCACCAATTAAGTACCTTACTTGCTTGCAAAGATTGGAAAACTTTTTACGAACAGATGATAAAAAGTAGCAAAGATTATGAGATTCGTGCACTGATGGGCGAACCTGTACAGATCAAGGAAGATAGTTTTGCCCAAGGTGAGAGAGAACATCCAATGCAAGGGATGATGAACTGGGATTATCAGCGCTATATGGTTGATGATGTATTGGTCAAAGTCGATCGTGCTACGATGTACAATTCTATTGAGGGGCGTGAACCACTACTGGATCATCGTATCGCTGAATTTATGGCGCAAGTGCCTTTTTCTCTCAAGTATAAAGATGGTACGAGTAAATATCTTCTCAAACAAGTGCTCTATCGTTATGTCCCACGAGAGTTGATAGATCGTCCAAAGATGGGCTTTGGAATACCGATGTTTGAGTGGTTTAGTGAAGATTTAAAAGTACTGCTAGAAAAACATTTAAATAAAAAGAGCATTGAAGCACAAGGTTTTTTTAATTATAAAGAAGTTGCAAGAGAGATGGGTGAATTTGAAAATGGTAAATATGTCAATATCGATAAACTTTGGTTCATCCTTGTTTTTCAAATGTGGCATGCACGCTATATGAATCAGAAATAGTCCTGCACTTGCAGGGCTTTGTACAGCAACCCTTTACCGACACTCCACTATAATTGCCTTTATCATGATAGAAGTATCAAATGTATAATAAGGTTTTTAATGTTTATAGATAATGCTGAAATTGAGCTAAGTTCTGGTAAAGGTGGTCCTGGGGCTACCTCATTTCGTCAAGAAAAATTTGTTTTAAAAGGCGGACCTGATGGCGGAGATGGTGGTCGTGGAGGTGATGTCTATTTTGTGGTAGATAAAAATTCCCATACACTCTCTTCATTTCGAGGACGACACCATATGAAAGCCAAGAATGGCGCACCAGGAGAAGGGCGTAAAAAGTCTGGGAAAAAAGGACAATCTATCGATGTCGTGGTACCTCCTGGTACGCAAGTCATTGATGTGTTAACGGGTGATGTATTATTAGATCTCGTAGAAGATGGTACGCGTGTGAAATTTCTAGAAGGTGGTAAAGGAGGGCTTGGAAATTGGCACTTTAGAAGTTCCACCAATCAAAGACCTTCTTATTCCCAACCAGGACTTCCTGGTGAGGTGCGAAAGGTGCGTTTAGAGCTAAAACTTATCGCAGATGTGGGACTTGTAGGGGTTCCCAATGTAGGAAAATCAACACTCATCTCTACGATTTCCAATGCTAGACCTGAGATAGCAAACTATGAATTTACAACTTTGACACCCAAGTTAGGAGTGGTGAGCACGGATGATTTTGCCTCTTTTGTGATGGCGGATATCCCTGGGATTATCGAAGGGGCTAGTGATGGTAGAGGGCTTGGATTGGAGTTTTTAAAGCACATTGAGCGGACAAAATTTTTACTTTTTATGCTTGATTTGGCAAATTACCGTCCACTTGAAGAGCAGTATCGCGTTCTCAAAGAGGAGATAGCAAAGTTTTCTGATACGCTCAAAGATAGGCATTATGCTATCGCACTCACACGGGTAGATGCTGCCAATGTAGATGAGGTAAATGAACGGATAAAAACATTTATAGCCTCCTTGGGTAAAGGCGTGGATAAAAAAGATAATATTTATAAATTTTCAGATCAATATCCTGCCTATATACAAGATATTGATACTTATGATAGTTCTGAGCCTTTTTTTATTGTGCCTATATCTTCAGTGGTGCATCACAATATTGATCCTTTGAAATATGCCTTATTAGAAGTGGTCACTAGTATCAAAGAAAAGAGTGAGGATTGTGTGTGAGAATTGTAGTCAAAGTAGGGTCTCATGTCTTGAGTGAGAATGGAAAGTTAGCGATGCAACGCATCGAAAATCTTTGTAAATTGTTAGCAGACTTGATGCAAGAGCATGAAGTGATATTGGTCTCTTCTGGCGCAGTTGCAGCTGGTTATACAAAGCTAGATTTAGACAAAAAAGTCTTGGGCAATAAACAGGCAATCGCGGCGGTAGGGCAACCCTATTTGATCTCTGTTTATCAAAAGATATTTGAACAATATGCGATTGTGGTAGGACAAGTGCTATTGGGGTCTGATGATTTTGATTCACGCAGGCATACCAAACATGCCAAACAAGCCATAGATATACTACTTCAAAATGGGGTACTACCTATCATCAATGAAAATGATGTAACCTCCATAGAAGAGTTGGTTTTTGGGGATAATGATCAGTTATCAGCGCATGTTACACACCATTTTGAAGCGGATTTGTTGGTGATACTCTCTGATATTGATGGATATTATGATGATGATCCTCGTTTAAATAGCAAGGCGACGATGTATCATATTGTCCATGACATTTCAAAAGAAGACTTAGCGATGACACATACACCCAATAATGAATTTGCCACAGGGGGCATTGTGACAAAGTTAAAAGCTGCTTCATTTTTACTCTCTCATGATAGGCAAATGTTCATGGCGAGTGGTTTTGATTTGTCTGATGTACGCCATTTTTTATTGGATGGCAGACATGAAGGTGGTACACTCTTTAAAAAGGCGCTATCATGATACGCGTACTATTTATGGGTACGCCAGATTATGCAACGGCGATATTGAAAGCTCTCGTAGAAGATGATGCGATAGAGGTATGTGCTTTGGTAACGCAACCTGATAAGCCAGTGGGGCGTAAACAGATTTTGACCCCACCCCATACAAAAGCGTATCTACAAGAGGCTGATGAGAAGGTTGCGATATTGCAGCCTGACAATCTCAAAAATAAAGAAGCTTTTGATTTTATAACGAGTCATAGACCTGATTTTATCGTGGTGGCAGCATTTGGACAGATATTGCCAAAGGAGATTTTAGAGCTTGCACCCTGTATCAATCTGCATGCTTCTATACTCCCTGAATTTCGGGGTGCTAGTCCTATACAAGATGCCATTCTCTCACAAAAGAAATTCTCAGGTGTCACTGCAATGAAAATGGATGAGGGATTAGATACAGGAGATATCTTGGCATTGAGTTATCTCAATATAGAAAAACTCAATGCTATAGAACTTTTTGCCAGACTCTCTGACTTGGCAGCTTCTTTGACCTTGAAAGTCTTGAAAACCTATCCAGCTCTCGCGCCTATCAAACAAAAGGATGCAGATAGCTCCTATGCCAAAAAAATCAAAAAAGAGGATGGTTTGGTCAATTTTGCTGATGCAAGTGAGGTAGAGGCAAAGTATCGTGCCTTTATCTATTGGCCAGGGATATTTTGTGAAAGTGGCTTGAAGTTAAAAGCCCTCTCCTTGTATGCGAGAGTGGGGAGCTATCAAGCAGGTGAGATTCTAGAGATAGCGGATGATTATACGATTATAGGATGCAGGAGAGGTAGTATTAAGCTTACTCGTGTGCAAGCTCCTTCTAAAAAAGAGGTGGATGCTGTAGCATATTTGCGTGGAAAAAGGTTAGGTATTGGAGATTATCTATCATGATAAGCTACCCTCTACACATCGCTATCTAGAAGAGGCACTTAGAGCGCAGCACTTAAAACCACCAGTGGCAATCATCGCACATACTCAGACGCAGGGTGTAGGTTCACGAGGCAATGCTTGGCAAGGATTGGAGGGAAATCTCTTTTTGTCATTTGCACTCTCTAAGGAGCAGTTGCCTGCTGATTTGCCACAAGCTTCTGCCTCTATCTATTTTTCGTTTATCATGATAGCCTTGCTTCGAGAGCTAGGGTCGCAAGTGTGGTTAAAGTGGCCAAATGATTTTTATATCAAAGATAAAAAAATTGGTGGTACCATTACTTCGCTCATACGCGATGAATTTGTCCTCTGTTCCATGGGATTAAATCTAAAAAATGCGCCTAAAGATTTTGAAATACTTGATATAAATATCGAAAAAAAATCATTAATTGAAAAGTACTTTTTAAAACTAAAACAAGTTATTTTTTGGAAGAATATATTTAGGCAATATAAGATAGAATTTGAGAAATCGCGGTGTTTCTTTTATACAGATTTAGCGTCTGAAAAAAAGGTATCGTTAGAACATGCCACACTTTTGCAAGATGGCTCTATCATGATAGGAAAGAGAAGGATATATAGTTTACGATGAGTGAAATAATAGCAATAGCAAATCAAAAGGGTGGTGTAGGCAAGACGACAACGGCGGTGAATCTTGCGGCCTCTTTAGCAGCGGAGGAGAAGCGGGTTTTGCTCGTGGATGTTGATCCTCAAGCCAATGCAACGATCGGTCTAGGATTTGCGCGTAGTGACTATGAGTACAATATTTACCATGTCATGATAGGTAGAAAGACCCTCTCAGAGGTGATATTAAATACAGAATTAAAAACACTTGATTTAGTGCCTTCTAACATAGGATTGGTTGGTATTGAAAAGGCATTTTATGATGATGGCACCAAGGGTAAAGAGTTAATTTTAAAGAAAAAATTGGCACAAGTGAAATCAAAATATGACTATATCATCATTGATTCACCTCCTGCACTGGGGCCCATCACGGTCAATTCGCTCTCGGCAGCGCACTCGGTGATCATCCCTATCCAGTGTGAATTTTATGCACTTGAAGGTTTGGCACAACTTTTAAATACCGTGAAACTTGTTAAAAAAACGATTAATCCAAAATTGCGTATCAAGGGATTTTTACCAACGATGTACACCGATCAAAACAACCTCTCTAAACAGGTTTTAATAGATTTGCAACAACACTTTAAAAGTAAACTATTTGAAGATAAAAATGATGATTGTATTGTGATACCGCGTAATATTAAGTTGGCAGAGAGTCCAAGTTTTGGTAAACCAATCATTCTTTATGATATCAAATCAAAAGGTTCTCAAGCTTACCAACATCTCGCACGCTCGATATTAGCATCAGCATAAAAGGGTTAACATGGCAAAAAAAAGTGGACTAGGAAAAGGTCTTTCTGCAATTTTAGAAGATGTAGAAGATGCATATAAACAAGACTTAGATGATAATAAAAGTAGCACTTTAGTCAAAGAAATTCCTATTGATCAAATCAAAGCAAATCCTTACCAACCTAGAAAGGTTTTTGAAGAGGAAGCGCTGAGAGATTTATCACACTCCATACTCAAACATGGACTTTTACAACCTATCGTTGTAGTTGAAAAGCCTGATGGATATATGCTCATAGCAGGGGAGCGGCGACTGCGTGCTTCAAAACTTGCAGATTTAGAGAGTATCAAAGCCGTAGTTGCAGACTTTGAAGAAGAACATCTGCGTGAATTGGCGCTGATAGAAAATATACAAAGAGAAAATCTTAATCCTATTGAATTGGCAAACTCGTATCAAGAGTTGATAGAACAGTATGGTATCACGCAAGAAGAGTTAAGTGATATCATTCATAAAAGTAGAAGCCAAATTACCAATACAATCAGGCTCTTAAAGTTGAGTGATTATACACAAAAGTTGCTGACTGATGCAAAGATTACACAAGGACATGCAAGGGTTTTAATTGGTTTAGACGAGAAAAAGCAGCAACTCATAGCGGATACCATTGTAGGACAAAAACTCTCTGTTCGAGATAGTGAAGAGTTGGTGAAAAATTTAAAAGAGCACGAAGCAAGCACAGCACATATCAGACCTTTAAAAGAGAAAAATGAGAGTTATCAAGCACTCATGATTGCAGTCGATGAATTGCGAGATGCTGGTTTTCAAGCAAAAAAATCCTCCCATAAATTGATTATTGATTTTAGCGATGAACGGGAAGCAGAACGCTTTTTGGAGCTATTAAAATAGTGATTGAAAAAGTATTTGGCGTCTTTAAATAATAATTTAGTCTTTTTATGATAGAATCTGCGGACTTTTATAGTAGGCATAATGTAGCATTATGCTTATAGATAAAAATTTACTACAAGGCTATAAATGTTAGACATTAATCTGGGTTTACTCATTTTTACAGCAGTTGTTTTCTTCGCTTTGATTTATTTTCTTAATTCTATTTTGTATCAGCCACTTCTTGGTTTTATGCAAAAGAGAGAAGATTTAATCAAAAGTGACTTAGAAAATATAGCGCAAGATGGCAGTGATGTTGAAAATTCTCTCAATAAAGCAAATTCACTTATCTCCAATGCAAAAGTGGAAGCAGCAGCATTGAGAGAGAGTGCAGTCACTAAGGCAAAAGAGGCAGCAGCCAAAGAGTTGGAGATGGCGCAAAGTGCTATTGAAGAGAAGTATGATGCATTTGTGAAAGAGTTGAGTGGTCAAAGAATTGAGCTAAAAAAAGAGTTGGTTTCTAATCTTTCTACTTATCAGAATTCTTTACAATCAAAATTAAAAAACATATAGGTAAGGTGTATAGATGAAATATAAATTTGTACTACTTTTGCTTTTACCACTGTTTGCATTTGCTTCTGCTGGTGCAGAGGGTAGTAGCTCTGGTGAAACGGATATTTTTTGGAGACTTATTAACTTTCTGATTTTCTTTGGAATTCTTTATTATCTTTTAGCAGATAAAATAAAGGGATATTTTAAAGGTAGAGAGTCTGGTATAGCAGGTCGTCTATCTGAAGTAGAAGAGAAGCTAAAAGAGGCAAAAGCGCAAAAAGAAGCGGCAGCACAGAAAGCGAAGGATGCTGAAAAAACAGCAGCTGACTTACTTGATGCTGCCAAAAAAGAGGCTGAGCTTATGACAGCAAAGATTCATGAAACGCTGCTTCATGATAAAGCATTACTTGAAAAAAATCATACAGAGAGAGTTGAGATAGAAGCCAAAAAGATGAAAAAAGAGGTTGTCAATGAAGTACTCGAAGAGATGTTTGCAAGTGAGAGTGCTACGATCTCCAATGATGATTTATTAAATATCATTAAAAAGAAGGTTGCATAATGAGTGAAGCAATTGGAAAAAAATATATAAAAGCTTTGATAGCTTCAGTAGAAGAGAAAGATTTAAGTACTTTAAACAGTGCTTTAGCCTCGCTAAGTACAGCATTTTCAAGTACAAAGTTTAAAAATGTGATTTTCTCACCAGATGTCTCTAAAACAGATAAAGAGACTTTTATACTCTCTATGCTAGAAAACCCAGATAGAAAATTGATAAACTTTATCAAATTATTAGTAGAAAATGGTAGATTATCAGATATTCCAGCAATGGCAAAAGCGCTTCAAAAAGAGATTGCTATAAAGCGTCGTGAATATCAAGGTATTTTGATTTCAAATTTTGAGGTTGATAGCGAGCAAATAGCAGATATAGAGAAAAATTTAACAACAAAGTTAGGTGCTTCTATCAAGTTAGAAAATCAAGTGAGTGATTATCCTGGACTAAAAGTAGAAATCGAGGATTTAGGTGTCGAAGTAGGTTTATCTACGGCGCGCGTTAAAGACCAACTTGTAGAACATATATTAAAATCATTATAAAACAAAGGAGATAGAGTTGAGTGCAAAAGTAAGAGCTGATGAGATAAGTTCTCTCATTCAAGAGAGAATTGAAAACTTCGAGCTAAATGTAGATATCGAAGAGACAGGTAAGGTGGTTCAATATGCCGATGGTATAGCAAGTGTTTATGGTTTAAACAATGTTATGTCAGGTGAGATGGTTGAATTTGAAGATGGTGAAAGAGGCATGGTACTCAACCTAGAAGAGACCAATGTTGGTATCGTTGTTCTTGGAAAAGGAAACAATATCCGTGAAGGTGCTTCTGTTAAAAGATTGGGTCGTCTTTTAAAAGTACCAGTGGGTGAAGCACTTGTTGGTCGTGTTGTCAATGCACTTGGTGAGCCAATTGATGATAAAGGTGAGATTGCGGGAACTGAATATAAGTTTGTCGAAGAAAAAGCACCTGGAATCATGGCTAGAAAATCAGTACATGAACCACTTCAAACTGGTATCAAAGCAATTGATGCACTTGTACCGATAGGTAGAGGGCAAAGAGAGCTTATCATTGGAGATAGACAAACTGGTAAAACAACGGTTGCACTAGATGCTATCATTAACCAAAAAGGGCAGGGTGTTACTTGTATCTATGTAGCGATTGGTCAAAAACAATCAAATGTAGCACAAGTCGTTAAAAGATTAGAAGAGAGTGGTGCAATGGAATATACGATTGTAGTCAATGCTGCTGCTTCTGACTCTTCTGCTTTACAATTTTTAGCACCTTATACAGGTGTAACGATGGGTGAATACTTCAGAGATAATGGTAAACATGCACTGATTGTCTATGATGATTTATCAAAGCATGCGGTAGCATATCGTGAAATGTCATTGATTCTTCGTCGTCCTCCAGGTCGAGAAGCGTATCCTGGTGATGTATTTTATCTACACTCAAGATTGCTTGAGCGTGCTGCGAAATTAAGTGATGAATTAGGGGCTGGTTCTATGACCGCACTTCCGATCATCGAGACACAAGCAGGTGATGTTGCAGCGTATATCCCAACCAATGTTATCTCTATTACAGATGGTCAAATCTTCCTTGAGACGGATCTGTTTAACTCAGGAATCAGACCTGCGATCAATGTTGGTTTGTCTGTTTCTCGTGTTGGTGGTGCTGCACAGATCAAAGCGACCAAACAAGTGGCTGGTACATTGAGACTAGATCTTGCACAATATAGAGAGCTTCAAGCATTTGCACAGTTTGCATCTGATTTAGATGAGACGAGTAGAAACCAGCTAGAGCGTGGACAGAGAATGGTAGAAGTTTTAAAACAAGGGCCATATGCACCAGTTGCAATTGAAAAGCAAGTTGCGATTATATATGCAGGGGCAAACGGTTATTTGGATGCTATTCCAGCTGAAGATGTTGTAAAATTTGAAGCTGAACTTATTCCTTTTATCGAAGCGAAACATGCTGGACTTTTAGAAGCCATCAGAACTGACAAAAAAATCACTGATGAAACTGAAGCATTGTTAAAAACTGTATTGGAAGAATTTAAAGCAACATTTGTTGTGAAATAAGGTTTGAAAAAATGGCCAATCTAAAAGAGATTAAAAGAAACATAAAGAGTGTTCAAAATACGCAAAAGACAACGCGTGCTATGAAGCTTGTCTCTACTGCAAAGCTAAAGCGTGCAGAAGAGGCGGCGAAAAGATCTCGTACTTATGCTATCAAGTTAAATGAAATGTTACATGAGATGTCTGCGAAGATAAATAAATTTAAAGTTGGGGGTGCTAGCTCTAAATTTTTTAACGAAGTAGAAAATCCTAAAGTGGTTGATATTTTGTTTGTCACAGCGGATAAAGGTCTTTGTGGTGGTTTTAATATACAGACTATTAAGCGTGTTAATGCACTTATAGCTGAGTATAAAGCAAAAGGTGCCAATATAAGACTTCGTGCAGTAGGGCGAAAAGGTATAGACTTTTTTGCATTTCAAGGTATGGATTTATTGGAAAAAGATATTGGTGTATCCTCTGCGCCTACTTATGAAAAAGCACAAGAAGTGATTAATAAAGCTGTAGATGATTTTATGGCAGGAGAATGTGATAAAATCATCTTAGTACATAATGGTTATCAAAATATGATTACACAAGAGGTCAGAGAGATCAATTTGATTCCTGTAGATATGCGTGTAGCGTGTACAGATGACTCTACTTCTATGATGGAAATAGAAGCAGATGATGAAGAGAAGATGCTAGATGAACTTGTCAAAAAATATTTTGAATACAATATGTACTATGCTTTGATTGACTCATTGGCAGCTGAACATTCTGCGCGTATGCAAGCGATGGATGCAGCAACCAATAATGCTAAAGAGAAAGTAAATCAATTAACAGTAAAATACAATAAAGCAAGACAAGAGTCTATCACAACAGAGTTGATTGAGATTATCTCTGGTATGGAAGCATTAAAATAATAAATAAAATAAATTAAGGAGTAGGCTAATGAAAGGTAAAATTTCTCAGGTAATTGGACCTGTTGTAGATGTTGATTTTGACGGATATCTTCCGCAAATCAATGAAGCAATAGAGGTCAATTACAAAGTTGAAGGTCAAGATCAAAAGTTGATTTTGGAAGTAGCAGCACATGTAGGTGATGGTCGTGTTAGAACGATTGCCATGGATATGAGTGAAGGTTTGGTTCGTGGTATGGAAGCGACAGCTCTTGGTAACCCTATCCAAGTTCCAGTTGGTGAAGAAGTATTGGGGCGTATCTTTAATGTTATTGGTGATCCAATCGATGAAGCAGGTGCCGTAGATGCCAAGCAAAAATGGTCAATTCATAGAGATCCTCCACCTTTTGAAGATCAAAGTACCAAGTCTGAAATTTTTGAGACAGGTATTAAAGTTGTTGATTTACTTGCTCCTTATGCAAAGGGTGGTAAAGTTGGACTCTTTGGTGGTGCGGGTGTTGGTAAAACCGTTATTATCATGGAATTGATTCATAATGTTGCATTTAAGCACTCTGGTTACTCTGTATTTGCTGGTGTTGGTGAAAGAACAAGAGAGGGTAATGATCTTTACAATGAGATGAAAGAGTCCAATGTTTTGGATAAAGTTGCACTGTGCTATGGTCAAATGAGTGAGCCTCCTGGAGCAAGAAATAGAATCGCACTTACAGGTATCACAATGGCTGAATATTTTAGAGATGAAATGGGACTAGATGTATTGATGTTTATCGATAATATCTTTAGATTTGCACAATCTGGTTCTGAGATGTCAGCACTACTTGGTCGTATCCCTTCAGCGGTTGGTTATCAACCGACACTAGCGCGTGAGATGGGTGCTTTACAAGAGAGAATCACTTCTACAAAGAAAGGTTCTATTACTTCTGTTCAAGCCGTCTATGTACCTGCAGATGATTTAACTGATCCTGCTCCAGCAGCAGTTTTTGCGCACCTTGATGCGACAACTGTTTTGAACAGATCTATTGCAGAAAAAGGTATTTATCCTGCTGTTGATCCTTTGGATTCTACATCGCGTGTACTTGATCCGCAAATTATTGGTGATGAACACTATGATGTTGCTAGAGGAGTGCAGTCTGTGCTTCAAAAATATAAAGATTTGCAAGATATTATTGCAATTCTTGGTATGGATGAACTCTCTGAAGAAGATAAAAAAGTGGTTGAGAGAGCAAGAAAGATTGAAAAATTTCTTTCCCAGCCTTTCTTTGTTGCTGAAATCTTTACAGGAGCACCGGGTAAGTATGTTACACTCGAGGATACAATTGCTGGTTTTAAAGGTATCTTAGAAGGTAAATATGACCATATGCCAGAGAATGCTTTCTATATGGTAGGTGATATGCAAGAAGCTATCGAAAAAGCTGAAAAAATGGCGGAAAAAGCGTAAGCTTTGTGCTAAAAAAAGAGAGGGATAGCCTTCTCTTTGATTTAAGGAATTGAAATGAAACTTGAATTAATTACTCCCAATGGTGCAATCTTTGAGGGGGAAATAAAGTCAGCTACTTTGCCTGGAGCAGAGGGTGAATTTGGTGTACTTGATGAACATGCAGGTACTGTCACTTTGCTCAATGCTGGTGTGATTGAGATAGAGAAAGAAGATAGTTCTAAAGAGACGGTTGCTATTAATTGGGGAACTGTTAAAATAGAAGAACATAAAGTGACTATATTGGCTGATGGTGCTGTGGCACTTTCTGGCTCTGATATCGCTGCTTCTTTAGAGGAAGCTAAAGCCCTTGTTAAAAGTATGAGTGATTCTGATACAGCAATCGCTGCAGCCACTGCAAAGCTTGAAACTGCTGCAAAAGCACTATAGGATATAATCTATGGATATATTTTTTACCTATCTAACACAAGGTGGATTTATATCCACTGTGGTGTTAGTTTGGCTTTCTGTCTATTTTGTCATCACGATGTGGATTTATATCTCTAGATCTTTGACACTTGCAAATTGGGAAAAAGTTGAAAAGTCCTCTTTAGAGTCACTGTTAAAAGGTGTTGCCAAAATAAAAAGAAACTCAATTCTTAGTAAATGTGTGGGGGCACGCGAACATAATATTGCGACACTAAGTGTCTGTAAAAGTGTTGCCGAGAAGAAAGCTACTTCTTATCTCTCTATGTTGTCAGTGATTGCGTCTACATCGCCTTTTATAGGTCTTTTTGGGACTATTATAGGTATCTTAACAACATTTTCACAACTAGGTGGTGCACAAACTGCTTCTTTGACAGTGATTGCACCTGCTATTTCTGAAGCACTTGTAGCTACAGCAGCAGGTATTTTTGTCGCTATTCCTGCATATACAGCACATATATTTCTCAAACGAAAAGCGTATGAGGTTTTAAGTGTTATTCAAAGGGAGATTGATTTACTGCATATCGCATCTCCCACAGAATCAGTAGAGAGTAAAAAGAAATATGAATTTTGATTGGGATGAAGCACCTGATTTAAATATCACGCCATTGGTAGATATCATGTTGGTGTTGATGGCGATTTTGATGGTCACAGCACCAGTGATGGAGTATCAGGAAAATATCAAGCTTCCACAAGGCTCAAAATCTAAATCCATGCAAAAGATACCAGATTTGACAGTGAGTATTGATGCGAGTAAACGGATTCATATCAAAGGGGAATCTTTTTCGATAAAGACCTTTGCTGATGATTTTAATCTTCTCTCTACAAAATTTCCAAAAGAGACGGTTGTCTATATCAAAGCAGATAAAAGCTTAAAGTACGACAATGTGATGTTTTTATTGAAAGTAATCAAAGAGGCTGGTTTCTCAAAAGTCTCACTTGTGACAAATGGTTGAAAAAAGACTTTACAAAATTATTGCGACATTTGGCGCAATTTTTATCTACCTGTTTTTTGTCTATACTCTCGTTGACTTTGTGAAGAACAAACAAAAAATCATACAAAATTTTGGATACAATGTAGATGATGCTATTGTAGTGGAACTTGCTGCACCTGAAAATAAACATCCCATCAAAAAAGAGATAGAAAAACCTGTTCCCACGCCCAAGCCTGTCCCTTTACCAAAACCAGAACCAAAGCATATCGTAGAGCCTATTATTCTTCCTCCTGAGCCAGAACCTAAACCTGTTGAAGCGAAAAAAGAGGTGATTGAAGAGCCAAAGCAGGATAAAAAAGAGAGTCGAGACATCGTGGCTAAAAGTGCAAAAGATCTTTTCTCTACTGTACGAACGGATAAGTATGATAAGGTGATGGAAGAGAAGCGAAAGCAAGAAGCAGCAAGAGCAAGTCGTCTAAGAAAGCAAAAAGCCCAAGAAGCACGCAAAAGAGCCCAAGAGAGGAAAAAAGAGAAGGCAAGAAAAAAAGCTTTAAAAGAGGCGAGAGCCGCGATGCAAGATATCGAGAAAGCCACGGCTGCTTCACACAAAAAAAGTGGTGAAGAGGATGCTTTTTGGAGCCCTGTAGCGAATCATATTCAAGCACTATGGCAACGCACTATTCAGACACAAGATGGATTGAGTGCAGATGTTAAAATCACGATTGATAGCAATGGGCATTTGACTTATAAAATCAAGCGTCTGTCAAATAATGCACTTTTTGATAAAAAACTAGAGATATTTTTGCAAAATCTAGAGTATGAGAGTTTCCCAAAATACCGTGGTGGATCTTCTACTTCAAAAGTGCTTGAACTTGAGGATAGGGCAGATTTTTAAGATATTATCTTACTATTATTAAATTATCTATATAATGACTTTAATCAAGTGCGATATGGCTTGTAAGAGTTATTTTAATAGGAGATAATATTGATGCGTATACTTATCATGATAGCATTGGTGGCTGTCAGTTTTTTGCAGGCGGATGCCACGATAAAGATTACAAAAAAGATTAAAAAAAATCCAACTATTGTTGTGGCTAATGCGAGTGAAAGCTCAGTGGATGCTGTGATAAATAGAAAATTTTTAAAATTACTTATTGGAGATTTAAAAGTCAGTTCAAATTTTAAGGTGCGTGATGATTATATCAATGCCTCTTTTGATGGTTCTGATCTTCTGAGTGAATTGCTGCGTGATAAAACTGAACTTTTAGTCAAGTCTAAACTAGAGAGCGATGCTAGTGGAAAGTTGCATGCGAGAGTCAAGCTCATCAATGCACAAAATGGTCTGCTTGTGTATGAAAAATCGTATATGATTTCTAAAAAAAATCGCTATCCCTTTTTAGCACACAATGTGGCGATTGATATCAATAAATATTTTGGTGGTTCTCCTATTGATTGGATGAATAAATATATTGTTTTTGCCAAATATACAAGTGCTGGTAAGAGTTCAATCATTGTCTCTGATTATACGCTCTCTTTTAAAAAGACACTGGTGAGTGGGGGACTCAATATCTTCCCAAAATGGGCAAATCAAAAACAGGATTCTATCTATTATACTTCTTACAATCATGGAAAGCCAACACTATTTTTGCTCAATCTTTATAGTGGTCAAAAAACAAAAATTGCAAGTAGCTCAGGCATGATGGTCTGTTCTGATGTCAGTGATGATGGATCGAAGCTGCTTTTGACGATGGCACCACATGATCAACCTGACATCTATCTATATGATGTCAATACAGGCAGTAAAAAGCGTATTACCAAGTATCGTGGTATTGATGTAAGTGGTAGTTTTGTGGACAATGATACAGGTGTGGTTTTTATCTCTGAGAGATTGGGCTATCCTAATATATTTCATAAAAATATTGCAGGTGGTAAGGTAGAGCAGATGGTTTATCATGGTAAAAACAATAGCTCCTGTACCACTAGTGGTAATTATATCGTTTACTCTAGTCGTGAAGCGCAAAATGCCTTTGGTAAGAGCGTCTTTAACCTCTATCTTATCTCGACGCAGACTGATTTTATACGAAAATTAACATCCAATGGAAAAAATATGTTTCCTCGTTTTGCAAGTGATGGAGAGACTGTACTCTTTATCAAAGATACAGGTAGAAGTAGCGCTTTAGGGGTATTGCGCTTAAATGCTAATCGAAGTTTTTTATTTCCACTTCCAGCTGGAAAAATTCAGTCGATAGATTGGTAGAGTACGATTTAATATCAAATATGTTAAACTTGATGACAAATAGGAGAAAAATATGAAAAAAAGTATGATTTTTAGTGTTGCACTTTGTGTTGCTTTGATGACAGGTTGTTCTCAAAAAGTACCCGAGATAGATACGGATGTTGTAAATGCTGGCTTGGATGATGTCAATACCAATACAGGCGTGGATAGTAACATCGATAAAATGGCAGGAGTAGATAGCTCTTCTGTCTCGTATGCAACAGAAGATGAGCGTATAACAGCGATTGACAATGAGTTACAGCCTATCTATTTTGGTACAGATCGTTATGATATTTCAGTGACAGAGAGTGAAAAAATAGATACAGATGCCAATGTCTTAAATGGCACATTGGCAAGTGATTTGTCAGTCAATGTCGAAGGTAATTGTGATGAATGGGGTACAGATGAGTACAACTATGCACTAGGTTTAAAACGAGCTAAAGCGATGAAAGATTCATTGGTTGCTGCTGGTGTGGATAGTGGACGACTCTCTATTATCTCATATGGTGAAAGTAAGCCAAAATGTTTTGATCACAATGCAGAGTGTTGGCAAGAAAATAGACGCGCTGATGCTAAAGTATTGCTTCCTTAGTCGTGGTATATAGATGAAAAAACTTTTTGTATTCTCACTTTTAGCACTCTCTGTTTTACAAGCATCGGAGCCTTCTGCTTTTGGTGCTGGAGCGCTTGATAGCTCAAACCCTTATGGCTTAACGGAGAGTGAGCGCTCTATCGTAGAAAATAGACAAGTCTCACTCTCCAATAAAAAACTGATTCGTCAAATGGCGTTGAAGATAGAACATTTAGAAGAACAGGTAGAAGGACTTCGTTCTGTGGTTGAGTCTATGAGTTCCAAGATAGGAAAAACGGGAGAGCGCCTTAGTGAAATCTCAGCCAAAAGTTCACAAGCGAGTAGTGATGATATTGCATCCTTACAATCCCAACTAGATGCTCTGAAAAAAAGTAGTGAAAACAATTATCTCAAAATTGATAAAGCGCTGAAAACATTGACTCATGTGATAGATGCGCCTCAAAAAAAAAGCACTAAAAAGCGTGTAGCACCCAAGAAAAAAGTCACACTGAGCAATGCACAACTCATCAAAACTGCCATAAGTGATTATCGGGCTAAGCGTTATAGCAAGGCAAATGAGGCATTTACCACGCTGGCTGATAAAAATTATAAACCTGCACAGACAAATTATTATTTAGGTGAGATTGCCTATTATAGAAAAAAATATGAAGAGGCGATTTATCACTATAAAAAATCTGTTGGGTATTATGATCAGGCAAGCTATATGCCAACACTACTTCTGCATACGGCATTGAGTTTCAAAAAGTTAGGAGATGAGGATAACGCCCAACGCTTTTTTGATACGATTCTATCCACCTATCCTGAGAGTGCACAAGCAAATATTGCAGAAAAGTATCTTAATTAGGCAGTTTAACTTTATTTAGCTAGAATGTCGCGTGAAGTAAAATTAAAATTATAGGAAATAAAATGGCAATTGCAGATAATCAAGTAGTAAGCTTAGAGTATGAACTAAAAGAAGCGGGTGGAAGCGAAGTCTTGGATTCCAATATCGGTCAAGCACCTTTAGAGTATATCACAGGAAAATCTCACATCATTCCAGGTTTGGAAAAAGAGGTTGCGAAGCTTTCAAAAGGTGATAAAGCAGATATCATGGTACCAGCGGCAGAAGCGTATGGTGAGTATAATCCTGAAGCCATCGATGATGTACCAAGAGAGCAGTTTGCTGGGCTAGATCTTAAAGAGGGTTTACCACTCTTTGGTCAAGGTGAAAATGGACAGACTATTCAAGTGGTAGTAAAAGCCTTTGATGATGAAAAAGTGACTATTGATTACAATCATCCTTTGGCTGGAAAAGATTTGATGTTTTCAGTGACTGTCGCAGATGTACGAGAAGCGACTCCTGATGAAGTCCTCTCTGGTCAAGTAGGTGGTCCAGAAGAAGGTGGAAGCTGTGGTACAGGATGTGGCTGCCACTAAAGACTCTTTCTTTATCATGATAGGGTAATTTCCTTATCATGATAGACCCCTCTCTTTCTTTTTTTACCTAAAAATCGCTACAATATCTTACACTTATAAAGCCCATTATAAACGACTGGGTTTTTTAGAGGTACCCTTATCATGATAGAAGGATAATAATGAAAAAAATCGCAAGTATATTCCCCGGTCAAGGTTCTCAAGCTTTTGGTATGGGAAAAGACTTTTATGAAAATTCTGATCTTGCCAAAGAGATGATAGAAGCAGCAAGTGAGCGGGTAGGCTTTGATTTTAAAGCGTTAATGTTTGAAGAAAATGAGAAACTTGAGCAGACAGAATTTACACAACCTGCTATTTTACTTGTCTCTTCCATCGCACATAGGCTTTTTGAAAATGAGATGAATATCAAGCCTGTTTTTGCACTGGGGCACTCTTTAGGTGAATTTTCGGCCTTGAGTAGTGTGGGAGCGCTTGATTACCTCGATGGTGTGGCACTTGTGCATCAGAGAGGACAATTGATGGCAAAAGCCTGTGAAGGTGTGGATGTTGGGATGATGGCAGTACTTGGTCTGTCTGATGAAGATGTAGAAGCATTTACCGCCAAAGAACGAGAAAAAGGTAGACAAATTTGGGCGGCCAATTACAACAGTGATGGGCAGATTGTGATAGCAGGCGCGAAGCCTGATCTCATCGCTACGGTGGATGCTTTGAAAGAAGCGGGTGCTAAACGGGCTATTGTCTTAAATATGTCTATTGCGAGCCACTGCCCACTGCTAGAAGCCGCAGTAGCACCTCTTAAAGAGAGTTTAGAGATTTATCTTCGTGATGAATTTTTGGCACCAGTCATCTCCAATGTCACAGCTGAGAAATATGCGAGCAAAGATGAAGCAATTACCCTTTTAGCCCAACAGCTGACGATGCCTGTAAAATATAAACAATCGATAAAAGCTTTTGAAAATGAGATAGATTTGCATATCGAGTTTGGAGGCAGTGTGTTGAAAGGACTCAATAGAAGAGGGGTGAAAAATCCGACCATATCTGTGACGGATATGCAAAGTTTAGAGCAAGCATTTTCTGAGTTATCATGATAGTATCCCTTGCCCAAATCGCACCTAAATTAAGCCGTGATAATTTTGCCGCACACGAAGAAGCGATTATGCAAGCCAAAGGCAAGGCAGATGTGATTGTCTTTCCTGAACTCTCTATGAATGGTTATATGTTGATGGATTCTGTCTATGAAGATGCTTTTGATATAGAAGAGTTAGAGCCTTTTAAAGCGTGGAGTGAAGATATCGACATCGTGATTGGAGCGGTAAGTAAAGAGGCACACAAGATTTATAACTCGGCTTTGTACTTTTCTAAGGGCAAACTACTCGCGACACATCATAAAAACAATCTACCAAATTATGGCATGTTTCAAGAAGCGCGTTTCTTTTTTGCAGGAGAGGAGATTGTGCCATTTGATACGCCGTATGGACGGGCTATCATGATAGTCTGTGAAGATCTTTGGCGCTCCTCCACGATAGATGTCATCGCTAAAGAGAAGCCTGATATCGTCTATGTCATCGCCAATTCACCAGCGCGAGATTTTGATGAGGGTATGCTCGGGATAGAAAAACAATGGACGCGTCTACTCTCTACCACCGCCATACTCTCAGGCGCACATGTTGTCTTTGTCAATCGTGTAGGTTTTGAAGATGGTTTGGGATTTTGGGGTGGCAGTAAGGTCATCAATCCAAGTGGCAAGATAGCTGGGGAAGCGACACTTTTTGAAAAAGAGCTACAAATCATCGAGATTGATAGAAATTTATCATCCGTACAAAAATATTTATTAAGGACACACTAAATGAAGATAGCAATTATGGGGGCGATGGTAGAAGAAATCACGCCACTTTTAGCCTCACTGGGTACTTATACAACAACAGAGTTTGCAGGAAATACCTACTATGAAGCTAGCTATAAAGGTCTAGATTTAGTCATTGCGTATTCTAAAATAGGAAAAGTCTTTTCTACTTTGACTGCGGCTACCATGATTGAGAAATTTGGAGCTGAGAAATTGCTCTTTTCTGGTGTGGCTGGTGGGATCAATCCTAGTCTTAAAATAGGGGATTTGATAGCGGCTACTTCCCTCTGTCAGCATGATGTGGATATCACGGCATTTGGGCATCCTGATGGTTTTATCCCTGAGGGGAAACTCTTTATCAACAGTGATGATGCCTTGCTTTCTATCGCCAAAGAAGTGGCACAAGAGATGGACAAAACGCTACTTGAGGGTGTCATCGCTACGGGGGATCAATTTGTCGCTGATGAGACGCGAAAAGCATGGATAGCCAAAACCTTCAAGGCAGATGCTTTAGAGATGGAGGGTGCGAGCGTGGCTGTTGTATGTGACGCACTTAATGTGCCATTTTTTATCCTTCGTGCTATCTCTGATACGGCAGATATGGATGCGGGATTTAATTTTGATAAATTTTTAGAGACGGCAGCCCAAGAGAGTGCTGTGTTTACCCTTAAGATGTTGGATAAATTAGCCCATTGATGGTGCAACTCTCTAAAAAATTGCTCTCTATCATAGGGCGAACCAATGCCAAGTATAACTTGATGAATGAGGGAGATCGTGTACTTTTGGGGCTTAGTGGGGGTAAAGATTCTCTCACTTTAGCTCATGCCCTCAATCACCGTCGTCGTGTGGTACCATTTGATTTTGATTTTTTGGCTGTGACGGTGGATTATGGTGATGGGACTGATTTTTCAGAGTTGATTGCCCACTGTAAGTATCATGATATCCCCCATATCGTACATAAAACCAATATCTATGAAGTTGCCAAAGATACTATCCGAGAAAACTCCTCTTATTGCAGTTACTTTTCGCGGATGCGTCGTGGAGCACTCTATCAAGTGGCGTTGGATAAGGGCTATGGCAAGTTGGCATTGGGGCACCATCTCGATGATGCAGTAGAGAGTTTTTTTATGAATTTTCTCTACAATGGCGCACTGCGTTCTATGCCGCCTATCTACAAGGCAGAAAATGCTCTTTTAGTGATTCGTCCTTTGATCCATGTGCGTGAGCGACAACTCATCGATGCGGCACTCAACAATGCGATGCCAACTATCGGAGATGAAGCTTGTCCTGGATTTAACTTTGATGCCAAGATGCCCCATGCAAGGGCTGAGACGAAACGATTACTGCATGAGATGGAGCAAAATAACAAACAATTATTTGTCTCTCTCAAAGCAGCTTTTGAGCATATCCATGAGAGTACATTTTTTGATGCGGAGAAGTTGAAGATTTAATTTTGTATTTTATAAACTACAATATGGTGCAAATTATGTCGTTTATAAAAGGAAAATATATCCAGCAAGTGCTGGGAAAGATGACAGTACTTTTAAGGATATCTTGAGTACTTACTTCAAATGCTGTGTAGAATGTCCATTAATTTATCTTATATGAAAAATCCCCCTTCTGTGACATATGTGACTGATTTTCAATTAAAAAATGGTTATACTTTAGTCAGTTTTTTTCAAGGATTGGTATGGAACAGTTAAAAATATTTCCATTTTTCAAATATTTAAAAGCAGAAGAAAAAGAAGAACTTATCTCATTGCTACGACCTTTACATGCAAAGAAAGGTGAAATTATTCATTATCAAGGTGACCCTTGTGATAATAGTTTACTCCTATGCAAAG
>CAZCUH010000005.1:0-3343 GCA_964501795.1 uncultured Sulfurospirillum sp.
TTTTGCTCTCTTTTTTAGTATCTGAAAATATTTCTCAAACTTCTTAGCGATGGCATAGTCTTGGGTAATATAGAGCAGTTCATAATTGTTTGAAAAGGCAGAATAGGTCCAATTGGCTGAACCAAAGATGATGGTTTTATGGTCTATTACTGCCATCTTCATATGCATGATGCCGTGGTATCTCTTGTTTTTGGAGAGTTTGCCTTGGAGTTTATAGACGGTGATATGTTTGTACTTGGCTAGGTAGGGGAGCATACTTTTGCCTTGTTGGCTCTTGGTGGATTTTTCATCAAAAATGATTTCTATATTTACCCCTCTTTTGGCAGCGTTTTTGAGTCTTTTGGCGATTTTTTTATGGGTGAAGCTATAGATGGAGATGTGGATGGTGGATTTGGCTAAGTCTATCTTTTTGAGCATTTGATTGAGCGCTTGATCCTTATCTTGTGGAAGTATGAAAAACTGCTCCTTTTTAGCTGATAAAGGCGAAGAAAAGGCTATCATGATAAGTAGTAATAGAGAGAAAATTTTATACATTTTGACCTTTTTTATAATGATAAGGGAAATTAGAATATAATTGTACCCAAAATCTACACCAAACAAAAGCATCGGAGAAGATATGCCATCGATACTACTCATCAATGATAACAAGATAGTCTCAAGACTCTTGCAACTAAGCTCTCAAAAACATAACTATACTTTAGAAGAAATCAATGATTATACGCCTGCGGAAAGTGCCTATAATGTGATTTTTATAGATAGTGATAAGTATAGTGAAGATGCTTTACAAGGGCTCAAAGAGACATTGACTTTTGATAAGTTAGGTTTTATTGGTGACAAGACAAACCCCAAACCAGATGGCTTTGATTTTGCGCTGGAGAAACCTTTTTTGCCGACTGATTTTGTGAAGTTGATGCATGAAAATTTCCGTGTGATGACGCCAAGTGATGACGATGTAGCATTAGATGCAATAGAAGAGATAGATGGTGAAGATGAATTAGATTTAGATAATTTGGATGAAATCTCCTTGGATGATACAGAGCAACCATTGGAAGCCTTAGATGAAATTGATGATCTTGCTTTGGATATTGATGAAAATATTGAAGAAGTAGATGAGCATATAGCGACACAAGAGACGACACTCACAACTGGTATCGCTACGCATGTAGTCCACGATGAGAGTAAGGAAGAACTTGCGGACATGGTTTATGAGATTGACAATATGGAAGTAGAGGAAGAGGCGCTTGAGGAGATGGATTTGGATGCTTTGGAAGAAGAAGAGTCTATTGTAGATGAGGCATTAGTGCAAGAGTCCATAGAAGAGGTAGAAGCATCATTGGATACAGTAGAAGAGGCACCTCAAGAGATAGAGCAAGAGCAGGCAGATGATGACCACACAGCAGGTGTTGTAGCAGGTGTGGCGGCTACGGTAGCGACAGCAGCACTCGTGACGAGTGAAAGCGAAGATGAAGTACAAGAAGAGCTAGAAGAGACGCTCAATAGTCTTGATGGTGTAGAAGCGATTGAGACAGAAGAGGATTATCTTGTGGAGAGTGAACACAAGGTCGAAGCATTGGCAGATGAGTTTGACTCGTTAAATGAAAAAGAGGTAGAAAAACTGATGGCTGGCGAGGAGATCGTCTCCGAATCGTTTAGTGATGGTGAAGAGAAGGTCGTGGAGGCAAATGATCTCGAAGAGATGATTACCCGTGCGGTATCTAAAGCGATTACAAAAGAGATGTTACAAGAAGCGCTCAATGATATGGAAATCGTGGTGTCACTCAAAAGTAAAGGTAGTTGATGGCAGGATCGATTCTCGTCCTTTCTGGGCCTAGTGGTTGTGGGAAAAGCTCTTTGGTGGGTGAGATTTTAAAAACCTATCATGATATATACTTCTCTATCTCAACAACCACAAGGGCGATGCGAGAAGGTGAGCGTGAGGGTGTGGATTATCACTATATCTCTAAAGAACAGTTTGAAACTGAGATAGAAGCAGGGCTTTTTTTGGAGTGGGCAAAAGTACATGATAACTATTATGGTACCTCTTTAAAGGCAGTTCAAGAAGCACTTGATGAGGGAAAATTGGTCATTTTTGATATCGATGTGCAAGGGCATGAGATCGTCAAAGCAAAGTTTGATGATATCTTAACTTCACTCTTTATCACGACACCTAATAGTCAAATTCTAAAAGAGCGTTTGGTGGGTCGTGGTACAGATAGCCTAGAAGTGATAGAGAAGCGCTTAGTCAATTCGCGTCAAGAGATGGAGCGTATTGGTGAGTATGATTTCCTATTAGTAAACGACAATTTTGAAGAAAGTTTAGAGAAGTTCCATCTTATCGTGGGTGCAGCGCGTATGAAAATAGACAAAAAAAGTAGAGACAATTTTATAAATAGATGGTATAATACCTGATAAATTACTATAGAAGGAAGTATATATGGGTATGCCAAGTGGAATAGAATTATTAGTTATTGCTGGAGTTATATTATTGTTATTTGGTGGTAAGAAAATACCTGAACTTGCAAAAGGTTTAGGATCTGGCATCAAAAATTTTAAAAAAGCTGTGAAAGATGATGAAGTTGTAGATGCGGCTGAAGAGACGACTGAAAAGATAAGCAAAGGCGATACTGCCAAAGCCACAAAGAGTGAAGACTCACAAAAAGCCTAAGGTTTGAAGAAACGCGTTATAAAAGCTATCTCTGAGGAGATAGCAGAGGATTTTGTACTAGAAAAGCCAAAAGATTTCTCATTTGGTCATTATGCGACACCGCTCGCTTTCTCTCTCGCAAAAATTCATAAAAAATCTCCTATGATTATCGCTGATGAAGTGTGTGAGCGCTTTGTCGATAGCCATATCTTTGAGAGCACAACTGCTATCAAAGGGTTTATCAATTTTAAAGTGCGTGATAGTTTTCTAGACATGGTAGCGACTGAAGCACTCAAAGATGAAAAAAACTTTGCAAGAGGTCATCATGATAGCTCTATTTTACTAGAGTATGTGAGTGCAAATCCCACAGGACCACTGCATATAGGACATGCTAGAGGTGCTGTATTTGGTGATAGTCTCTATCGTATTGGGAAACATTTGGGCTATAAAATAGAGAGTGAATATTATGTCAATGATGCGGGTAATCAGATAGATTTATTGGGTCTTTCTCTCTTTTTATCAGGACAAGAGCAGTTTACAGATCGTGAAGTGACTTGGCCTGAAGAGTTCTATCGTGGTGATTATATCACTGATTTGGCGCAAGAGGCAGAAAAAGAGTTTGGTAAAGAGATATTTACAGATGAAGCCAATATCTCAAAATTAGCGCTTTGGGGCAAAGATAAGATGCTTGAGCTTATC
>CAZCUH010000005.1:3443-28192 GCA_964501795.1 uncultured Sulfurospirillum sp.
CATCATGGCTATATCGCACGGGTTAAAGCGGCGATTCATTTTTTAGGGCATGATGAAAATAAGCTTGAAGTTTTACTCGCACAGATGGTTTCTTTGCTCAAAGGTGGTGAACCCTACAAGATGAGTAAACGAGCGGGTAATTTTATCTTGATGAGTGATGTGGTCGATGAGATAGGCTCTGATGCACTACGATTTATCTTTTTGTCCAAAAAATCAGATACCCATCTGGAGTTTGATGTCGATATGTTTAAGCAAGAAGATAGTTCTAATCCTATCTTTTATGTCCAATATGCCCATGCGAGAATCAACCAAATCTTTGCCAATGCCTCTAAAAAACCAGAAGATGTTTTTGATGTGCCTTTAGAGGGCTTGGATGAAGATAGTAAAAATCTACTCTTTACGGCACTATTGTTGCCTGAAGTTTTAGAAGATGCCTTTGCTTCGCGTGCACTACAAAAGCTTCCTGAATACTTGAAATCCTTGGCTGCGCTCTATCATCAATTTTACAATAAACACAAGATTGTAGGAGCAGATAATGAAGAGGCACTTTTGAAAGTATCTGCGATGGTGGCTGTGAGTCTGCGCACAGGACTAAGCCTCATGGGCATCAAAGCCAAATACAAGATGTAATCAAGCGGGCTTAAACGGCTCTCTTGATTTACAAAATTCTCCCATAAAACACTCCTTATCACAAAGTGGTTTTTGTGACTTGCAGATATAACGACCAAAAAGAACCATGGCTTGGTGCAAGATATGTAAATCACTCTTAAATTTCTTGGTCAATTCTTCTTCTGTCTGAATGGCTGTTTTTGCATCTGATAAACCTAGCCGATGTGCCACACGAAAGACATGGGTATCCACTGCCATGAGATTGGCTTGTGTGTACTCTATCATGATAACATGGGCAGTCTTTTGTCCCACACCTGCTAAGGTGACAAGTTTTTTCTCATCAAGGGGGATTTCACCTTCAAAATTCTCTATGACGGCTTGTGCCATTTTGATAAGATTTTTGGCTTTGTTATTGAAAAATGAGCAAGTTTTGATAAGTGCTTTGACATCTTCTAAATCTGCTTTTGCTAGCTCATATACCGTGGGGTATTTTTCAAATAGAGCAGGGGTAATGATATTGACCCGTTTGTCTGTGCATTGGGCAGAGAGGAGGACGGCAATGAGCAATTCATAGGCATTGCGATAGTCAAGTTCAGTCACGGCATCGCTATAGTGTTCGATGAAGATTTTTTTAATGGCCTCTATCTCTTTTTTGGTCGCTTTTTTTGCCATCATAGTCCTTTAAATCCAAATTATGCAGTAAAAAAGTGTATCAAAAAAAATCTTTTGCTTTGCGTGATTTTTAGGCTTAGTTAGGGTGATTTAGTGCTATCATGATAACAAAAGGATATAGATGGCATTTTCTTCATTAAAACTCTCAGAGTCTATAAACCGCGCACTGCGTGAGAGTGGCTTTAGCAAACCAACAGCGATTCAAGAAAAAGTGATTCCTGCTATCATGATAGGAAACGATGTGATGGCACAGGCGCAGACGGGTTCGGGGAAGAGCGCGAGTTTTATCTTGCCTATCTTGCAAAATCTAGTAGACAATGAGAGAGAGGGAAAGGCAAAGATTCGGGTTTTGGTGTTGGCTCCCACGAGAGAACTTACCCTGCAAGTAGCTGGGGATTTTGAAAAATTTTCAGCGTTTCTGGATAAAAGACCCAAAATAGTGGCAGTCATCGGTGGGGAGAGTATCGGAGATCAGCTCTATGATATCCAACAAGGCTGCGATATCGTGGTGGCGACTTCTGGACGGCTCTTGGATATCTTTTCTAAAAAACAGATGAACCTCTCTAAGCTAGAATTCTTTGTTCTTGATGAGGCAGACAAGATGTTGGATTTGGGTTTTGAAAAAGAGTTGGAAGAAATTTTAAAAGAGATTCCATCTCAGCGTCAAAATCTCCTCTTTTCTGCGACTTATCCTCCCAAAATGCTAGATATCGCTTCCAAAATCACGCGTGAGCCTATCATGATACGCATCGAAGAAGAGCATGCCACGGTGGATAGTATTTCACAGCGTGCCATAGCTGTCAATCGAGAAAATAGAGGCCCTTTGTTGCGTGAACTCTGGAAAAAAAACAGATGGGACTTAGTCTTGGTCTTTATGGCAAACAAGCGTGCAGCGGACAATATCGCGGTGAAGTTTAGAAAGTATGGATTGCCTGCTGAATCTTTTCATGGTGATTTAGACCAAGAGGAGCGAAATCGGACACTTAATGATTTTAAAGCAAAAAAGATTCGTATCCTCTTTGCCACAGATATCGCAGCGCGCGGGCTTCATATCGATGATATCTCTTGTGTCATCAACTATGATTTACCGCGTTCCCCTGCGGATTATATCCACCGTATCGGTCGTACGGGGCGAGCTGGGAGGGCTGGGGAAGCACTCTCTTTTATCGGACTTGAAGATGAGGAGCATTTTGCCTTGATTGAGAAGCGTGCGGATATCAAGCTAGAGCGCGAGGGGATAGAGGGATTTTTGCGTGAGGGTGTAGTGGTGAAAAAAACAAAAGGTCAAGCGCCTGTGAAAGGGAAACGAAAGAGTAAGAAAGATAAGTTAAGAGAAGCTGCGGCAAAGAAGTTATCATGATAGGTTTTCCTATCATGATAAGCTGTTAGTAGTTCTCTTTTTCATCCCTTTGAGATAAAAATTCTTCTATATTATACATCGCGCGGTACTCTGGGGACATGAGGTGAATGAGCATATCGCCTAAATCGATAACTGTCCACTCCTCACTCTGTTCGATATCAAGTATCCCATACGCTTTGAGCTCTTTTTTGAGGTAATCTGCTAAGCTCATTCCATGTTTTTGTCCAAGTGTAGTCGCGATGATGACATCATCGACGAAGTAGTCTTTCTCTCTCATGTCAAAGGCTTCGATATTTTCTGCTTTTTTCTCATCTAAAAATTTGATGATATGTTCTATTCTTTGGTTCATCTGTTTCCTTGTGTAATATGCGCTTATCTCATCGGCTATCATGATAGGGAGATATTCTCTTTTTAAGTCTTGCCTTAAAAGTGTCGATGAGATAGTAACATTTATATCCAATTTTTGCAAGTTTTTTGGGATAGATATCGCATCTCTTGTAGCAACCACAAAGGTGACAAGCTCTTTTAATGTTTCATAGTCTTTCCATTTTTCTAAATCTGCCAGATTATCTGCGCCGATAATGAGATAGATTTTCTCTATGGGATAGGTGTTTAAGAGATATTGGATGGTTTCTATACTGGGTACAGGATGGTTTTGTTTGATCTCAAAATCTATGACTTTTGCTTTGGGATAGGGTAAAAGTAACTTTTCTACCCACTTTAGTCTTATTTTTGCAGGAGCAAAAAATCTATTTTTAAAGGGGTTTAGGTAAGTGGGGACGACAAAAAGTTGCTCTATGTCAAGGGTTTTTAGGGCTTGCTTGATGATTTCTTCGTGTCCGATGTGAGGAGGATCAAAACTTCCTCCATAAACTGCTACATTCATTTAAACTTTTTTAAACCTTTTTTAAACTATTATACTAATAATATATCACACTATGTCGATATTTGTTTAACATTATACATATATTTTAATAAGGGGTTTACATGGCACTTAAAGTGGCAATCACAGGTTTTGGGAGAATTGGTCGTTGCGTGGCACGGATATTGGATGAGAGAGATGATATTGATTTGGTGGTGGTTAATGATACAGCCGATCGTGAAATGACACGATATCTTTTACAATATGACAGTGTGCATGGCGAATTTGGTAAAAAAGTAGAGATTTTAGAAGATGATTATATGCAAATAGGTGATTCTAAAGTCAAATTTTTATCCGATCGTGATCCCAACAATCTTGATTTTGCTGCCTATGGGGCTGAAGTGCTTTTAGAGTGTACGGGTGTTTTTTATACGCAAGAGAAAGCACAAGTCTATTTAGACAAGGGGATGAAAAAAGTCCTTTTTTCTGCGCCTGCCAAAGATAAAGAGACAGCAACATTTGTGATGGGTGTTAATGAGGATAAATATGCAGGAGAAAAAATCGTCTCCAATGCTTCTTGTACGACAAACTGTTTAGGCCCCGTAGTCAAAGTGCTTGATGATGCCTTTGGGATTGAAAAAGGTTTGCTAACTACTTGTCACTCCTACACCAATGATCAAAATATTTTAGATGTCAAACATAAAAAAGACCCAAGACGCGCAAGAGCTGCCGCGGTCAATATGATACCGACCTCTACAGGTGCTGCCAAAGCAATTGGCTTAGTGATGCCACATTTACAAGGCAAACTCAATGGTCAAGCGGTTCGTGTTCCTACACCTGATGTTTCGATGATAGATATGACTGTTATGGTGAAAAAAGAGACCACAAAAGAAGCAGTCAATCAAGCGTTTGCAGATGCTGAAAATGGCTATATGAAAGGGTTTATCGCTGTGGATTATGACAAGCGTGTTTCATCTGATTTTATCGGTTGTGAAGTTTCAGCTATCATCGCTGAGGATTTGACACAAGTGATGGATGGCAATATGGTCAAAGTGATGGCATGGTATGACAATGAGTGGGGTTATTCATGCAGACTCATCGATATGGCAGCACATATCGCAAAAGAGGGGAAATAATGGAGCTTTATTCGATTAAAGATTTAGACATTGACCATAAAAGAGTTTTGATTCGTTGCGATTTTAATGTACCTAAAGATGAATTTGGCAATATCTCAGATGATAGACGAATCCGTGCGGCACTTCCCACTATCAGATACTGTATGGATAGGGATTGTAGAATCATTTTGGCTTCACACTTTGGGCGTCCCAAAGCAGGAGAGTGGAATGAAGAGAAAGACTCATTAAAGCCAGTAGCCAAGAGATTACATGCACTTTTGAAAAAAGAGATTATCATGGCTGAAAATGTTGTCGGCGATGATACCATTGCCTTGGCACAAGGCTTAAAAGAGGGTGATATTCTTCTTCTTGAAAATCTCCGCTACAATCCAGGTGAAACGAGTAATGACACTGAATTTGCCTCGCGTTTGGCTTCGATGGCAGATATTTATATCAATGATGCTTTTGGGGCAAGCCATCGTAAACATGCTTCTATCTTTGCATTGCCAGAACATTTCAAAGAGGGTGAAAAGGCAGCAGGATTTTTGATGCAAAAAGAGGTGAACTTTTTTGACAAGATGATTCAAAAGCCATCACGACCTTTCATCGCTGTTGTGGGTGGATCAAAAGTCTCTGGCAAACTGCAAGCACTTGAAAACTTGGTAGAAAAAGTAGATAAAATCGTTATCGGTGGGGGTATGGCATTTACCTTCCTAAAAGCGCAAGGATATGAAGTTGGAAACTCTTTGGTAGAAGATGATTTAGTGGAAGATGCAAAACAGATTATGGCAAGAGCGCGCGAACTGCATGTTAAGTTTTACTTGCCAGTAGATTTGGTTGTTGCGCCTGAATTTTCAGAAGAGGTACCTGTAAAATTTTTACCGATTCAAGAAATCCCTCAAGCGTGGATGGGGCTAGATATCGGTCCTGCAACTAATAGACTTTTCCGTGAAGCACTCAATGATGCACAGACGATTTTATGGAATGGTCCTATGGGCGTCTATGAGATGGACAAGTATTCAAAGGGTTCTTTTATGATGAGTCACTATATCGCTGAATCTCACGCGACAACAATCGTGGGTGGTGGTGATACGGCTGATGTGACACAAAGAGCGGGCGATGTGGATGAGATGACTTTTATCTCTACAGGTGGTGGGGCAAGTCTTGAATTACTTGAAGGCAAGTTACTTCCCGGTGTAGAAGCAGTCTCAAAGAAGATATCATGATAATTGCGTCTAATTTTAAGACAAACCATACAAGAGCGAGTACCAAAGCTTATATGGATACGCTGAGTAAGTTTGTTGAAAAAGAGGCGATTAAAGATGATGTATTGGTATTTCCTACGGCGACAAGTCTTGATAGTTTTGCTTGTCATGATAACTTACGAGTAGG
Source organism: uncultured Sulfurospirillum sp. (assembly GCA_964501795.1). GTDB lineage: Bacteria > Campylobacterota > Campylobacteria > Campylobacterales > QNZT01 > JANTGR01. The sequence continues at coordinate 9,454 of CAZCUH010000005.1, forward strand.
TGTGCAAAATGCTTATCCTGTGGAAAAAGGCTCTTTTACGGGAGAGATAGGCTTGGAGCAAATCGATGAATTTGGCATCAAGACGATTCTCATCGGGCATAGTGAAAGACGCCATATCTTGGGTGAGAGCCAAGAAGATATAGCGAAGAAATTTGCTTTTTTTGCTGAAGCTGGATTTGAAATCGTCTATTGTGTCGGTGAACCAAAAGAGGTACGCGAAGAGGGGATAGAAGCTGTGATGACTTATAATCTCTCTCAATTTGAAGGTATCGATACCAATTATGACAATCTTATCATCGCCTATGAGCCTGTATGGGCGATCGGCACGGGCTTGAGCGCGAGTAATGAACAGATAGAAGAGACACTAAGTGAATTGAAAAAACATGTCGATAAACCGCTACTTTATGGTGGTTCTGTAAAGGAGGCCAATACCAAAGAGATTTTGTCAATCAAGCACTGTGAGGGTGTTTTGGTAGGAACAGCTTCGTGGGATGTGGATAGTTTTTGTGAAATGATAAGGATTTCCAAGGCTTTATCATGATAGCTCCTCTATCATGATAAGTGCTCTTTAGCAAGCTTAGTATATAATTTAGCTTCAAAGAGAGGTGCCCATGAACTTGTTTATCCGTAAGTTATTGTATATCGTTTTTATGCTTTTTATCATCTCTCTACTCTCCTTTTTGGCGATTCATGCAGCGCCAAATTCTTTTTTTGCAGGGGGAGAGTTAAATCCCAATATGACCAAAGAATCCATAGCCCATCTAAAAGAGATATATGGTTTAGACAAGCCCTTGTATGTGCAGTACTTTTCGTGGATTTGGGCACTGTTGCATTTTGATTTTGGGATCTCTTTTGCTAGTGGTAAAGATGTCAAGGATGAGATTCTTTCGCGTCTGCCAATTACTTTAATCATCAATGTGATTTCCATGGTTCTGGTTTTTATCATTTCACTTTATGTAGGTATCAAGTCTGCCCTAAAACAAGGCTCCAAGTATGATAGTATGATACAACAATTTTCCCTCTTCTCCTATGCCTTGCCCTCGTTTTATCTTGCACTTTTATTGATTATCATCTTTTCTGTGACATTGGGTTGGTTTCCCATCGCTGGGCTGGAGTCTATCGAGCCTAAAGTGGGAATTTGGAAATTTCTTGATCAATCTTGGCACTTGGTCTTGCCTATTTTTGTTGTGGTTTTTGGTGGTGTTGGCTCCTTGATGATGTATGTGAGGAGTCTGACAGTGGAGATTTTAAAGAGTGATTATATCTTTTTTGCCACTTCACGGGGATTGGATGAAAGGCAGATATTTTGGCGGTATATCATCCCCAATCTCTTACCTCCGATTGTGACGATGCTAGGACTCTCTTTGCCAGGTTTGATTGGTGGGTCTGTGATATTGGAGTCTATTTTTTCTATCAATGGGATGGGACTTCTCTTTTATCAGAGTGCTTTGAGCAGAGATTATCCAGTGATTATGGGGATTTTGATCATCTCTGCTTTTTTAACCTTGCTTGGCAACATCTTAGCCGATGTGGTGCTTCTAAAGCTCAATCCCCATTTTAAACGCGCGCAAGTCTAATCGTCGTCATCATCTCCAAATAGTGCTTTCATTGCATCTGGATTACTCTCTTTGATGGCTTCGCCTGCGGCAACATCGCCAGTAGAGGCACTGCTTGTACCGCCAAGTTCTACGAGTTCGATTTCATAGCCTGTGAGCATGGAAGCTAAGCGGATATTGATACCTGATTTTCCAATGGCTTTGGATTTTTGATCACTTGGCAAAGTCACGATAGCTTTTTCACCTTCAACTCTTACAGCTGATATGATAGCAGGAGAGAGAGCCCGAGCTAAAAATTTCTCTGGTATAGTTGAGTACTCAATACAGTCTATATTCTCCCCATTTAACTCTTTGCTGACTGCGTTGATACGGATACCTTTTGTCCCCACTGTGGCACCTACTGGATCGACATTGATTGAGACGGAAGAGAGGGCGACTTTGGCTCTCTCACCTGGAATCCTAGCGGTGTTATGTATGATGACAAGTTCATCTTTGATTTCTGGTACTTCTAGGGCTAAAAGTTCTTCTAAAAATTTTGGACTTGTACGCGAAAGTTCCACTTGCATACCCACTTTTTTATCGATGTAAACGCGTCTGATGATACTTTTTATCGTATCACCTACTTGAAATTTCTCGCCTTTGATTCTACTCTTCATCGGTAGAACTGCACGCACTTCTTTAAATTCGCCATAGGTATTTTCATCAGCATCGACTCGTGTGACTCGTGTGTTGATAATCGTGCCTACTTTTTCTTGGTATTTGTCAAATATATTTTGCTCGACTACGCGTTGGATATGGTACTCCAATTCCCGATAGAGTACAGAAGCAGCAGTTCTTCCCATATCGTTGAGGTCCACTTTATAGGTGAGTTCATCATCAACTTCTAATTCATCATCTACCTCTTTGGCAGCAGAAAGTGCCATAAATTTCTCTTCATTTCCCTCTTCTTGTAGTCTCTCATCTTCATCGGCTACAACGAGAACTTTTTGGAAAAGTGCCAACTCTTGACTCTCTTCATCGGGTTCTACAGCATATTCGTACTCTTCACCAAAAACACGCTTGGCGGTTTTGATGAGAGCAGTGCTGACTGCCTCTTTGGCATCTTCTAGTTTGAGTCCTTTTTCATGCGCAATAGATTCTATGATGTTGGTTATCTTCTCCATGAGTTTCTCCTTTTTTTGTAGCGATAAAATAGTTTTGGATTATTATTTTTTCGTAGGGTGTTATTTTATCATGATAGGCTTAAGCTATCATGATATGTGGGTGTAGGGTTTAATTTGCATCTTTTTCATGCAATATTTTATCAAGTAAGGCAAAAACATCGTCACTTCCTGCTTCCATCTCTTTGAGTACAGGCATGAGCTTTTCAAAATCTAACTCTTTTTCTTTGATGATATCAAATACCTTGTGCGTAGCGTTGTGGACGACTGCATGTGGTGCTTTGAGTGATTGGTAACTTGGTGTATGTTTAAAGTATCTTGCACCTTCACCCTCTTCATACCATTTTCCGAGTCTGCAGTTTTCGTGTGAGACAAATTTGAATTTTTCTGTTTGTGTGATAGCGGAGAGGTAGGTATTGATCTTCCAAATGACATGGTCTAGCTTGGCTAGTGTCATAAAAACTCTATCATTGGTATATTTGTTAGCATCTAGGGTCTCATGCATCATCGTGGTGTTGGAAGTTAAGATATCGTTTAATTCATAGACAGAGTCACTTGAGAGTGTGATGGTCGTGAGAATCTCTGAAAATTGACCTGTGATGGTCATGACATCTTGTTTCATGGATTGCAAGGAGATATTGATTTCTGAAACGGCTTTGTTGGTTTGATCGGCCAATTTTCGTACTTCATCCGCCACGACTGCAAAACCTCGCCCATGCTCCCCTGCACGCGCTGCTTCGATAGCGGCATTGAGAGCTAAAAGATTGGTTTGATCAGAGATATCTTTGATGAGAGAGAGGACAGATTCGACATCATCTGTTCTAGTGGAAAGTGACTCGACAGAGTTCATGGTATCTTCTGAGAAGGCATTGAGTTCTTGGAGTGTGTTTCCAACTTCTGTTGTTTTAGCACTAGATTCTGTGATATTTTCAAGCAATGTTTCTAGTCGCTGATGACCATCTTTTGCGTTGGAGACAGATTCTGCCATATTGCCCTGAATATCAAGAATATTCGCAATGAGTTTTTCATTTTGATATTGCATCAAGCCTTTTGGCTTTTTACTTGCTTGAAGCTCTTGGTTGTGGCGCTCTTCTAAGGCTTCTAGCTTCTCTTTTAATAAGATATTTTCCTGCACAAGTGCATCATTTTTATCTTGTAAAATTTTTGCATCATCATCTTTTTGTCGGCGTTTAAATAGTAGCATCCATTTTCTCCCATGTTAAAATCACTTCGCATTATCTCCTATATCGGAGTTTTAAAGAAAAACTTTATTTTAGGGTTACGCTTTAGCTATTTAAACGAAACTTTGCTATACTATCCGCCACTTATATAAAGGCAAGAGAATGAAGTTAAAATTGGCAAAACAGCATATGGATGATGCAGTGAGTAGCGTATCACTCAAAGATATTGAGGCGATGTTAAAGGAAAAAGAGTCCGTGATACTCTATTTTGATCAAGAAAATGCGCATAAAGATTTGGTGGCAATGGTAGAGAAGTTTGAAGATAAAGATTATTCTGTCTACCTCAAAGAGGTGAAGTATGGCTTGGATGAGAATGACTATATCTACGAAGTGCATATCCTTTAATCTGCTATCATGATAAACCCTCCTAAAAAACTTTTTATAGAAACACTTGGTTGCGCGATGAATGTGCGTGACTCTGAGCATATGATTGCAGAGCTTTCTGTCAAAGAAAATTATGAACTCACGACACAGATGAATGAGGCGGATTTGATTCTTATCAACACTTGTTCAGTGCGTGAAAAACCGGTTCAAAAGCTTTTTTCAGAGATAGGTGTCTTTAACAAAAAGAAAAAAGAGGGTGCAAAGATAGGGGTCTGTGGTTGTACCGCTAGTCATCTAGGCGAAGAGATCATCAAGCGTGCGCCTACAGTTGACTTTGTGCTAGGGGCGAGAAATGTCTCTAAGATTACCCAAGTCTTGGATCAAAAAGGGGCAGTTGAGATCGATACCTCTTATGATGAGAGTGCCTATGCATTTTCTGAGTTTCGCTCTTCACCCTATAAAGCGATGGTCAATATCTCCATTGGATGTGATAAACAATGTACTTTTTGTATCGTCCCCAATACCCGTGGTGAAGAGATAGCCATCCCTGCTGACTTGATAGTCCAAGAGGCAAGAAAAGCAGCCAAGTCGGGGGCAAAAGAGATATTTTTGCTGGGTCAAAATGTCAATAACTATCAACATGAGGGAAGAGATTTTTCTGATTTATTGCAGATGGTAGCAGAGATTGAGGAGGTAGAACGCATCCGTTTTACTTCGCCACACCCCTTACATATGGATGATAAGTTTTTAGAAGTCTTTGCAAGCAATCCTAAAATCTGCAAATCCATGCATATGCCCTTGCAAAGTGGCTCTACAAGACTGCTCAAGGAGATGAAGCGTGGATACTCAAAAGAGTGGTTTTTAAACCGTGCGAAGAAATTGAGAGAAATGGTGCCTGATGTGCATATCTCTACGGATATCATTGTAGGTTTTCCAGGAGAAAGTGACGCCGATTTTGAAGATACGATGGATGTCGTCAATCAAGTGAAATTTGAACAAATCTTCTCTTTTAAGTACTCTCCAAGACCTGAGACGAAAGCGGCAACCTTTAGCAATGTCGTCGATGCTACCGTGGCGAGTGAGAGATTGACACGCTTGCAGGCTAGACAAGATGCACTACTAGATGAGATTGCACAAGCAAGCATGGGGCAAGTGTATGAAGTCTATTTTGAAGAGTTACGCAACAATGGTGGTGTCGCTGGGCGTGCGGAAAATAGCTTTATGGTGCAAGTAGAAGGTAGCGAAGAGCTACTAGGAGAGACCAAAAAAGTGCGCATCACCAATCCTCGCAGAAAAGTGCTTTATGGAGAAGTGATTGACTAAAGAGAATAAAAGAAAAATACTCTCTTTTATTATTCCTCCTATTTTGTATGTGCTTATTAGACTGATTCATCTGACGCTCAAAAAGCGTTTTCATCTTCCCGCTTCAGTGCCAGATACGCCTATTATGGTAGCATTTTGGCATGGAAAGTTACTTTTGGCTCCCTTTATCTATCAAAAATTGCGTAAAGATGTTAAAATAGGTGTGATGATTTCGGATCATTTTGATGGGGAAATGATTGCCAAGACGATGGGTTTTTTTCATTTCAACACGATTCGTGGTAGCTCTTCTAAAGGTGGCATAAAAGCACTCAAAGAGAGTTTTGGTATGATAAACAAAGGATATGATATCGCTATCACCCCTGATGGTCCACGAGGGCCTTATCAGAGTTTGGCAGATGGTATTGTCTCGATATCGCAGAAAAAAGCGTTGATGATTGTGGCATTTAACTATAAAGCAAGTAGCTTTTGGGAGCTAAAGAGTTGGGATAGGTTTATGATTCCAAAACCCTTTTCAACAGTAGATTTCTATGCGAGTGAGCCTTTTTGCATTGATGGTTTAAATAAAGAGGATGCAAAACAACTTATAAAGGAGAAACTCAATGAAAATGTATAAAATACTTTTCAATACACTCGTGGTATTGATACTTTTAGCCGCAATTTTCTTTTTTGGTTTTTCTGATTCTTATAAATTGTCTTTGGAAGCAAAGGTGAAGTATATGCAAGGAGAGTATGCGCAGGCTAGGGTACTAGCTAAAGAGGCATTTGATTTGGATCCTTATAATCGCATGGCAATCTCGATTTTAGCACAGAGTAAAATTTCGGCGCAGATGGCAGACTATGTGCAAGATGGCAAGCGCTATCTTGCTAAAATTGAAAAAATCACTAAACAGCAAAATTTCTCCGATGCAGACAAGATAAAAATCAAATTGATGTGTGAAGTGATGATGGGTCGCTATGTAAAGCTCAATCCCACTGTTTTAACCGATAAAGATTTATATGCTTCGTGCAAAAAAACTTACCAAAATTTCAAGAAAATTTATGAAGAAATTTTTCCTCAAAAAATGTGATGAATATCTCTTTTATTTAGAAAATATACGGGGCTATAGTCCCCACACCTTGCGCACCTATAGGCTCAATCTACAAGAAGCGTTAAATAGGGTAGATATAGAAGAGGGTAAAGAACGATATATCATTAACCTTATCCCTTATAGAACAACATTAGTTACAAAAAGCAAAAAAACCATTTATAAAAAGGTGACAATATTTCGTAGTTTTTGTACTTATCTAAGAGAGAATAAAGTCCCGATAAGCCTTGTGGGAGACGACTCTATCAAGCTTGGCGTAACCTTACCCAAACCTATTTCCAATAGACATATCATGGAGGCGTTGGCACTGTGTGATAGGCAAGAGAGGTTACTCATTTATCTGCTGTATGCATTAGGTTTAAGAATCAGTGAACTTGTAAATTTAAAATTGGAAAATATTACGCTTGGATGGGTGAGTGTTAAAGGAAAAGGTGATAAAATTCGTCAAATTCCTATTTTGGAGAAATTACAAGAGGAATTGGATGACTTTATCAGAGAAAATAACCCGCAAGTCTATCTCTTTGAGCAAGATAAAAAGCCGTCCAATGAAAACAAAATGCGCTATAAAGTGCAGAAGATTTTTAAAAAAATAGGTTTACGAGTGACACCGCATCAGTTGCGTCATGCCTTTGCATCGGATTTGCTCAATCACGGAGCACGCATTACAGATGTGAGTGAATTGTTGGGGCATAGTTCACTCACAACAACACAAGTTTATACGAAACTTTCAAAATCGTTAAAAATGAATAATTATAAAAACGCACATCCCTTGTGCAGGAGTGAAGATGAGTCTGTTTAGTTCTGTAAGCAAAAGATTAACAAGACAGTATATTGCTGTTATTGTTGAAGAAAATAGATGTAGAATCAGACAAAAAATTGTCAAAAACAAAAATGTTCTTTATCTCGAAGAGCATAGTTTTGACATCCCCTCAAAAGATGACTTGGGTGTAGAAGTAAAAAATTTCCTCCTTAAACTACAAGAAGAGAATGATCAGACTTATATCGCGCTCTTTCTCAATAGCTTAGGGCAGGGTGTGATTCCAGTATGTGATGAAAAACTATTGGAAAAGTTTCATATAGACCAAAAAAGCATCAAAACGATATGTGTTGAAAATCGCTTTATGATGTATGCCACACAGATAGATGTCAAATGGGCAGATAAGCTTTTTCAAGATATTGGTCTAGATTTTGTTTTTTCTCCTTTTTTAGTTTTGGATTATTTTATCCAAAAAGAGGAGGTCATTGCGGGGCAAGTGACACTCAATATCTTAAATACCCATAACGCTTTAACTATCATGATAAACAAAGATTCTCACCTTTTGTATGGATCTTTTTTCAATGTGGCAAAAGATGAAAATCTTCTATATACTGATTATACACAAGAGGAAGAGAGTTTTGATGAGATTGACTTGGATGATGTGCAAGATGATGTTGAGATGGATGAGATAGGGAATATTTCAGATAATAGTAATTTTGTAACAAATATTTTAAAAGAACAAGAAACATTGAGTGCGCAAGATGAGAGAATCATCAAATACCTCTCTGCTGCATTGAGGGAATTTTATTCTGATGATTTGTATGAGAGTGAATTTATTCACCAAGCAAAGATATATGACAGTGCAGGGATGCACGAGGGGGTGATGGCGTATATCGAAAATGAGCTCTTACTAGATACGAGTGCGGTGAATATTTCAGTGCGAGATGCTATCATTGAACTTTCACAGAAAGAAGTTTTAGCCTAATGTATAGTTATAAAGCACCTAGAAAAAAACGACTTTTATCAAAAGATTCACTCTTGTGGATCATATTTGTTTCTATTGTATTTTTTGCTTTGGTTCTCTTTGGCTCCTATCTTTACTACAAGGCTTCTAGTTATCATGATAAGCTTAGCAGACTAGAGTCTTCCAATAAAGCGCTCTCTACCTCTGTTATCAATTATGAAAAAGAGATGAAGATACTCAAGATGCAAAGTGTCTTAAGTCAAGAGGTGAAGTCTTCCAATACATTACTTAAAAATAGTATCAAAAATCTTTTTGATTTGGTACCAGATCAGATCACACTGACCAAGGTGGTGATGGAAAAATATAGACTACATTTAGAGGGGACTACCTTTACAAAGGATAGTTATAGACTGCTACTTGAACCACCATTAAAATCAATTTTTAATAGCACGAAGGCAACTTTTACATTTAATGGTGCTATTGGGAAGTATGAATTTGTCTCTATCAATGAGATGAATGAAGAGGCAAAGGAGGGGATAGATGGCAAAAAATAGTACAGATTCTACTATTAAGTTTCTGATTTATGTGTTATTGTTTTTAATATTTATATTATTAATGTTAGTGCTCTTTATTATTCCAAGTATAAAACATTACAAGACGACAAGGTCAGATCTCGCTACATACACCTCGCAAAATAAACACTTGTCACAAAAACAGGTAGAATTAAGTCGTTCCATCAAAGCATATAAAAAAGAGCATGCACAGATGTTACACTCTTTTTCTGCAGATTTTAACAATACGAAATTTATCGCTTTTGCCCAGAAATATTTTACGAATGTCTCTCTGTCTAAAGGAAAAGAGAAAGATTCTCAGAGTCAATTTAAAGAGTATACCTTCAAAGCAAGTTCACAATCCAAAACACCTGTAGAATTTTATAAATTTATTGATGCTTTACAACACTATCCCTCTATCATTAAAATAAACTTTCCTATTACTTTGGTCTCTAAAGGAAAAAATATAGATTTAGACTTCAATATGAGCATTTATAAAGCAAAATAAAAGACAATAAACAAATTTTTTTGCAAAATATCGCAAATTATTCTAAAAAGACAGCAAAACTTAAAAATAAATAGGTATGATAACTCTGTATAATAAATTTATTAGGAGTGAATGATGAAAAGTTTAACTGTAAAAAGTTCAATTATCGTAGCAGCTTTATTAGCTGTAGGTTTCAGTGGTTGTGCTGAGAAAGCAAGTTGTAATACTGGTTCTGTTAAGGCTGCAACAAAAGTAGATAACAGAGATAGTAAAATCGCACAGCTTCAAGCTGAGTTAGCAGCAGCTAAAAATGCACCTGCAAGAGTGATTACAAAAACTGTTGCTGGTAAAAGTGAACTATATCCGCCAAATGCTGAGCCAGGAAAATGTTATGCAAGAGTTTTAACACCTGCAAAATATGAAGTAAGAACAGAAAAAGTTTTAGCTTCTGAAGCAAGTTCAAAAGTAAGAGTAATCCCTGCAAAATATGGTTACAAAACACAAAAAGTACTTGTAAAAGAAGCAAGTGAGAGAATTGTTCCAGTACCAGCAACTTACAAAACTGTACAAGAGAAAGTTCTTGTTTCTCCAGCGACTGAAAGAGTTGTAACTGTTCCCGCTACATATAAAACAGTAACAGAAAAAATTCTTGTTGCACCAGAGATGACTGGTTGGAAAAAAGGTAACCGTGCTAGAAGATCTAATGTATGTTCAACAGGTGACTGTGATAAAGTACAAGGTGCTACAGGTGAGGTTATGTGTCTTGTAACTACACCAGCAAAATATAGAACTGTAACAAGAAAAGTAGTTGCTACACCTGCAACAACTAAAACAGTACCAGTACCAGCTGTATATAAAACAGTGACTAAAAGAGTAGTTGCTACACCTGCAACAACTAAAACAGTACCAGTACCAGCACAATACAAAACTGTAAAAGTTAAGACTATTGTTGAGCCAGCTAGAACTGTTTCTACACCAATTCCAGCAGTTTACAAAACAGTTACGAAAAAAGTAAAAGTAGCTGATTCTAAACTTTCTTGGAAAGAAGTTAGATGTAAATCAGTAAGATACTAGTCTTTATAGTATCAACTTGTAAACAGTGAGGGTTTCCCTCGCTGTTTACCTCTTCTTATGGTTCGTTGTCTTCTTTGTAAAAAAATCTCCTTAGCACTTATCTGCAGACATTGTCAAAAACAATTTTTAACACCTTCTCTTTCTACGCGCATCATAGATAATGATTTTCAAGTATTTTCTTTTTATCGTTATAGCGATATTGCACTCTTATTAAAAACCAAACACAGCTATATCGGACATGCTATTTATACGATATTGGCAAAAAATGCGATGCAAAAATTTGCTGAAAACTTCTCTTTTGAAAATAAAGTGTACGCCCTAGGTATTGATGATCATTGTAAACACGGATATGCGCATACAGCCATTTTAACCAAAGCATTAAGTACAGAGATGATAAGACCTCTTTATGGTGCATTACGCGCAAAAAACAGTGTGAGTTATGCCTCTAAGTCTCTAGCGTATAGAGTGGCACATAAGAGAGGATTTGTCTATCATGATAGCAAGAAAAAAGATATCATTTTAGTGGATGATATCATCACAACAGGAACGACGATTTTAGAGGCAAAAAAAGTGATTGAAGATGCAGGTTCCACGCCCCTATTTGCCTTGACTTTAGCCGATGCTAGGGACTTCTAAGCGCATTTAGGATAGACTATAACAATTTAGTAAAAAGGCAATACATGGGTAATCTTTTTGACAACAATGAAGGTGTAGATGACATCAAAATCGAAGAGTCAATAAAGGGCTCTTACCTTGACTATTCGATGAGTGTTATCATCGGTCGTGCACTTCCTGATGCAAGAGATGGTTTAAAGCCAGTGCACAGAAGAATTCTTTATGCGATGAATGAGCTTAATCTCTCTTCTCGTGCTCCCTATAAGAAATCAGCTAGAATCGTCGGTGATACAATCGGTAAGTATCATCCTCACGGTGATAACGCTGTCTATGATGCATTGGTTCGTTTGGCACAACCCTTTTCTATGCAACATCCTTTGATAGATGGACAAGGAAACTTTGGTTCAATCGATGGGGATAATGCAGCTGCGATGCGTTATACCGAAGCGCGTATGACTTCCCTTTCAGAGGAGTTGCTTAGAGATTTGGATAAAGATACAGTTGATTTTGTCCCCAACTATGATGATAGTATGACAGAACCAGATGTACTTCCTGCACGCGTACCAAATCTCTTGCTCAATGGCTCTTCTGGTATTGCTGTTGGTATGGCGACCAATATTCCACCACATCGACTTGAAGAGTTGATTGATGCTTTGATGCTATTGATAGAAGATGGTGAAACTGATATTGAAGCTTTGATGGAGGTTGTCAAAGGGCCTGACTTTCCAACTGCGGGTGTAATTTTTGGTAAAAAAGGTATCCGTGATGCCTATACGACAGGGCGAGGACGGGTGAAGATTCGTGCAAAAACCCATATCGAAACCAAAAAGAATAAAGAGATTATCGTCATTGATGAACTTCCTTATCAAGTCAACAAATCAAAACTTATTGAAAATATTGCGGGGTTAGTACGCGATAAACAGTTAGATGGTATTTCTGAAGTGAGAGATGAATCTGATCGAGAAGGTATCCGTGTAGTCATCGAGCTTAAACGAGATGCAATGAGTGAGATTGTACTCAATCACCTCTATAAGTCCACCACGATGGAGATGACTTTTGGTATCATTTTACTAGCGATATTAAACAAAGAACCCAAAGTATTTAATCTCAAAGAGCTTTTAGAGATCTTCCTTTCTCACAGAAAAACGGTCATTATCCGACGCACTATATTTGAACTTGAAAAAGCAAAAGCCAGAGCGCATATCTTGGAGGGTCTTAAAATCGCCCTTGACAATATCGATGAAGTCATCAAGACCATTCGTGCTTCAGCAGATACAGCAGAGGCAAAAGATGCACTTGTAGCGAAATTTGGACTTTCACCTATCCAAGCAGCCGCAATACTTGATATGAAGTTGCAAAGACTGACTGGACTAGAGCGTGAAAAGATAGAAAATGAACTTGCAGAACTCATGGCGGAGATAGAGCGATTGAGTGCTATCTTGAAGAGCGAAGCACTCTTAAATGAACTCATCAAGGTAGAATTAGAAGAGATTAAAGCGAAGTTCGCTATCCCTAGACGCACAGAGATTGTGGATGATTATGATGAGATAGATATCGAAGATTTGATTCCAAATGAGCCGATGGTTGTGACAATTACACATCGTGGATATATCAAAAGAGTACCACTCAAGCTCTATGAAAAACAAAATCGTGGTGGAAAAGGCAAAACGGCTTTAACAACCTATGAAGATGACTTTATCGAGAGCTTTTTTGTCTCCAATACTCATGATACCTTGATGTTTGTGACAAATTTTGGACAACTTTATTGGTTGAAAGTCTATAAAATCCCTGAAGGAAGTCGAGCAGCCAAAGGTAAAGCAGTTGTCAATTTAATCAATCTTCAAGCAGGAGAGCAGATCAAGGCAATCATACCAACAACAGATTTTGATGCGTCAAAATCGATGGCATTTTTTACAAAAAATGGTATTGTCAAAAGAACCAACCTTAATGAATTTAAAAATATTCGCTCTGTGGGTGTCAGAGCCATTACCCTTGATGATAGTGATGAATTAGTTGATGCGCGTATCGTCTTTCCTGAAGATCAAAACCTCTTTGTCGTGACAAAGAAAGGTATGTGTATTCGTTTCTTGATTGAAGATACAAGAGAGATTGGTAGAACAGCAAGAGGTGTGACGGGTATTCGCTTCAAAGAAGAGGGAGATGAAGTGATTGGCTCCGTGGTGATTAACAATGATCAACAAGAGATCTTGACGCTTTCACAAAAAGGTATCGGTAAACGCACAACGGCGGATGAATACAGAGAGCAAAAAAGAGGTGGTAAGGGTGTCATCGCGATGAAGTTAACCGCCAAAACAAAAGATATCGTGGGTGTAGTACTCGTAGATGAAGAAAAAGATTTGATGGCACTCACTTCTACTGGCAAGATGATTCGCGTCGATATGCAAAGTATCAGAAAAGCAGGTAGAAATACTTCTGGGGTCATTGTCGTGCGTGTTGAGGGTGAAGATGTCGTTTCAAGTATCGCTAGATGTCCTAAAGAGGCAGAGATAACAGGTGAAGACAATAGTGAGGATGAAGCTTAATTTGGGTTTTCTCCTCTTTAGTGATGTTGATAGGTTTGGGTTTTAGTGTATAAAATTATTTTTTTACTGCTCTCTTTATGCCTCTTTTTGGAGGCGAAAGATTATAGGCTCAATGTGCATACACAAGACTTTATCATGATGATGGTCAAAAAGTATGATTTTAAGCCTGCTTATTTGGATAAGCTCTTTAGTGATGTGCAAAAACAGACAAAATCTTTAGCGATTGTCACTAGAAAACGACCCAAAAAACCAAGTTTAGCCCTGCAAAAAAAATATCCTTATTATGGCGCATGGGATCGTTATGTATGCCATAAAGTGACAGAAAAGCGGGTCAAAGCGGGTAAAGCATTTCTCAAAAAGTATCATAAGATTTTTAAAAAAGCAGAAAAAACTTATGGGGTGCCAGCAGAATATATCGCAGCCATTATCGGTATTGAGACTGTGTATGGCAAGAATGTAGGAAAATATCCTGTTTTTGATACGCTCACTACACTTGCCTTTGAGAAAAACAGACGCAATAAGTTTTATCAAAAACAGCTTGAAAAATTTATTGTACTTGCCTATCGCAATAAATTTAATCCCAAAAATGTCAAAGGCTCTTACGCAGGAGCGATTGGTCTATGTCAATTTATGCCAAGTAATTATGAACCTTATGGTGTAGATATGAATGGTGATGGACGCATCACACTACAAAATCCAGAAGATGCGATTGGTTCTGTGGCACATTATCTGCAAAAAAATGGCTGGAGAAGAGCAGAGCCAGTGGCAACACGCGTCTCTTATGTAGGTAATAGATTTAAAAGATATAAAACAGGCTATGATAAAACCTATCATCGTGCTGCGCTAGTAGGCATAGTGCCTAAGAAAAAATGGCCCTATCATGATAAGGTCAGACTGATCAAATTAAACAAAAAAGAGTATGATGAACTCTGGTATGGAGCACATAATTTTTATGTACTAACGCGTTATAACCATAGTGCTTATTATGCGATGAGTGTGCATCAACTTGCCCAAAGATTAAAACTCTAGCACCCCTAAATACTTTTTAGTTATAATCTTTGCTATCAAAAGGAGGAAGTTCATGAAGATTGCCATCGTAGAAGATGATATCAATATGCGTAAATCTTTAGAGATTGCCCTCAAAGATGAAGCTGATTTTAACATCACGACTTTTAAAAATGCTCCCGAAGCTTTAAAAAAGCTAGATAGCTCTTATGACCTTATCGTCACGGATATCAATATGCCAAAGATGGATGGTATCGAGTTTATTAAAACGCTTGATTTTTCTTGTGATATCATTATCATGACAGGCAATGCTACACTAGGACGCGCGGTTGAATCGATGCGTCTTGGTGTGAAAGATTTTTTGACCAAACCTTTTGAGATAGAAGATTTGGTTGAGGCGATTAAGCGCAATATAAGAGTGCGTGAGATTCATGAGAAAAATGATAATCGCTTTGAAGGAAAAGAGAGACGAGGGGGAGCGGAAGATACACGAAAAGTAAAGGTCGAGAGGCGTAAAAAAGGGAGCGATAGACGAAAAAAGTTTTATGGAAATTCGCCAGAACTTGAAAAAATTTTAACACTCCTGAGCAAGGCAGCAGCAACAGAAGCTTCGGTGATGTTGCTAGGAGAGAGTGGTGTGGGTAAAGAGTTATTTGCGAAGTACATCCATGAAAATTCTCCTCGTTATGCAGGACCTTTTATTGCTATCAATATGGCAGCGATTCCTGAAAATCTGCTAGAGAGTGAACTCTTTGGTTATGAAAAGGGAGCTTTTACAGATGCTACTACGATGAAAAAAGGACATTTTGAAACGGCCAATAAAGGGACACTTTTTCTTGATGAGATTGGTGAGATGCCTATTGCTTTGCAGGCAAAGTTACTGCGTGTCTTGCAAGAGAGAGAAATTGTACGCGTGGGTGGTACCAAGCCTATCAAGATAGATGTGCGCATCGTTTCAGCCACCAATGCAGATATACTCGAACAGATAGAGGATAAGGAGTTTCGTGAAGATTTATACTATCGACTCAATACGATTCCTGTGAAAATTCCTCCTCTAAGAGAGCGAAAAGAGGAGATAGTGGACATTGCCAAAGAGTCGCTTTTTGGCATCTGTCGTAAAAATAATATAGAGAAAAAAGTCTTAAGCGATGCCGCACAAGAGGCGCTTTTGGATTATGATTGGCCAGGCAATATCAGAGAACTTCTCTCTGTGGTGGAGCGTGCAGCGATACTGTGTGAAGGGGAGATGATAACGCCTGCTGATCTCTTCTTGGAGACAAGAAAGAGTAAAAAAGGTATCAAAGAGCTAGAGTGCGAATTGATAGAAGAGATGTTAAAAGAAGAGGCTGGTGACTTAAAGGCTACGGCTAAGGCGCTAGGAATGAGTCTTGCAATACTTGAAAAAAAGATAAAAAAATTTAAGATAGAGGTGTAACAATGAGAAAGTTTAATGTTGCTGTTGTGGGTGCGACAGGGGCTGTAGGTGAAGAGTTTTATGAGCTATTTAAAGAGTATGATTTTCCAATCGCAAAGCTTGTGCCACTTGCGAGTGCAAGAAGTGTGGGGAAAACGATAGAGTATGGCAATCAAGAAGTGCCAGTACAAGAGTTGACGCATGAAATCTTTGAAACAGAAGAGATAGATATCGCCTTTTTTTCGGCTGGGGGTTCTATCTCAGCTGAATTTGCAGCCTCTGCGGTGGAAGCTGGAGCGGTTGTCATCGACAATACCAGTCATTTTCGTATGGATCCAGAGATTCCTCTTGTGGTACCTGAAGTCAATCCTGAAGATATAGCGCAGTGGAGAAACAAAGGTATCATCGCCAATCCAAATTGCTCAACTATCCAGATGGTACAAGCACTAAAAGCCGTGGATAACCTCTATGGTATCACGAGAGTGGATGTGAGTACTTATCAAGCAACATCGGGTGCAGGAAAAGCGGGTATGGAAGAGCTTGTCAAGCAGATGCAAGACTTTTTTGCCTTTAAACTTGATGAGAGTGAATGTGAAGCTTTTGCCCATCAAATCGCGCTCAATGTTATCCCGCAAGTGGATGTAGCGATGTCCAATGGCTTTACGAAAGAAGAGATGAAGATGGTCAATGAGACACAAAAAATCCTTCACAAAGATATCGAAGTCGCTGCAACTTGTGTGAGAGTGCCCGTGCTTAGAAGTCATAGTGAATCTATCACAGTAACTTTCCAAGAGGGGACGGTTGTGGATGTAGATGCGGTGCGTGAGGCATTTGCCAATTTTGAAAACTTGGTCGTTGAGGATGATTTAGCTAATGGTATCTATCCGATGCCTAAAAATGCGACGGATACGGATCTGACTTATGTGGGGCGTATCCGAAAAGATCTCTATCGTGACAATATCTTGCATTTTTGGAATGTGGCGGATCAAGTGCGTGTAGGGGCTGCGACCAATTCGTTAAGAATTGCGCAAAAATGGATAGAGATGGAGGATATCTAAATGGATCATCATGATAAGCCAGTAGCAAAGCAAGAGTCACAAGGGATTGTGGAGAGAGTGTTTGAGGGGAGCTTGTGGAATGGACGCTTATTTATTCTTCTCGCAGTCATCTTTTCGATGCTTGGAGCGATCGTGCTTTTTGTTGTAGCGAGTGTAGATATCTATCATGTAGTTGCGCAGACAGCAGGTGTTTATATAGGTGGGGTGCATCCTGATGACTTTCATGAAGTCGTTGTGGGCGGTATCATTGGGGCTGTTGATTTGTATTTGATGGCAGTGGTGATGTTGATTTTCTCTTTTGGTCTTTATGAACTTTTTATCTCAGAGATAGATGTGGCTAAAAATCATGGCGCATCTAAAGTGTTAGAAATTCACTCCTTAGATGAGCTAAAAGATAAATTGGCTAAAGTGATTGTGATGGTACTTGTGGTAAGCTTTTTTCAGCGCGTGTTGCATACGGAGTATCATGGAGCCTTAGAGATGTTATATTTTGCAGGGTCGATTTTAGCCCTTGCTGTAGCGCTGTATTTTTTACATAAAGATGGAGGGAAACATTAATGAGTAAGATATTTGTAGATGCGTGTTTTGGAAAGCAGACGCCTTATACGCCAGTATGGATGATGAGACAAGCAGGAAGATATCTGCCTGAATATAAAGCAGTACGAGCAGAGGCAGGGAACTTTCTAAACCTCTGTCATGATCCTAAAAAAGCCTGTGAGGTGACACTCCAACCCGTGGATATCGTCGGTGTAGATGCGGCAATACTCTTTTCTGATATCTTAGTGATTCCCAATGAAATGGGTATGAAGTTGGATTTTGTTGCAGGTGAAGGGCCAGTCTTTGAATCTCCTGTGCGAGATAGAGAAGCCTTGGAAGCACTCATAGGTGGTGAAGAGGCTGCGGCAAAGTTGACTTATGTCTATGAAGCGATAGCGTTGATTAAAAAAGAGTTAGCAGAAGATAAGGCGCTCATTGGTTTTACAGGTTCGCCTTGGACACTTGCGACTTATATGATAGAGGGGCAAGGGAGTAAGACTTATAATATCTGTAAAAAGTTGATTTATACTGATCCTGCGTTTATGCATCTGTTGCTTTCAAAAGTGACCGAAGTAGTGAAATATTATTTAGAAAAACAGATAGAAGCGGGTGTAGATGTAGTGCAAATCTTTGACTCTTGGGCTGCAGCGTTGGAGAAGAGTAAGTATTTTGAATTTTCTTGGAATTATATGAAAGAAATTGCTTCTTATATCAAGGAAAAATATCCACATATTCCTATCATCATGTTTCCTAAAGGTATCCCTGCGTATTTAGATGAGATTGATGGAGATTTTGATGTCTTTGGGGTGGATTGGTCTACGCCTATGGCACTTGCGAAAGAGAAACTGGGTGATAAGTATGTCTTACAAGGAAATATGGAGCCATGCCGACTCTACTCACAAGAAGCGACTAAAGAGTGTGTCACTTCTATCGCTGAGACGATGAAAGAGGGACGACATATCTTCAATCTAGGTCACGGGATATTGCCAGATGTTCCGGTAGAAAATGCGAAATATTTTGTCAAGCTTTGTCAAGAGGTTTCTAA
>CAZCUH010000006.1:0-7470 GCA_964501795.1 uncultured Sulfurospirillum sp.
GCTTAAGAAAAACTTTTACCTATTTATATGCTGTTATCGTGACGAAAATGCAATATAATACTTCTTATACGGTGTTATATTGCATAGTGTTAGATGTATTTGGGTTACTTCTTGTGACGCTGATGTATGCGTATGGGCTTCGTATCAAGGATATTGGATTTGCTAGTGTAAGTATATTAGGTGTAAAATTCAACTTTAATTTTGTTACAATATCCTCTTTTAAAAGGAAAAAAATGAAAATAGTACTTATCATGATAGGCATACTCCTCGCCATACAACTCATCCGTCCAGAGATGACCAATCCCCCCGTGGATGAAGCAGTCGCCCTCAAAGCACCAGCAAATGTGATGAAGATTTTAAAGACTTCATGTTATGATTGTCACTCCGATGAGACCATTTGGCCTTCTTATGCGCAAATCGCTCCACTCTCTTGGGGTATCGCATCCCATGTCCATGATGGCAGAAAAGCGCTCAACTTTTCCAAATGGGCAACAATAGATCCAAAAATAAAAACCAAAAGATTAAAGCGCGCCATCCAAACTATCAACAACGGCATGATGCCACTGGGCAACTATCTTTGGATACATACAGATGCCAAGCTGAGTAATGCACAAAAAAGCGTCATTATTGATTGGTGCAACCAAGCGTTGAAAAAAGATTAATCCAACGCTTGCTCACACACTTCCAAGCCCTCCAAAAAGAGTTCAAGGATAGAGTTAGGGCACGCACGGTAGTTTTTATGCCCTACTTTACGAAATAGCGCATTGAGTTCACTTTTTGAGATATCGATCTCTACGGCATGAAATATCGCGTACAAATCGACCTCTTTGAGTTCAAAGGCGATACGAAGCTTTTTGAGGATGAGATTGTTATCTAAAGCGACCACTTCATCACTATCACTCTTTTTATCACTAGGACCTCTTTTATGGATAATCAACCCATCCAAAAAGTGCCCCAATGCCTCATAACCACAATCCAAAAATTCCTTATCGCCCTCAGGGCTAAGATAGCCATGCACGCGCGCAAGTGGGAGTGTATAGCCACTGAGTTCAAAGATGTGATGCATCTGTGCTTCATCTGCATCGAGTATGGATTGTAATTTTTTGAGGATTTCATTGGTTGTCATGATAGCTTACTCGATATTGGTATACACGGCCAAGACATCTTCATCTTCTTCGATTTTATCAATCAAAATATCGATATCATCCATCTGCTCGTCTGTAAATGTCACCGAAGTATTTGGTACGCGTTTTATGAGTGATTTACTCACCTCTATCCCCTCTGCTTCCAAGGCTTTACCTAGCTCACCAAAAGAGGTAAAATCACCATAAGCAAAGACATGATCACCCTCGATATCTAGCTCTTCCAAGCCTGCATCTATCAAATTAAGCTCTAACTCTTCTACATCTTTTCCCTCAGGGAGCGTAAACTCAAAGACAGCCTTTCGTGAAAACATAAACTCTAGTGAACCATTATCCAAAGCTTGTCCCCCATTTTTGGAGAAATAGTTACGGATATTGGCCACTGTTCTTGTATGATTATCCGTGGCTGTCTCTACCATGATAAGCACCCCATGAGGGCCTTTACCCTCATAGGTAATCTCTTTCATGTCTGCTGTATCTTTGCTCGTAGCTCTTTTTATCGCAGCATCGATATTGTCTTTTGGCATATTTTCAGCTTTGGCATTTTGGATGGCAGCACGAAGCTTGGCATTCATATCAGGATCTGGTAAACCATCTTTGGCAGCCACGGTGATAGCTTTGGCTAAACGAGGAAAAACCTTGGACATTTTGCCCCATCTTTTCTCTTTTGCCGCTTTTCTATACTCAAACGCTCTTCCCATATCTATACTTCCTTTTAGATCATTTTCTGCGCATTATAGCTAAAAAAGTTTATAGACATCATCTAAAACCAGCAACCAAATAATCAGATGCAAAACCAAACTAAATAAAACTGCTGTGGCCGCTATATCTTTTGCAGATTTTGCCAAGGGATGCGCCTCTTGTGTCACTAAATCCACGACATTTTCTACCGCAGAATTTAAAAGTTCTACTATCATGATAAGCATCAGAGTCGAAAACAACATCAGTTTTGCACTCAAAGCAAAAGGAAGCAGGTAGATCGCTATCATGATAGGTATAGCGAAGAAAATTTCTAACTTAAAAGATGTTTCACTTTTAAAAGCATATATAAAGCCTTCTACAGCATAGCGTGCATTTTTATATAGTGAGTAAGTCGGTTTATTATTCATTTAAATTTCCATTAGATATTTTATGCTATTATAGCAAACTAATGAAAAAGATAGCCTATCAACACACACCCATCGGACTCGTAGAAATTGCCCAAGAAGAGGAGAAAATTGTCTCTCTTACATTTGTCAAGTTCAAAAAGCATGCAGATGATGCCAGCCTCATCCTCCAAGAAGCGCGATGGCAACTTGAAGCCTATTTTGAGGGAAAGAGAAAAAGTTTTAATCTCCCTTTTCATTTTGACTGTTCTGATTTTTATAAAGAGATCTATGTCGCTTTGATGAATGTTCCTTATGGAAGCACCCTCTCGTACAAAGAGTTAGCCGCCTTAGTGGGCAAACCCAATGCCTCTCGCGCCGTGGGTGCTGCGATGGCAAATAATCCTCTACCTATCTTTGTCCCTTGCCATCGTGTTTTAAAAAGTGATGGCTCTTTAGGTAGCTACAGCGCGGCAGATGGTGTAAAATCCAAGGCGTGGCTCATCGCACATGAGAAGGCTTTTTTACACAAATAAGAGCTATTTGTCTCAAAAATAAAATCCTTTACACATAGTATTTACAAACTTTAAGTATAATCCTAACCATACAATATACAATCACAAAAGGACAACCATGAAAAAAGCCTTTCTTCTTTTGCTTGTTATCATACATAGCAGCTTGTTTGCATTTAATCAAGAAGATATCCTCCCCGTAGAAAAAGCTTTTATCCCTACAATAGAGAGTGATGGCAAGACTATCCATACAAAAATCGCACTTTCTGATATGATATATGTTTATGATAAACAACTCAAATACAAAATCATCTCTCCCAAAGATGTTGATTTAAAACCTTTACTCAAAGTGCCTAAACCTGTTAAATTTCATGACTTTATCGTACATCGTGATGATATCGCTGTGGATATTCCACTCTCCTTGATTCGCAAAGAGATTGGCAAAGGTCCCTTTACATTACAACTCTTTTATCAAGGCTGCTCAGAAGCGGGGCTTTGTTATCAACCTATGAAACCTATCTATGCCTTTGATGCCAAAGGAAACCGCATCACAGATAAAACTACAAAAAAAGCAACACCCACAACAACTAGCGTTTGGGGAGCTTCACCTAAAGAGTCAGAAAAACCGATAAAAGCACCAGAAAAGAGAGAAGTAGAAAAAACTGCGCCAAAAGTGGCACAGACAGCAGCACTTTCTGAAGAGTCAGCCATCGCTGAAAAACTCAAAAACTCCTCATTTTTTGCGATTTTAGCACTCTTTTTTGGATTTGGACTGGCACTCTCTCTCACCCCTTGTATCTTTCCGATGATTCCTATCCTCTCCTCTATCATCACACTAGAATCCAAGCAGAGTGGACAGATGAGCGCCAAGCGAGGATTACTGCTCTCTTTGATTTACATCACCTCTTCCGCACTGGTCTATGCCATAGCAGGAGTCCTTTCCGCCGTCTTTGGAGCCAATATCCTCTCTGCCATGCAAAATCCTTGGGTTATCATCGTTTTTGCCCTTATTTTTGTGGCACTGGCCTTTTCTATGTTTGGATATTATGAAATTCAACTTCCAAAAAGTTTGCAAAATTTTGCCAATAGTAAATCTGATGAATCCAAAGGTGGCGGTTTCATAGGCATCGCTATCATGGGTGCCCTCTCTGCGCTCATCGTAGGGCCTTGTGTGGCACCACCACTTGCGGCGGCACTGCTCTTTATCGGTCAAACTGGGGATGTACTTTTAGGCGGTATCGCCCTCTTCTTGCTTGGACTTGGTATGGGTGCACCACTGCTTCTCATCGGTGCAGGTGGCGGAAAATTTATGCCGCGCCCTGGTGGCTGGATGACAAAAGTCTCTTATATCTTTGGTGTGGTGATGCTCGGTATTGCCATCAGTTTTCTCTCACGCATCTTACCAGATATGGTCACGCTCTTGCTTTGGGCACTACTCTTTATTGGCGCTGCTATCTATGCAGGTGCGCTAGAGCCACTCAAAGAGGGTATTTCAGGTATCAGTAAACTCACAAAAGTCATCGCAGTTGTCCTTTTGGGGTATGGTTTGATTCTCCTTATAGGGGCATTTGCGGGAGGAAGTAGTGTCTTAAATCCTCTTAAAAAACTCTATACGACAAGCCTCGTCTCAGCTGGCACAAATCCTCATCCAAGCTTTCAGATAGTCAAAACCAAAGAGGCACTTAAGAAGGCAGTTCAAGCAAGTAGCAAACCTGTATTGATAGATTTTTCAGCCACTTGGTGCGCTGCCTGTAAAGAGCTTGAAGAGAATACATTTGAAGATCCAAATGTCCAAGCACTGATGCAAAAATTTACACTTTTGCGTGTTGATGTCACAGACAATAGCGATGATGATAAAGCCTTGCAAAGTTATTTTGGTGTCGTAGGACCACCGGCTGTTATCTTTTATGATAGCGCGCATCAAGAGTTAAAAAATGATAAAATGATAGGGTATAAACCACCAGAAGTGTTTATACCCCTCTTAAAAAAAGTATTGGGGGAATAAATGTTAATAACCATAGGAGCAATATATTTTGCTTATATCATGATGAAGGTCTATGTTTCGGTGATGGAGGTAGGGTATATCTCAAAAGCAAAATATGACAAACCAGTCATTCTCACACTCAAAAATTATGTCAAAGCAGCAGACTACAAAATCGCCAGCCAACGCATGGATATGTTAAGTACCCTTGTTGATTATATGCTCTTTATCTTTTGGATAGGATTTGGACTCAAATGGCTAGATAGTGCTATCATGATAGAGGATGTGGCACTCAAATCCGTCGCTTTTGTCTTGGCATTTGGCGCGATAAACTATATCGCAACGCTCCCTTTTGATCTCTATCAAACTTTTGTATTAGATAAAAAATTTGGTTTTTCCAATATGACCGCAAAACTTTTTATCACTGATGCTATCAAAGGTGCTTTGATGTTTATCATCATTGGTGGTCTTGTCACTTGGCTTATCGCCCTTATCATTGTGCATTTTGAGAATTGGTGGCTTTGGGGATTTGGCTTGATTTTTACGATTGTACTCATCGTCAATATCATCTATCCAACCGTTATCGCACCACTCTTCAATACCTTTACGATTTTGGAAAATGCAGCCTTAAAAGAATCAATAGAAAAACTACTCTCTTCAGTAGGACTCAAAACGGATGGTGTCTTTACCATTGATGCGAGCAAACGAGACAATAGACTAAACGCCTATTTTGGTGGACTTGGGAAATCAAAACGGGTCGTACTCTTCGATACGCTTATTGAAAAATTGACCAAATCAGAACTACTTGCTGTCTTAGGACATGAACTCGGTCACTTTAAACATAAAGATATTATCAAAAATATTGCACTTACAGGTGGATTGCTCTTTTTGATGTTTGCTATCTTTGGAAACTTACCACAAACACTCTTTGAGAGTATCGGTATCCCAAAAACTCCCTATGCTATTGTGGCACTCTTTATGATTTTTTCTCCTATTGTCTCCTTTTTCTATATGCCAATTTTTGGCTATTTTAGCCGTAAAAATGAGTACCATGCTGATGCATTTGGTGCCCAATGTGAATCAGAGGTAGATTTGGCAAATGCCTTGCAAAAACTAGCCAATGAAAATAAAAGTTTTCCAAAATCGCATCCTCTATTTATCATGTTTTACCATACCCATCCACCACTCGTTGAGAGACTCAAACGCTTAGGTATGGCGATAGATGATAGCGGTGAAGATAAAAATTTACAGACAAGTTGCCCTACTTCGTGACTATTAAAGAGGCGTTAAATCATGGCGCCAAAAGGCTTCAAAACCAAAAAGAGGCACGAATCCTTTTGGCGCACCATCTAGGATGCGATGCCTTGTCCCTCATCCTAAAAGAAGCTGAGAGCGTAAAAGATGTGGATGCCTATTTTGCCCTGATAGAGCGCGCTAAAAACAGTGAACCCCTTGAATATATCACACAAGAAGTGAGCTTTTATGGTGAGAACTTTTTCATCAAAAAAGGTGCCTTAATCCCCAGACCTGAGACAGAGATTCTCATCGATAAGGTACTAGAAGTGGCTAAAAATATCAAAAATCCCAAAATTGCAGAGATAGGAGTCGGCAGTGGGATCATCTCTATCATGATAGCCAAACTACGAAAAGACGCTACCATTACAGCGACTGACATCTCCAAAGAAGCCATCGAGATAGCCAAAACCAATGCTGCACGCTTTGGTGTAGCAAAACAGATTCGCTTTATCCATACTCCTTACCTCATAGATATCCAACAAAAATTTGATATAATCATCTCAAATCCACCTTATATCGCAGAGGATGCCCCACTAGAGCGTAATCTCGCTTATGAACCTGATATCGCACTCTTTGGTGGGAAAAAGGGAGATGAGATACTGAAAAATATCATTGATATTGCCGCCTATCATGATAACTGCGTGCTCTGTTGTGAGATGGGATATGATCAAAAAGAGCCACTACAGCGCTATATAGCAGATAAAAATTTAGCGCAAGCTAGATTTTATAAAGATTTGGCGGGTTTTGATAGAGGATTTATACTAAAGATTGGAGAAGAACATCAAAAATAATATCATAGTCTTTGACGATGTGCATAAATATTTTGGTAAAAAAAAGGTACTAAGAGGCTTGAACTTCGCGATCAAAGAGGGAAGCGTTGCCGTCGTGATGGGACCTTCAGGTACGGGAAAATCTACCGTGATTAAGCTCATGGTAGGACTTTTAAAACCAACTTCTGGACATATCTTTGTCGAGGGGATAGATGTAGGAGAAAAAAGTGCAAAGGAGCTTTTGGAGATTCGTAAAAAGATTGGCTTTGCTTTTCAATTTGGTGCACTTTTTGATAGTATGACCATCTATGACAATATCGCCTTTCCTCTTAGAGAACACACCACTATGACAAAAGAAGAGATACGAAGTGAAGTAGAAAAATCACTTGAGATGGTGGGACTCAAGTTTGATGAAGTCTCCCATCTCTTTCCCAATGAACTCTCAGGAGGGATGCAAAAACGGGCTGCCATTGCACGAACTGTCGTACTCAAACCAGATATCATACTCTATGATGAACCAACATCAGGACTTGACCCTATCGCTAGTGATTTGATTTCAAGACTTATTGTCAAGCTTCAAAAAGAGCTAGGTACCACCTCTGTTGTCATCTCTCACGATATCAAAGAGAGCTTCAAGATAGCAGATCAGATGATCATGCTCTATGAGGGAAAAGTATTGGCAGC
>CAZCUH010000006.1:7570-10809 GCA_964501795.1 uncultured Sulfurospirillum sp.
GATGAGTGCATCGTGCTTGATTTTATAGTGTGTTAAATTGGCAGCTTCTTGGGTAAGGCTATGCAAATCCAATGTAATATCTTCCACCTTACCACAGCGCTCACACATCACATGCGAGTGTGATGATTTTGCCAATTCATATTTCGATTTTTGATTGGGTATCTTAACTTCTAGTATAAAATCTTTATCAAGCATGGCATTGATATTTTTATAAACAGTTGCAAGAGAGATAGAAGGAAACTTCTTCTTTATCGCCACATAAAGCTCATCGACACTCATATGCACTTGACCAAACAGCTCTTCTACGATACTCAGTCTCTGGGGTGTCACCTTGATACCATTATCCCTGAGTAGTGCTTCACAGTTATTCATTTTCCCCACCTATATTAAATTCTCATTGGAGAATTATTATTAATTAGAACCAATATAACATTCTTACTCTTAAATAAACCTTATTTAGTATTATTTAAATATAATTTAGCCAATTACCAATACGACCTTGCTCGACTTTGATAGAGGTATTGTTGCCGTGCCCTGGATAAACCGTTTTGTCATAAGGCAATGCTAAAAACTTTTTAATACTCTTTTTCATATCATCGGGTGATGAATAAGGAAAATCCACACGCCCTATCGAATTTTCAAAGACAAAATCTCCACTAAACATCCCCTCCCCTATCATGATAACAGAGTTCCCAGGAGTATGTCCAGGCATATGTAAATACGCAATCTTAACACCCTCTAACATCAAGATTTCATCCCCACTAATCAATACATCAGGCTCACTTGGTGGGGTACCCTGCCCAAAAGGATCTTTTTTGAGCATAAAGGCATCATCTTTAGGTACATAAATAGGTATTTTCAGGGCATCCTTGACGGCTTGATTTGACCATACATGATCAAAATGTCCATGGGTATTGAGTATGGCAATGGGATTTTTTACATTGTTTTTCACCCAATCCAAAGCATCTACACCGGGATCAATGATGAAATCTTTTCCATCTACTGAAATGATATAGCAGTTCGTTTGATATGGTCCCATAGGCTGTTTTTTTACTATCATGATAATATCCTTTATAGAGAAACATTATATCAAGAGAAAATGAAAAGTAAGAGAGAAGATTAAGAAGTAAAGTATTGCCTATACCAAAAGGCATAGGCAAAATAATCATTAGATTTTAGAAATCACCAACAGCAGCCTTATCCATCGCCGCGTAGATGGTATCTTCTACACTTTGTGCCATTTTAAGCATCTTTTCTGGAAGTGGTTTACCACCATGAATCATAAGTCCCATGTCCATTGTATAGAGCCATCTATCTCCATTGTCATCTTCTTGAAGCATGATTCTACATGGCATAAATGCACCATATGCCATAGAATAATTTAGAAAATTTTGTGCAATTGGACGAGAACAGAGAGAAAAGATTCTCGTATATTTTGTCTTTTTACCACTCTTGTCGATAGGAGAACCATCAAACATCGTCACATCGCCCACAAGTTGCATATTGCCATCACTAGCAACACTCTCGATAATATCTTTTATATCATCATTACTCACTTCAGGATCCACTTTTTTGAACCTTACCATTGCATCAGCAGAGTTACCTGTCTTTAAGACATTGCTAAACATATTGGCATAAAGCCCCATAGCTTTTGAATCCAATGATGTCACACCCGAACCAAACTTCACAAATGCAAAGATTAAACCAGCTACTACCAGCATCCCTATGAATGCAAAAATTCCTCTTAAAAAGCCCATAATATTCCTTTAAATTAAACTAAAGACTTATAATAACAACTTATAGCTTTAAAGCATCTTTAATCTCAAACCAAAAGATCTCGTTACGCTTCAATGTTGCCTCTTTTCGTCTCTTAAAATGCGCCTCTATATCAAAGTTTTCACGCTCTAATCCCGCCTTATACTCTTCAATAAAGGCAGCATATTGCACTTCTAAAATAGCGCTTATCTCAAAAGAGACTTTTTCATATCGTCCCTTATCACTCTCAAGCACTTCACGATGCAGTATATTGATATTGATTGCTCCATATCGTTTCTCTTTTGGGAGTGTCAAATTCATCTCAAGCTGTGCACGCATCGAAGCAAGTGTATGTTCTAACTGTTCAAGAGGAAGTTTGCTTTGATTGATAATAAGTGCAGACGATTTACTATAACCCCACCCTCCAGCAATATCAAGAGGCATACCAAATGCTACCTCTACGACTTCTCGTATATCATCATCGCTTCGTAGCTTTTGGAATGTTGTCATGATAACTCTTTTTGATTTTTTGTTTTTAGAAAGTTAGCTTGCCAAAATATTTTTGACAAGCTTTTAAATTATTTGATTTTTTTAGAATCAGTTTTTGTATTACCTTTAAGATCTACCCAAGTAACTTCTACTTTATCACCTGCTTTAGCACCCTTAAATTTAAATTTGAAAAGTGGATTTTTTGACAAGAATTGACTTGTTGACATATCATAAACCACTTTATCATTACATTTTGCAGAGATATGTGTGATGAAGTTAGCATCTTTACCTTTTTTCTTTGCTTGATCATAAGTTAACATTGGGTGTTTCACCATGACCTTTACATTAATCACATCGCCTTTTAATTTTGCTTTAATTTTCATTTTATCTTTCCTTCTTATTTAAATTATTTTTATAGTTTTAGAGAGTTTGATTAACCTTCACATCCACCAAGTGCAACTTCTAGAGACTTACTACCTGAATAAAACTTTCCATCTTTTCCTTCTACGATAGCAGTAATTGTACCTGACGCTTTCATTTTAATTTTGATTGAATAATCTACAGGTTGCCCTTCAGCTACGGTATAGACTGCAACTGTCGCTTCAGGATTTACATTTTGAAAAATTGCTACACTTTTTGCATCGATATCAGACTTTACAGATACAGGAACAGCACCACCATTACTAGCAACATCTGGAGTTTTTACTTTGACACCTTTTTTCTCAACTTTGATATCACCATAGAGTTTCTTGATAGCATCTTCTACACCCTTATCAGTTGGTTTTTTACCATCATATACATTTTTAGCTGTCCAAGTATCTGGCTTCTCTTTTCTAAAATCTACTGCACTTAGTGCCGCTGGCAATGTCGCCAATGTCGCTAATCCCAAACCTAAAAAATTTCTTCTTTTCATATTGTTTTCCTTTTTTATTTTTATTGTCATCTTTTCAAGGAGCAAAGCCCCTTGAAAATTCACACGCTACTAAAGCTTCGAC
>CAZCUH010000006.1:10909-24767 GCA_964501795.1 uncultured Sulfurospirillum sp.
CATCTTTTCAAGGAGCAAAGCCCCTTGAAAATTCACACGCTACTAAAGCTTCGACGCTTGTCGAGAACTTCGTATCATGATAAACCACAAAGAGCAAAGCCCCTTGAAAATTCACACGCTACTAAAGCTTCGACGCTTCTCAAAAACTTCGTATCATGATAACTCCGAAAAGTTCACTGTTATTATAACATAACATTGTGAACCAATCGTGAATCTACTTACTTTTGCTATACATGTACTCGATAGCCAACTTAAGTTTGTCATCTTTGAGTGATGTTCCACCTCGTGGAGGCATGGCATTTTTTCCAGATATAGCATTTTTAAGTACAGTATCCATACCTTGCTTCATCACCTTAGCCCAAGCCTCTTTGTTTCCAAGATTTGGTGCACCCATAGAGTCATTGCCATGACAAACTGCACATGATTTTTCATAAATCTTTTGTCCTTCTGTCACTTTGGCTGCGCCACCCTCTCCCTCTTTTGGTAAATCTTTTACTTTTGAGAGTGGAGGATTAAACTCTTTCATCTCTATTGTGATAGGTTGGATTTTTGCTTTTCCTTCAAAACAATCTTTCATACAACGCGTACCATTACCATAATTACTTGGGTCATGATAGAAAGCGCGTACATTTTCTAAGCCATTTTTACCATCAATATTTGGAACAAAGCCATCTTTGTTTGGCATCTCAATTTTGAGAAATTTTGCCCGGTCTAGTACATAATCATCATCTAACTCTTCACCATCTATCTTTATCTCGTTAATAGAGAGGATATAGGCACAAAGTGCATAGACTTCATCATTGCTAAGGCTCATCGGTGCAGGATGAGGCATACCTGTTTTGACATACCACCAAAGTGTACTCGCATGTGCCCAGTAAGTACCAAATACACGAATAGGACCTTCATCATCTGGGTTAATTCTTTGGTGTGTGAGTGTTTTTTGCCCTTCATAAGCATTGCCTTTAGCAAGTGATGGATATCCACCACCTCCCGAACCAAAGTCACCATGACAGCTGACACATTTGGCTTCATAGAGTTCATCACCCTCTTCTACACTTCCTTTTCCTTCCGGTAAGCCAGTTCCATCAGGCATGACATCGATATCCCAAGCAGCAATTTCATTTTTCGTTGGTGTTCTACCATAGGTAAAACCCTTTTTTTCTTGTGTATTCACTGCATACGAAGCACTTTTTCCATCTTTTACTGGATAAGTGACACCACCATCGATGACAAATTTACCATTGGCATATGTAGCACTTCCACCCATTTTACTAGATGGCGTTGCAACAGCAGCCGCTTTCACATCTTTCTTAGCTGATTTCACGGTAGCTTCTGCTACTTTTGTGACTGTTGTACTCTCAACTACCTTTGCTTTATTGGCGATGGCATCTGCTGCTGCTTTGACACTATCTTTTGGTTCACTTGCACCACAAGCTGTTAAAAACAGTGTACTTGCCAAAAAGATTGAACCTAATGTTTTTATTTGAATATTATGATAAGATTTGAACATTGTTCACCTTCCCTTCTGCTGTTACTTCCCATGTATGTACACCATTTCTATGATATACGCCCTCTACGCCTACGGCATCTCTCTCTTGTTTGACGGACGGTTGGATATGTCCAGCATCATCTCTAGCACGAGAAGAGAGAAGTAATGGCTTACCTTCATATTTATACATGTAAGAAAATCTTGTCCATGCTTTTGGAAGTACAAGTCCTTTTAAACTTGCTTCAACCCAGTTTTTACCACCATCAAAAGAGATATCAACACCTTCTATGGTTCCCATACCACTCCATGCAAGACCTTCTATCTCAACTAAGTCGCCTTTTTTGAGTTTGTCCCATGGATTTTCTGGACAAGGATTTGTAAGTACTGAGTTTACCTCATTGGCATAAAAATGCTGAATTGCTTTACCTGTTGGTAAAAGTGCTGTATATTTGGCTGTCTCTTCTTTAGCATAAAATGGCTCTGATGCAAATTCTAAACGCCCTAACCACTTCACACAAAGGTTACCTTCCCAACCAGGAACGAGTAATCTGATAGGATACCCTTGTTCAGGACGCAATGCTTCACCATTTTGACCCCAGACAATCATCGCATCATCAAGAACTTTATCTACTGGGATAGTTCGACCCATATGTGAATTGTCCACACCTTCAGCAAGCATCCATCTTGCATTTGGTTTGAGTCCTAAATCAGCTAAAATATCTTTGATATAAACACCTGTCCACTCGGCACAAGACATGAAACCTTTTGCAAATTGGATAGAGTTAAATTGTGGTCCTCTCCACTCTGGTCCACCATTGGCAGGACACTCTATAAAGTGAATACGGCTCACACTAGGATAACGCTTAAGCTCATCCATCGTAAGCACTAAAGGCTTCTCAACCAAACCATGAATCATCAAACGATGCTCATTTGGATCGATGGTTGGTGTACCACCATGACAACGGTTAAAAAAGAGACCATTAGGTGTGATAATACCATTTAAATCTTGAATTGGTGCTACCGCGATAGAAGCTTGAAAGTTACCAGATGCCAGCAATTTTGCTGTTCTTCTTGTAACATTATGCTCATACGGGGAAGGCATACCATAGAGATTTTTGGTAACAGGTTTACCCAGTGTTGTTCCCCACTCTTTCTCTTCCATAATAGCAGGATCATCTGCTCTCATGGTAACTGGTGATAGTGCACTAGCCGCAGCCATTGCACCTACGGAATATTGCGCTGTTTTTTTGAAGAAGTTTCTTCTACTTAACTGCGCAACATCATTAGTATCAGCATGCATTTATGCTCCTTAATTTTCTAAGATTGTATTAAATTTACCATATCAAAATATTAATCATCATAATATTTTGGAATCGTAAACTAATAACCACGCATATTGTAATGAAATATTCATATAATGTCAATAAAAACCTAGCATTTTACTGTATAATAACTATGCAATTTACAAATTATTGAAAAGGATGCACAGTGACAGAAGCGTCAATAGGCAAGGTTTTAGCACTCTATATTTCAGAAAAAGGAAAATCATCTCGTATCCATCAAGAGAAGATAATCTGTAATATAAATGGTATATTACATGATAAATTTTATGCAAAAGATCTCAGCCGATCTATCCTTATAACATCTCAAGAGAGTTATCGCTTACTTCAAGATAAAGGGATTGAAGTTGCCTATGGTCTTTTGGGTGAAAATATATTAACTGATTTTAATCCCTATCACCTTCCTCACAAAACAAAGCTCAAAATAGGCAATGCGATATTGGAAATCACACAAAATTGTACGATATGTAACCATTTATCAGTCATAGACAAGCGCGTTCCCGCACTACTAAAAGAAGATAGGGGTATTTTTGCTAAAGTCATACAAAATGGTACAATACAGAGAGGTGATAGCGTGGAAAAATTAAAATAATTTTATTTTTAAGATAATATTCAACTTATGCTACTCTTTTAAAATGTACTTAAAGAAATCTGATAATAATAGAAGAGTTGATTAAGGTAAACTTTAGTATAATCTCCGCACATAAAAGAGGATTGTATGTCAAAAAGATTTGAATTAGTAAAACATTATCTTGTCAACTTTATCAAGGAAGAGACCTTTAAGACTGGTTTAAAAGGTGGCGTTTTAGGACTTAGTGGGGGTATCGACTCCGCCGTCGTAGCCGTCCTTGCCAAAGAAGCCTATCATGATAAGCTTCTTTGTATCATGATGCCTTCAAAATACTCATCACAAAGTAGCCTAGATGATGCCCAAGCATTATCTGATACATTTAATCTACGCGTAGAAAAAGAGGATATTACTGCTTTACTTGAAGCATATGAAAATAACAAAAATTCAAATAACCTTAGGATTGGAAATTTTTCTGCTAGGATGCGTATGTCTATCCTTTTTGATATCTCTGCTAGAGAATCCTCTCTCGTGCTTGGTACAAGTAACAAGAGTGAACTCCTTTTAGGTTATGGGACGCTTTATGGTGATTTAGCCTCCGCTATCAACCCTATCGGAGATCTCTATAAGAGTGAAATATTTGAATTTGCACGATACCTTGGTGTCCCTGATTGTATCATCACAAAACCCCCTTCTGCTGACTTGTGGGAGGGACAAAGTGATGAAGATGATTTAGGTTACACCTATGCACAAATCGATACCGTACTCAAAGAGTATGTTGAAAATAGACTCTCTCGTGAAGAGTTGCTTGAAAAAGGATTTGAAAAAGAGATGGTCGATATGGCTATTAAAAAAATCTATCAAAATCAATTTAAACGCCGTCCACCACTCATAGCCAAGCTCACATCGCGTACGATTGGGCATGACTTTTTATACCCTAGAGATATCAAATTATAAAGGAAGAACATGAAAGAAATACCGTTTTATATACCATCCATTGATAGTAGTGAAAAAGCTATCATCGAGGAAGTGCTTGCCCTCAAAGGTGCCTCAAAGATAGAGGAGTTAGAAGATCTCTTTTCTGAGTATATTGGCTGTAAATATGCTGTCTCTACCTCTAGCTGGTCTGCTGCCATGCATCTTAGTATGTTTGCCATGGAGCTCAAACGCGGTGATAAGATCCTTGTCTCAGTCAATGCTTTTCCCACTGTTGCTGAAGTAGTCAGACACTTTGATGCGGAGCCTATCTTTGTTGATATTGATGCTGATAGTTACAATATGTCTCCAGATAGACTCAAAGAGGCGCTCGTAAAACACAAGCACAAAAAACTCAAAGGGGTCATTGTCTCACACATTGCAGGACAGAGTGCCAAGCTTGATGAAATCTACAAAATTGCCAAAGAGAACAATATCAAAGTCATTGAAGATGCATCCAACGCACTAGGGACAGAATATGATGGCAGAAAAGTAGGTGCAGCGGGCTGTGACATCGCGACTTTCTCATTCTCTTCACAGATGATGCATGCCATTGGCAATACAGGAATGCTTGCGACCAATGATGAAAAGATTTATGAGCGCGCCAAATTGATTCGTCACCATGCTATCGAGGCAAAAGGATGGGATAAATATGGCAATCTAGGCTATATCTATGATGTGGTTGATATCGGTATCAAATATGACACTTCCGAGTTAGAAGCTGCTTTTTCTATCGCACAGTTGCAAAAGGTAGATACATTTATAAAAAGACGCAAAGAGATAGCAGCTATCTATGACAAAGCGTTAGCAGGTGTAAAACATGTCACTACCCCTAGTGGTTCAGATTCTCATATCTACAGTCAATATATCCTAAAAATCGATAAAAATAGAGATGACTTTGCAAGAGAATTACGCGAAAAAGGTGTCTTTACAGCACTACATTATGTGCCATTGCACCTCTTATCATACTACAAACAAAAATACTCCCTGCGGGTCAATGATTTTCCTGTTGCATTAACCAATTTTCAACAAATTCTTTCGATTCCAAACTACCCTGCTATGAGCAATGAAGATGTCAAATATGTCTGTGAGATGATTAAAGAGACGGCAAAAACAAGAGTCTAACTGACACCTTTGATGCAGCAAAAATTCTACTTTTGGGTTGAGAAGTATCTTTTCAACCCCTCTGCAATACAAAAAATACTTGCTTATCTGTTACTTCCACTCACTGGTCTTTATTGTCTCATTGTGCTTCTTAAAAGAAAATTTTCCAAGCCAATAGATTTTCAACTCCCCATCATATCCGTCGGAAATCTCATTGTAGGTGGTGCGGGGAAAACCCCTATTACCATTGCTTTAGCAGAGAATAAAAAAGATGTGTTTATCATTTTAAGAGGCTACAAAAGAGCATCCAAAGGGCTTATCATGATAAGTGATAAAGGCAAGATACTCACAGATGTCAAGATTTCTGGCGATGAAGCGATGCTCCTTGCCACTGCGCTGCCACATGCTTCCATCATCGTCAGCGAAAATCGTATACTTGGGATAGAAGAGGCAAAAAGAAAAGGTGCAAAAATTATCTTTTTAGATGATGGGTTTTCAAAAGCTAATATCCAAAAACTTGATCTTCTCATCAAGCCAGATATCCCACAGAGCAATAACTTTTGTCTGCCCTCGGGACCTTATCGTGAACCCAAATCATACTATCATGATTATCTTAGCATAGAAGAAGATAGAGATTTTT
The DNA here is from genome assembly GCA_964501795.1 of uncultured Sulfurospirillum sp. Classification (GTDB taxonomy): domain Bacteria; phylum Campylobacterota; class Campylobacteria; order Campylobacterales; family QNZT01; genus JANTGR01. Next base: position 17,026 of record CAZCUH010000006.1, read on the forward strand.
TCAAAAGCGTTGAGATAGAAAATCCTAGCGATACAATGCTTTTAATAACTGCTATCTCAAAACCCCAACGCCTTGAGAAATATCTCCCTAAAGAGATAGAAAAAGTCTATTTTCCAGACCATTACGCCTATAAAAAAGAGGAGCTAGAAGCGCTTTTAAAGCGCTATCAAGCCACGAGCATTCTCACTACGACCAAAGATGCAGTCAAGATGCAAACATTCAATCTGCCACTCTCTATCTTAAGACTAAAGATAAGACTTCACAAAGAAGTTGTTGAAGTTGTAGATACTTTTATAGAAGATTACGCTAAAATCTCTCAAAAATAAAAGGCCACACAGTGCAAGAGAAAATCCAAGTCGTTAAAACCCTCATTGATGCTTTTCCTTTCATCCAGCAGTTTAGTGGTAAAACCGTTGTCATCAAATATGGCGGTGCCGCACAAACGCAAGCAGTGTTAAAACAAAAATTTGCACGAGATATTGCATTGATGTTTTTAGTAGGTATTAAAGTAGTCATTGTACATGGTGGTGGAAAAAAGATCAATACTATCTTAGAAAAATTAAACATTGAAACCGAGTTTATCGATGGGCAAAGAGTTACTAGTGCCGAAAATATGGAAGTGGTAGAGATGGTGCTCTCAGGCTTGGTCAATAAAGAGATCACTACCCTCTTAAATCACAACAAAGCCAAGGCCATAGGCTTGAGTGGCAAAGATGCCTCTTTTATGAAAGCTAAAGCAAAAGATAGCCAACGCTTTGGCTATACAGGTAGTATTACTTCTATTGATAGCAGTGTGATTGAAAAACTCATGGATGATAAATTTATCCCAGTCATCGCACCTATCGCAGCTGGAGATGACATCAACCATCCAGGATACAATATCAATGCTGATCTCGCAGCAAGTCAGATTGCTATCGCCCTCAAGGCAGAGAAGATTGTCTTTATGACAGATACCACTGGGGTACTCGATAAAGAGATGCAGCTTATCAGTACGCTAAAAGAGGATGCCATTGCACCACTCATCCAAGATGGAACCATTTCAGGTGGTATGATCCCAAAAGTGGATGCCTGCCTAGAGTCAATCAATCAAGGGGTTGAAAAAGCACATATCATTGATGGACGCGTCGAACACTCCCTACTACTAGAGCTTTTCACAAGTGAAGGTATCGGCACGGTAATAAAAAAGTAAAGGATACGATTATGCATTTTATAGAGACAAGAGGAAATCAAGAAGGATTTGCAAAAGAGGTAACATTTTCACAAGCTTTACTCTCTCCTAGTGCAAGTTTTGGTGGTCTATATGTACCAAAATCTTTACCTCCATTTGACGCATCATTTTTTGATACAGATTTAAGCTACAAAGCCTTGGCAAAAAAGATATTGACACATTTTGAGATAGATATAGAAGAGACTATCATCGATGAAGCCTTAGCACTCTATGATAAGTTTGATGACCCCAACCATCCCACACCACTTGTCAAAATAGACGAAAAGCTCTTCGTCAATGAACTCTATCATGGACCAACACGCGCCTTTAAAGATATGGCACTGCAACCTTTTGGATATATCCTCTCTCACTTGGCACAAAAAGAGAATCAAAAGTATCTCATCCTTGCTGCCACATCTGGTGATACAGGGCCTGCTGCTTTGGAGAGTTTTAAAAATAGAGAAAACATTCAAGTAGCCTGTCTCTATCCTGATGGGGGAACCAGTGATGTCCAACGCCTCCAAATGGTCACAGAAGAGGCAAAAAACCTCAAAGTCATTGGTATCAAAGGAAACTTTGATGATGCACAACATGCACTTAAAACCCTGCTTGCTTCCAAGAGTTTTAATGAAGAACTAAAAACAAACAATATCAAACTCTCTGCGGCAAATTCTGTGAACTTTGGTAGAATTATCTTTCAGATTATCTATCATGTCAATGCCTATCTAGCCCTTTTAGCAGAAAATAGCCTCGAAAATGGGGAGAAAATCTATATCACTGTACCAAGTGGCAATTTTGGTAACGCACTTGGTGCCTATTATGCCAAAAAAATGGGACTTCCTATAGAGAAGATTCTTATCACCTCCAATGCCAACAATGTACTAGTTGAACTGATTCAAACAGGTCGTTATGATATCAGGGACAAAGCACTTATCCTTACCCTCTCACCCGCCATGGATATCTTAAAATCCTCCAATGTTGAACGAATCTTATTTGATATGTTTGGCGCCCAAAAAACAAAGGCATGGATGGATGATTTACATGAAAAAGGTTATTATCAACTCTCAAATGAGGAATTAAGCCGTCTGCAAGAGGATTTTGCTGCCATTGATAGTGATGATGATTTTGCAAAAAAGACGATTGCAAAGTATGCAAGTAAAGGCTATGTAATGGATCCACATACAGCAACTTGTCTTAAAGCTGTTGGTACTTTAGATGAGAAACCTCTCATCAATGTACTTTGCTCAACGGCAGAGTGGACAAAATTTGCACCTACGATGATGCAAGCTTTGAGACATGATACAGAAAAATATAGTGATAAAGAGGCATTAGAATATATTTCAAAAACACTCCATATCCCCATCACAGCAAGTATCAGTGCCCTCTTTTCTAAAAAGCCTTATCATGATAGCATCATCAACAAAGATTCCATAGAAGCTGAAATCTTAAAATTTATAGCCCAATAGTATTCGATGCCATTATCACAACTAAACGCTGAGCAGCTCGCCGCTGCTACAGCACCCTCTGGGAAAAATCTCATCATTGCTAGCGCAGGAACAGGTAAAACTTCTACCATTGTAGCGCGTATCGCCCACCATCTAAACCGTGGCGTACAACCTCAAGAGCTACTGCTTCTCACCTTTACCAACAAAGCAGCTGCAGAGATGATAGAACGCGTCTCACAATACTATGACACCGCTATCACCAACAAGATAGAGTCAGGCACCTTCCATGCAGTCTCTTATCGCTTACTCAAAAAAGCAGGCAAACAAGTCATACTCAAACAACCAAAAGAGTTAAAATTAGTGCTTAAAAGTATCCATGAAAAGAGAAATTTCTCTTATATCGATGCCCCAACTTCGCCCTACTCAGCTTCACATCTCTATGACTTATACTCTCTTTTTCAAAATAAAGCAGGAGAAGGATATTTTTCCGATTGGGTTGCCGAACAAAATCCTGACCATGAAGCCTATGGTGATATCTATGAACATATATTTGAAGAATTTCAAGAGGTCAAAAAGCGTTTTGGATATGTGGATTTTAATGATTTGCTCATTAATTTTAGAGAACATCTCAAAACCCATGATATACATTTCAAAGAGATTTTAGTGGATGAATATCAAGACACCAATCGTCTGCAAGGTTCCTTAATTGACAATTTTAAAAGTGCTTCACTCTTTTGTGTAGGAGATTATGATCAAAGTATCTATGCTTTTAATGGTGCTGATATCAACATCATCGGCTCTTTTAAAGACAAGTACCCAGAGGCTGCTATTTATACCCTGAACAAAAACTATCGCTCCTCAAAATCCATACTCTCTTTAGCCAATAAAGTCATCGCGAAAAATGAACGCATCTATCCAAAAGAGCTCATCGTCACCAAAGAGGGAGATTTTCCCGCACCAAAGCTCATGGTATTTGACGAGCTCTTTTCCCAATATGAAGCCATCGCCCAAAAGATAAAAACCTCTTCTACACCCCATGAGGATATCGCCGTCATCTTTAGAAACAATGGCTCCGCAGATGGCTTGGAAGCAAATCTCAGAGAACAAGGCATTCCCTGTAAACGAAAAGGGGGGACAAGCTTTTTTGAAACCCGTGAAGTCAAAGCAATCCTAGATATGTTTACTATCATGATAAACCCTAGAGATATGATGAGTTTTATCCATATCTTTGAGTATGCTAGAGGGGTGGGTGGTGTCTTTGCCAAGGATCTCTTTGATGCACTCTATAAGGTAGGTGATGGATCTATCATCGAGGGTATTTTAAAACCTAAAGATAAAAAGAACCCTTATAAAACCAATGTCATCAATCACCAACTCGGACTCTTTGATGATTTTTATGAGGAACAAAATGTTGCCAAATTTAAAAAACAGGGCTATCCTGATAAATTTCTCAAAAATCCTATACTCAAACACTCAAAAATCAACAATGACTTAATGGGATATCTCTTTGATTTTTACACCTATATTAAAGAGAATAGACACTTAACAAGACCACAAAACATCATCAAAAACATTGCAAAATCTGCCCTTTTTGCTAGAATCGCTGAAAACCTCGCTACCAAACGCGCCACACAAAAAGATGGCTCTGTGCATGAAGAGATCAAAAAAGAAGCACTTATCAATATCAAACGAAAAGCCGAACTTCTAGGACACCTCTCTCGTGCCTATAAAGATAAATACCGTTTCATCAATGCGCTCACACTAGGAGGTAACGAACTCACAGAAGGTGAAGGGGTTAATCTTTTGAGTATACATGCGTCTAAAGGTCTAGAGTTTAAAGAAGTTTATATCATTGACTTGATGGATGGAAGATTTCCTAATCGAAAACTGATGAGTAAAAATGGCGTTGAAGATGGTATCAATGAAGAGCGACGACTCTTTTATGTCGCAGTCACTAGGGCAAAAGAGATTCTCTATCTCTCTTATGCCTCGTATGATAAAATCAAAAAAATTGACTACCTCCCCTCTCCATTTTTGGAAGAGGCGGGGATGGTGCAGAGCAAAGTAAATGCTTTGATGGAGGAGTTAAAGGATTAATTAACCTTTAACTGCTTGACCCATATTCCACATCGGCAAGAAGATACCAAGGGCTAGCATCAATACCATACCAGCAATCACACCTATCATGATAGGCTCGATATAAGCAGATAAGTTCTCTATGAGCATATTAAAGCGCGAACGATAATAATCTGTTACTTTTTCAAGCATCTTATCGAGTGCACCACCACTCTCACCAGCCTTAATCATCTGAATCAACATCCCCTCAAAAAGCCCCGTGTCTTTAAAAGCTTCTGTAAGATTGTTACCGCGTTGTACTGACTGTTTTACAGAGGAGAGTTTCTCTTTGATATCATCATTATCTACCGTCATGACTGAGGTGTCTAAGGCTTCTACGACAGGAACACCTGCACGCACCAACTCCGTAAAAATCAACATAAATCGACTCATATTAGCAAAAAATGTTACATCACCAATCAGATATACTTTGAGTATCTTCTTATCCATAAAAAATTTGTATGCTTCATCATGTTTATATTTATATTTATTAATCACAACAAGAGTAATAATCCCTAATAAAATATACCCTCCATAGGTATTAAGTGCATGCTCACACCACAAAAGAATCTTTGTTGGCATTGGAAGTTCTGCCCCTAAATTGGCAAAAATTTCTTTAAATTTTGGTACAACATACATCATGAGGATTGAAAATGCCACGGCAATCGCGATAGCCACTGTCTTTGGATAACGCATCGCTGCCTTTAATTTTTTCTTATTTTCCATCATCTCTTCAAGCAGTTCAGAAAGCTTTGTCAATGCATCAGACATATTACCTGTACTCTCACCAAGCTCAATCATAGCGATAGTCACATCACCAAATTGATTACTATACTTCATAAATGCCTCAGTCAAACTCTTCCCTGAGTTCAAATCCTCATCAATCAAGACAAAAATCTCTTTTAACTGTTTATCTGTTGTAGATTTACCCACCTCTTTGATACTATCATGGATAGAGATACCGGCATTGGTCATGACTGCCAACTGTCTAAATGCTGCAATTAAAAACTCAACTTTGATTGATTTTTGCGATATCGTTCCAAAAAATTTATCTTTAAAATCCTCAAATCTATCCTCAAGTGGTGCTGAGACTTCATAGGCCTTTAAAATGGTTCCACCTGGGATTTTTGCCTGTGCTATAGCAATCGCATCACGACGCGTATTTGCCTTGACAAGCTCTTTATCCCGTTTCCCTTTAAATATATAATTTACTTCAAAATAACTAATCATCCTTTTGCCACCCTATAAACTTCTTCTATTGTTGTTTTTCCACTTGCTGCTCTAAGTGCTGCATCTTCAAACATGGTTACAAAACCATGATTAAGTGCATACTCTAACATCTGCTCTTTTGATGCATCTTTGGCTATCATACTGGCTAATTCATCATCTATCACAAGCACCTCAGAGACCATTTCTCGTCCTGCATACCCCGTATGCATACATTTTTCACATCCTCTGGCTTTATAAAACTGATACTCAGAGGGAATAAATTTTTCAAAATCTTTTAAGACATCATCTGGTGGTACCACTTTAGCTTTACAGTGTGGACAGACCTTTCGGATGAGGCGTTGTGCCTGAATAGCAACCAAGGCCCCAGAAATAAGATACGACTCCACACCCATATCTACAATTCTCGTCACCGCAGATACCGCATCATTGGTATGCAAGGTAGAGAGTACCAAGTGCCCTGTTAGGGATGCTTCTACTGCAATCTTGAGTGTCTCTTGATCTCGTACCTCCCCTATCATGATGATATCTGGATCTTGTCTAAGTATAGATTTTAACGCTGAAGCAAAGGTAAGATTGGCTTTATTATTCACCTGCACTTGTTGCAAAAGCGCCATCTGATACTCCACAGGATCTTCAACCGTAATCATCTTCTTTTTGACTGATTTGATTGCATTCATACCTGCATACAGTGTTGTCGATTTACCAGAACCTGTAGGTCCAGTCACAAAAATCACGCCATAAGGGGCATCCATCGCTTCACGAAATTTTCTAAAGTTTTCAGGATGCATTCCTAAATCTTCTAACTTAATCATCACCTTTGATTTATCAAGGATACGAATAACGATAGACTCTCCTGTCATGATAGGCAAAGTAGAGAGACGAAAATCGTAAGGTTTTTCCATAATCTTCGCTGAAAAACGCCCATCTTGAGGCTTTCTTCTCTCTGCAATATCCAAGTTTGCCAAGAGTTTGATACGCGAGGCGAGTGGTGGAAAAATATCTTTATCAAAAACAAAAATCTCTTTTAACATCCCATCAATACGACATCTTACGATACAAGAAGTCTCAGCTGGTTCTATATGAATATCAGATCCCCCACCAATAATCGCTGTCTTTAAGATAAGCTCTATCAGTTTTAAAATCCCAGAGACTTCATTTTCATCTTCTGTTGTCTTAAACTCCTGTCTAATCTCTGCTATCAAATCCTTCACCGATTCAGAAATCTCTATATTATGAAGATGCTTATCGATTTGATCTGGATTTGCGATTTGAATCTTAATGAGTTTATTTCTAAAAATACGCTGCAGTTGATCTTGTAAAGCGATATTAAAGGGATCTTTGACCGCTACATAAATATTGAGATCATCTTCTTTATAGGGAAGAATGTGTAGTTTATTTAACTTATCATACCCTGTTCTTGCACCCAATGAGTAATTGACCTCTTGGGCATAGAGATCGACCATCTCTGTGTCAGTAGCCGTTGCAAACTTTTGTATAAACTCATCTATATCAATTGAAAAATCTTTGTAAATGTCTTCCAAAAGCAAGACACCATTTTTAAAAGCTTCTATCAGTAATAGTATCAATGTGTCTGTTGTTACAATCTTATTTTTAAGCAATAGTGAGCCTAAATCATCTCCTGTATCAACAAACTCTTCTTCAATTGACTGGGCTACCTCTTGTGTAATAATTTTATTACTATGTAAAAAATCAATTAAACTAAGGGATCTTTTATTTACCATCTT
>CAZCUH010000007.1:0-23195 GCA_964501795.1 uncultured Sulfurospirillum sp.
GCTTTTTGATGACATCACTGGAGTTTATAGTTATCATGATAGCTCCTTTTTGTATTTATTATACTACTATAATATACTATTGTCAAATACTATTTTCACCCCTCCACTCCCAAAAGCAGTTTTTACTTGTTAATCACTTTTGATTTTTTAAGTGCCTCTTCTATCTCTTCTTTTGCGACATCACCAGTGAGCTTTAACTCCACATCACCGTCTTTACCACTTACTTGCATATCACTAATCTTTTTCTTAGTCTCATCACTCATACATTCACACTGACCTGTGGCACAGTTTTGCACCATCTTTTCGACCTCATCTTTGGTGACAAATCCACTGAAACCTATCTTTACACCTGTTTTTGTTTGTGCAACATCTCTCTTTATCATGATAACTCCTTTGTTTTTTTCTAAGTATATCATGATAAGTTTTATATATCAAGATATATTGATATATTTCAAGGATGATATAGCACTTTGGCGTTCTTTACAGGTACGATACCTACAAAGAACGCCATATTTAGCGCTTTTACGCTTCGTTTCCTTTTGCTTGCTCTTTGGCAATCTCTTGTTTTACCATCTCCATATCAAGCTCGCTAGCTTGCTTGAGTACATCTGTTAGCGCTTCTTCAGGTATGAGTCCAGGTTGTTGAAAGATACCAATCCCCTCTCTCATGATAACCGTCGTTGGGATAGATTGCACTTGAAAGTGTCCTGCTAACTCTTGTTGTTCTTCGGTATTGACCTTCGCAAAAACGATATCAGGATAAGTCTCTGACACCTTCTCAAATATCGGACCATACTGTTTACAAGGGCCACACCACTCCGCCCAAAAGTCTATAACCACGATATCATTTCCACCGATCGTCGCATCAAAATTCTCTTTCGTTAATGCCATTGTTGCCATCACTCATCCTTTATCAATATATGTTTATTAAAACGGTATCGCCGTATCTACGACATCTCCCGCACCTCTTATCGTATCACCTACTGCCTCTGGTGCTACCACATCTGTTACCGCACCCACAGCCTTAAATGGCAACGCCACCAATGAGCCCACACCACATCCACTCAAAAAGAGTGTCATGATTAGTGCTAAAATAATATTTTTCTTCATTTTTTTCCTTTATTTTGAAATTTCACTTCACATCATAGCAAAATAAATTCTATATTACATAAAAAAATAGTTTTTTTTTAAAATAATTTCTTTATTTTGATATTATTGCTAAAAGGCTTGAAAAAAAGTCAAATATAGGGTAGAATCATACCAATTCACAACGCAAGGCGACTACTTTGAATAAAATTTTTATGATGCTTTTACTTCTTGCTTCTACCCTTTTTGGTGATTACTATATCAATCACGGGAAAAAAGAGGCGTTGATAGCCTTAGATACACAAGCGCCATTTAGTAAAAACAGAGCGCTAAAGCCTACGATTCAATACTACAAAAACAGAGCAGGTCAGCAACTAGGCATAGATAAAAATATCATCGTCTCTTTTTTGGACTTATCTATTCAACTCTATATAGAAAAAGAGTTTTCTCTTGCATTAAAGAAACGACTCAATACCCATATGTTTGTCTATCAAGTCAAGAAAAAAGCCAATACCTTGGATATCGCTAACACACTTTCAAAGATAAAAGGTGTCGCCTTTGCCCATCCTGACTTTATCATACAAAAAAAGAAAAGAACCAATGACCCTTTATACAACGCTAGTTGGCACTTACATGGTGGAGCAGGTATCAATGTCGAAGAAGCATGGCGATACACAAAAGGTCAAGGTATCATCGTAGGTCTCTATGATGAAGGTATCGACATAGAACATGAAGATCTACGCGCCAATATCATTGGATATGGAAATTATAACTACGCGTATGGACAGATAGATATAGTCAAAGATGGCAATGCCTTGAACAATAACTTACCCAATGCCCCTCAGCCTGCTGCTGATAATTGGCATGGCACTTCCTGCGCTGGCTTGATTGCTGCCAGTGGAGACAATCGCATAGGTGGTGTGGGTGTTGCTCCCCAAAGTAAACTTCTCGCGTTGCGTTATGCCAATGAGAATATATCCCGAGATATTGAAGCCTTTTATGCCATGTCTCGCAATGGTGCCGCTATCATCTCCAACTCTTGGGGGACTTATGAGATATCAGATGCCTTTAATGCTATGCTAAAAGATCTCTCAGAACATGGAAGAGATGGTAAAGGAACTCTCATCTTTTTTGCCTCAGGCAATGGTGGCTGCAATATGGATTTATACTATAGCGTTGATGCACAAGGAAATCAAAATTGCGCATCTTCATCACAATTTCCCTCAATTCGTGATGAATCAGAGTCTCCCTATGTCATCTCCATCGCTGCATCTACTGATGATGATAGGATTGCAAATTATAGTAACTATGGATCTGCAATCGATTTTGCAGCACCTGGGTCAAGCATCATCACCACAGATGCAACAGGTTCTCAAGGAACTACTGGTGGAAGCTATACATACTCTTTCTCGGGTACAAGTGCGGCTGCACCTATCGCAGCAGGTGCAGCCGCACTTGTGCTCGCAGAAAATCCTACACTCAGCAAAGAAGAGGTACTTGAAATCTTTAAAAACACGGCTGATAAAAACGGGGAATACAGATATATAAACGGTAGAAATGACCACTGGGGCTATGGACGCATCAATGTCGGCAAAGCCGTCGTCCTAGCTTCTCAGTATGGTAAAAGCAAAGTTGAGAATTTTGCACACAAAATCTATCAAGATATGCACTAAAACCAAAAGGAAAACGCATTGTTTCGATTTGTACCCTCGCTACATGGTGATCTAGATATCGCTTCGCTTCGTCTAGCCCTTTTTCATTATATCTGCGCTACACAAGCTGGTGACAAGCTACTACTTCGCATAGAAGAGCAAGATAGTGCCTCCTCTATACAAGAGAGTGTGGAAATGCTAGCCCTTTTTGGCATCCAATTTAGCGATGTGACTTACCAAAGCCATAACTTAAAATTTCATCAACAACTTGCCACAAAACTGTTGATGGATAAACATGCTTTTTCATGTTTTTGCGGACAAGAGCCTTGTACTGGCAGGTGTAAAACACTCAGCGATGAAGCGGTCTTAAACAATGAAAACCCTTTTTGTGTCCGTATCAATGCCTTGGATAACCATAGTGATGATTTTGTCATCTTGGATGTCGATAAAACACCTACACCCACCTTTGCCCGTGCCCTTGATGATTTACTCAACGATATCTCTATGGTGATTTGTGAAGAGAAAGATATCAGCGATACACCCAAAGAAGTGATGATTCGTGATTATTTAGGCTACGATAAGGAGATTAGTTATCATTATCTACCCCCTATCACAGCAGAGCAGATGCCTTCGCTAAAAGCCTTACTAGAAGAGGGCATTTTACCATCTGCGCTCATCAACTACCTTATCATGATAGCCCATCCAAGCCAAGCTGAGATATTTACCTTAGAAGAGGCGATGCAATGGTTTGACATCACAGCCATATCAAAGCACCCTACTCCCTTTGATATGGAGAAGCTCTTAGCGCTCAATGTCGCACATATCAAGCGACTTGATGATTTAGAACTTGCGAAATATATTGGCTATTCAAGTAAAGATTTAGGCAAATTAGCTAAAATCTACACGCAAGAAGGCAATACAATCAACTTTATCAAAACCAAAGTTGATGCAATATTTGCAAAAAAAGAGCCTTTAGCATTGCAAGAAGAATTTTACACTCTCAATAAGATAGCAAAAGAGGCACCTTATTTTAAAGACTTTGAGGAGTTTAAAGCCTACTGCTTGCAAGAGAGTGGCTTGAGAGAAGAGCAACTTCTTTTGGGCTTGAGAGTTTTACTCACAGGTACCCAAAAGGGTCCTGATTTGAGTGAGATATATCCACATATTAGAAATTATTTAGGAGAGATACTACCATGATTGGTGCATTAACATACACACTGTTTCAGATACTAGAACTTTACAAATGGGTCATCATCATCGCTGCCCTGCTCACTTGGGTCAATCCCGATCCTTCCAACCCTATCGTACAGGTATTACGCAGACTTACAGAGCCTGTTTACAGCTTTATTCGACGCTATATTCCAACAGTCATTGGTGGCATAGATTTGGCACCTATCATCATCATCTTTGCCATTATATTCGTCCAACAACTTTTACTCAACATCGGCTAAGTACCTATCATGATACAAAGAGTCACCCTACTTTTACTCTTTGTATCGCTCACCATTTCTGCCCAAGAGCTTAGCCTTGATTTTTTCAAAGACAAACCCAAAAGCCTTGCCAAAGATTTTTATATTTCACAGTTTTTAGACCAAGACATCAGTAAAGAAGAAGCACAAGCGCTCTTACCACAAGTAAAAAACCTCAACGCCAAACTCTTTAAAAAATTTAGCAAATATATCGACAAATTCAAACGAAAAGCCTATTGCCAACAACTCAAAGCAACGCAACTAGAGGGAAGAGATGCTGATTGTATCGCGTATGCACTCTCCTTATACAAAGCAACTAAACTCCCCGCAGAGAACTTAGAGAAGATTGCCTTAGCGCTTCAGAGACAACGACCCACACTAGCCACCCAATACTTCGCCATCAGCACAAAAAAATTCAGCAACTTAGAGAAACTCCCAGCCAAGCTTCTCATCAAGACTTTCACCCAAGTGGGCACTGCTTTTAGGAAAAAATATTATGACTTTCCTCTATCACAAACGACACTTCATAAGCTAGAGAAAGAGAAAACATTTTCTATCATGATAGAAAAAATTGTACGAGGGACATTTCCAAATCTACAAAAATCTATCCTCGATATCAATGCCAGCCAACTAGATGCAGAGTCAAACTTTCTCTTGGCACTCAATGCACTTCGTTTTCAAAAAGAGCATCTCGCTATGCATTACCTTAAAAATTCAGAAGGAAAAGCGCCTTTTAGCTTTGAAAAAGACAAAGCAATCTTTTGGCAATATCTACTCACACGAGATCAAACCCTATTAAGCACACTCATAGAGAGTCATGAAATCAACATCTATTCGCTTTATGCCTATGAGGAACTTGGAAAATTTCCCAAAAATATCACCTATGCCATCACTCCCAAAACCAGTAAACAGCTCATCGACATCAGCGATCCTTTTGCCTGGATAAAACTAAAAGCAAAAGTCAAAGCGATGCCCTTTAAAAACTATGAAGCCAAGAGAGCTTGGGTGATGCAGTACAACACAGCTGCTATGGAACCGTATATCTCTAGGCTACTGTATCGCTTCAAGAACAATCAACATTTCTATCTCACCCCTTATGCCCAGTATCTCAGCAATCTACCCATAGAAAGAAAAATCCTCATCTATGCACTAGCACGCCAAGAGAGTCACTTTATCCCGACTGAAGTCTCATACTCCTATGCACTAGGCATGATGCAATTTATGCCATATGTAGCCAAAGATATAGCCAAAAAAGCAAACATAAAACACTTTAGCTATGAAGATATGTTCAAGCCACAAATAGCTTATAAATTTGCCAATATACATCTGGATTTTTTAGAAAAGTCCCTACACCATCCCCTCTTTATCGCTTATGCGTACAATGCTGGGATAGGATTTACCAAGAGAAATATCCTCTCAAAGGGCTACTTTAAAAAAGGATTTTATGAGCCTTTTTGGAGTATGGAGATGATACCCAATGCCCAAGCGAGAAAATATGGCAAACGCGTTTTGTCAAACTACGCTATCTATGCCAAAAGACTCGGTTTACATCTCACGCTTAAAAATCTTTTGCAAACACTAAAGTAACTTTGCCATAACTTTGGTGTGCATACGCCATCGTCAAACTTTTAGATTTGACTTTATCAAACTTCACAATATAATATTTTGACCAACGATTTCTAAAAGGAGCTGCCTTGATTAAGTCATCATGATAATCCAAAGGTTGGATAGATTTTGGTTTTTTACCATTGAGTGTGAGCAGAAAGCTTTTATTGTATAAGCCCTGTTTTGACTTGTCTGAAGAGTCTTCATCGATATAGATTGCTACCAAAAAAACTTCTTCGTTATTATTATTGCACTGCATAATGGTACAATTGAGATAAGTAGCGACGATAGAAGCCTTCATCTCCAAAGAGTTATAAATCTCACCTTTTTTCGTATGTGCTAAAGCACTTTGGTAACGAATATCCTCTGAAAAAAATCCTGATTTTGGGGCACATCCACTCAAGAGTAGTGTTGCCAAAAGTATCATACTGCACAATCGTCTCATCTACATTCCTTTTGCGATATCTTACAATAATTTAGTTTTTGTTACAATCAGAGTATGAAAAAATTAGCCGTAGCCTTCACAGGCCCTTCCAATAGTGGAAAAACCACACTCATCAGCAAGATAGCAACCATTTTACTCCAAAAATACAAAGTCGCTATCATCAAAAATGACCCAAAAGATAAAGCCACTTTTGATGTAGAAGGCAAAGATAGTGACATTTTCACAAAAACGGGGGCAGAGACGGTCGTCGTCTCTCCTACACGGACGACCTACTTTTCGCATAACAGTCGCTCACTTGAAGATATCATAGCCATGCTTGGAGATTTTGAGGTACTCTTGGTCGAAGGGCTCAAGACTTTACCGCTTCCACGCATCGCTATTTTTAGAAATCAGATAGATGAGGACTATTTTGCAAGCTCTAATGCAATAGCAATTGATGAAAGTGTCGATATTACCCTATATCAGATTCCAAGCCATATAGAGATACTCGATTTAAATGATCCAGACTCCATCATAGCGTGGATATTTAACAATGCAAAGGAAGTATAAATGAAAGCAATTTTTGACGCCATAGAGAGATCAGCAATCCGTATCAGAGAAGCCATAGAAAATGATGATACAGGATACTCACAAAACCAAAATTCCACAGGAGATATCCAACTCAAACTCGATATCAAATCTGACCTCATCATCGAAGAGGAGTTCGCAAAAGTCCAGAGCGTCAAAGAGTTAGCCAGTGAAGAGAAAGAGCATGTCGAAGTGCTCAATCCAGCAGGAAAATATCTCATCGGATATGATCCCTTAGATGGTTCATCTTTAGCCGATGTCAATCTCTCGGTTGGCTCTATCTTTGGTATCTATGAAGAAAATTATGATGGCAACAACCTGCAATGTGCCGTTTATGTCGTTTATGGTCCCCGTGTGGAGATGGTGATTGCCACCAAAGAGCGAGGGGCAGAGATGTTTAGACTAGATAGCAACAACAAGTTTAACTTCATCCAAAAACTAGAACTCAAAGAGAAAGGCAAGCTCAATGCCCCTGGTGGGACACAAAAAAATTGGGCGCCACATCATAAAGCGATGATAGATGATATCTTCAAAGATGGCTATCGCTTGCGTTATAGTGGGGGTATGGTGCCTGATTTGCATCAAATCCTCATCAAAGGTGGTGGACTCTTCTCTTATCCAGGCACCAGTGATGTACCCGCAGGTAAATTGCGTATGACTTTTGAGGTCTTTCCTTTTGCTTTTGTTTTTGAGCAAGCAGGTGGTGCGGCGATAGATGGTTGTAAAAGAATTCTAGATTTAAAGCCAGCCCATATACACGACACTACGCCATGCTTTTTTGGCTCCAAAGAAGAGATAAAAAGAGTAACAAACTGCTATGTCGGAAAATAAAAAAGAACTTGATATCTTTGAAGAGAGAAGAGAGCAAGAGAAAGAGAAAGTACAGGCTTGTCAAACCCAAAAACAACTCAACTCTTGCCTGCAATGTCCTGAAATCATTGGCTGTGAAATTCGTAAAAAGTATGTCGTCGCAGTCTATGAGAGTATGAATAAAGGTGCTGGTGGCGGATTTGAGTTTTAGAGTAAGGATTTGGCTATCATGATAGCCTCCTCTTTGCTTTGTACTTCACCATCTAGTTGCTTCTCATACACCGCATCCAAGATTTCTTTAAAACGGGGCGAAGGCGCTAATCCAAGTGCTATCAAGTCTCTTCCTTGAAGCAACATCTTTGGTGCTTTGTCACTCACATCCAACGCTTCTGCCATCTCTAAGAGCCACTCACCTGCGGGGTAGTCACCCTTTTTTGCCTCCTCTGTTGTGCGCCCTAAAAAATCTGCTTTTGCCACAATGACTAAATCTTTGATATTGACCTTGGTGGAGAGTCGTCTCACAGCTGCTTTTGATGCCCTATCATGATAGAGTTGTGAGGGTTTGAGATGTTGGGCAACTAAAGGCAATATTTTATCAATAAAGTCTTGTTCATTACTCAATCGTGACATAAAGCGTTGTGTCGGTGCAATCCCTGCTTCTTCATGCCCCAAAGATCGAATCCGTCCATCAATCATCTCTGTGGTAGCAGGCTTACCAAAATCATGACAAAGTGCAGCATACAGCAACATCAAATCTCGCTTCTCTTCACCTGTTTTCAACTTTGCCATCGCATCAATCACCATCATCGTATGCACCCACACATCACCCTCTGGATGCCAACGCTTCTCTTGCTCCACGCCAATAAGCGCCTCTAACTCTGGAAAATATTTTAATACCCCAAGTTCTCGCATCAGTTCAAAACCGATAGAGGGTTTATCCGCCTTTAAAAGCAACTTTTTAAACTCTTCATAAACCCGCTCTTTAGGCAACTCTTCCAAAGCACCCTGTGCTATCATGACAGTGCACAAATCTTTGGTCTCTTTTGCCATCTCATACCCAAAACGCGCACAAAACTGCACCCCACGATAAATCCGCAAAGGGTCTTCTACAAAAGTTTTTTCATCGATATGACGCAAGATTTTCGCTTGCATATCCCTACGCCCACCAAAGGGATCTAAGAAACGCTGCTTCTCTATCTCATAACCCATGGCATTACAAGTAAAATCCCGTCTCTTTGCTGCCTCTTCATAGCTAATCGTCCCATCTATCTGACAAGCAAACCCCTTATGCCCACGCCCTACTTTCTGCTCAATTCGAGGAAAAGAGAAATCATAAGTCTCCCCAGCATGCATAAACTTCAGCACCCCAAAGCTTTTCCCCACAAGTTCTACCCGACCATAGGATTTGAGTATCTCTTCTAAAACTTCAAGACGCTCTAGCCCATAGACTTCAATATCAAAATCTTTTGCACAAATACCCAAGAAATGATCACGCACAGAGCCACCTACAACGATGGCTTTTCCACCTTGTTGGCTAATGGTTTTGGAGATGGTTTTGAGTATGTTTGGGATTATCATGATAGTATTTTAGCGAAATAATCCCAAGAATGTTCATGGACTCCTTCTAAATATTTGACTACAAGAGCGGTAAACATACTTGACAAACATACAAAAAAGTATTATAGTTGCAATTCAAATGTAAGGTTTCATACGGAGAATTTGCTACGCCCATTTACCTTTGTTATTTTTCTAAAAAGGATTTTTTTGTCTACTATAAAACATATAGCTGTCTTTTTATTTTTTTCACTTCTTATTATTATCTCTTACATTGAATTATCCCATTTTTGGGTAAGTTGTGGTGGTATCGATGGAAAAAATAGATATATTGAATTTCCTCTTTTAGTCTTTTTACTTTTGATGCTCTATTTTCCTAGAAAAACTAGCTTTAAAAATATTTTATTAGCAGTACTTCCTATTCTTGGACTCTATATTTTGTATGATGTTTTTTACTACTTTTTAGCAAGAAGTCCAAGACTCAGTGATTTAAAAAATGCAATTGTCTTGAATGATTTTTCGACATTTTTTAGCGCTGGGCTCAGTTTGATGTTCCTTGCTATCCTTACTATCATGATATATGCCATATATGATTTTAAAAAACATAGTACAAACAGAACCTTTTACGCTATTCTTTTTGCAAAGATTATGGCTTTTATAGGCTTTTTTTATTATCTTAGTAGTACAAATTTTGACAATTATCTGTCTAAAAAGTTTGATTATTATTGTTGGTCACAAGCGAAAACCATCACAAAAAATGGCCGCTTTTCTAGTGTTATTTACTATACAATCATGAGCAACAAAGCAAAAGAAAAACTGATAACATATAAAGAGAAAAAGATAGATATTAATGCATTACTTTTTGATGATGTAAAGATTAAAAATAGAAAAAATATTTATATGGTGGTCTTGGAAAGTTTTATAGATCCAAGATTGATAAAAGATGCTATTTATAGCCCTTCACCTCTACACAAAAAGATGCAAAAGTATCTCACTAAAAAAGAATTCTCTTATACACTATCGCCGATTTATGGAGGAGGAACATCACAAGCAGAATTTGAAGTTTTGACAGCTATACCTGCTTTAGCGGCAGTCAACAGCATAGAATTTAATACCTTACAAGGCAATCAAATTGCAGGTTTTGTCAACATGTTGAAACAAAATGGATATACACCATATGCAAATATTGCAACTAATTCTAACTATTTTAATTCTAAAGAGGCGTATAAAAGCATTGGTTTTGATAAAACAGTATTCTTAGAAGAGAGTGATGGCTTTTTGCAACAAGCAGGAGATAAACACATTTTTGATGGGGATGTTTATCATTATAATATCTCTAAACTCAAAAAGCAAAGTCTTAAATCTCCTTATCTTCTCTATACACTTGGGATGTATGGACATTTTCCATATGATAGAAATCTCAAATTAAGACCTGATGTCATTGAAACAAGTTATCATGATAAGCGCGTTAAGAGAATTGCAAATCAATTTTATTATAGAACCAAAGCTTTGGCAAATTATATTGAAGCTATTTTATCTTTTGATCCAAATTCAATTATATTTATAACTAGTGATCATATACCACCACTTCTGAATAAGGGCGTAAGATATTTGAAACAAGAAAATGAGAATATTGCCCTTTTGTTAATTGATGGGAAGATGGTAGATATAAATGGTTTGCATTATTATGATATTCCAAGAGTCATTGATAAAATTTTAAATAATAGTCATAGCACATTGAAACAGATTGGTACTAAAGTGTACCAAGACATTTATTTCAAAGCCTTATCACAAAGTTTATAATTCAATGTAAATTATGCAATATCACCGAAACAGCCCCAAAACCAAAAAGAGATACCCCAAAAATATAAACGAAGAAGAGAAGACCAAAAAAGTCACTTGATTGACACGGCAGTCATACAGTGCAGCCAAGTTTACATTCATCACCGCTAAAGGGACTAATAGCTCTAGGAGTATGACATTGTAAACGATAGCTTCTAAGCTAAAAAAGGAGAGTATCATGATAGCCAGCAGAGGGATAAGCACAAATTTCATCACACTCACAAAAGCAAAGAGTTTTCTATCGATATCTGCCACACGCACGCTATGCAGATACATCCCAAAGATAAAGAGTTGTAGTACCATCGTCGTGTAAGCTCCCATCTCCAAAGAGAGGCTCAAACTCGCAGGTACTTGCAAGCCCGCTGTGTTGAAAAGTAGTGCGAAAAGACCAAACCAAATAGCGGGAAGTTTAAATATCTTGATAAAGGCATCACGCGCCGAAAATGCACCTCTCGCGTAAAAATAGACACCGATAGTATTGACGATAAAGAGGTTGGCGAGATTGATGATGCTCGTATAGAGGATAGAGCTCTCGCCAAAGAGTGCAATCCCTAGCGGTATGCCAAGATTGCCTGTGTTCCCTACGATGGAGGCGACTGTGGCGATAGAGCGGGATTTTTGTTCTTTAAAAAGTAACTGTGCTAGCGCAAAACTCACCCCAAGTGCTATCATGATAGTCAAGAAAAATAGCAGTGGTGCTTCTAGTGCTAAAAAGTCTATCTTTTGCGTCGTCAATCCCCAAAAGACCAAGATAGGTTGCAGAAAATAGATAGAGAGTACAACCAAACTCCGCTCATCTATCTGCGCTTGAAAAAGACGCTTTGAGAGCCATCCTAAGAGGATGAAGATGTAAATACTCCCTATCGATGCAGCGATACTCATCTACACAAAGAGTAAGGGTTTTTTCACCTTCATAAACTCGATGGTTTTGACAATCTCTTGATATCCCATCTCACCATTGTCATCTTCAAAAACTTCATCAAGCACATCGATATAGGCTTTGACTGCCTCTTCCAAGCTCTCTTCTTTGACACCAGCAAAATGTAAAGTCGCCTCAAGCATATCGGCTAAGTGTACCGTTAAGTCTTCTATCTCTTCTTTTAGTTCTCTGATTTCTCTGCTCATGAATTTTCTCCTATTGTTAATTTGTCTTGTACTTGCTCTTTGATATCTTCATAGATAAAAGAGTCACGAAATCCCTCAAATCTCCCACCACTTGCATTGGCATGACCACCACCATTAAAGACCGCTTTTGAAAGTGCGCTGACATCACAATTATTATTGGCTCTTAAGCCTACATTTCCCCGTCCATTGATGTTCATAAAAAAGTCAAATTCAGGATTTTTAACTAAAAAATCATTGCCTATGATAGAGACATTGCCGATACTATAAGTGAGCAATCCTTTCTTATCATGATAGTACACAGTCATAGCCCCAGCATGGCGTGTCAGCATCTCGACGATAAAATTTGAAACCAAGTTTTCTAAGGTATTATCCTCCTCTTTACGGAAAAAACTTTTTTTGAGGGCATGGACTTTATCATCAAGGACAATGTGAGGATTTTCTGCTTCAAAATAGGCTTGGGCTTTTTCTAAGAGATGAAAGATATACGCTGAGTTTTGCCCTGAAAAGAGCATACGATTAATCTCTCGTGAGTTGGAAACCAAACGCATACAGACTTTACCTAACTCAAAATACTCACTCTCATCTTGCCAGATATCGATGGCATTGACCACATCGACATATTTTTTCATGGCACTGATATCATAGCCTAGCTCTAAAAAATAGTCATAAGTGATTTTAGTAGCACAGCGCTTGACATCGAGGTGATACCAGTCATATTTATTGGCTGATTCTTGCCCTGTCTTGTGGTGATCGAGTAGTAATATCTCTACTTCTAAGTCACACTCTTGGACATTTTTAAGTAAAAATTTCGCTTGATCTGGCGTGAGATTAACATCGGTGATAAGCACTAGATTTTCTTCATACTTTTCAAACTCTATACGATCAAATATCTGCGTGATGCGCTCATTGATCTCTTTGCCATAGTCTGAGTTGTAAAAAGCGATATGTTCAAAACAACGCTTGGTAATCAACTGACAACTATACCCATCCAAATCCGTATGTGACAGATGATAAACTTTTTTCCCTTTTAACACTACAACTCCTCTACATCGATGTTTGCAAGCACTTCAAATTTTGCATTTGAATCTACCTCAGCGTGGGATAGCACCACCACATCTAAATTGAATTTTTTAAATATCTCTGCGATTGATTTTCGCAGGCTTGGATCGACGATGAGTATCACAGGCGCAATGCCCCGTCCCAATATCTCAGCGGCAGCATCTGAGGTCTTTTGCACTAGAGAGTTTATCTGACCTATGTTTAAAAGCAACTCTTTCATCCCCTCTTTTTCTTGCAAATGCTCTAAAAGTTTCTGTTCCGTTGGCGCTGCAAAAGTCATGAGCTTTAATACACCTTGCTCATCTTTGTACTGCTTGGTTATCGCACGAGAGAGTCTTGCACGCACCTGTTCTACGATGATGTCTGTATTTTTGGTGATTGCTGCCACATCGGCGATGGTCTCAAGAATCGTGATCATATCTTTGATAGGAATTTTCTCAGCTAACAGTTCTTTTAAGACCTTTTGCACCAATCCAACCGTCGCCACAGCCATACAATCCTCCACCACCACAGGATAATTCTTTTTGACATTGTCGATAAGAGATTGCACATCTTGCCTTGTTAAAAGCTCCTCAGCATAAGTCTTGATAAGTTCGCTTAGGTGGGTAGAAATCACCGTCGAGGGATCGACCGTCGTATATCCCTTGATAATAGCATCCTCTTTAGCGGACTCATCTATCCAAATCGCATCGAGTCCAAAGGCTGGCTCTTTGGTCTTTATCCCCTCCATCTCTTCACTCACTAGCCCCGAATCCATCGCTAAAAATTTATCGGGATATATCTCGCCACTGCCTATCTCTACTCCTTTTAAAAGGAGTTGGTATTGATTGGGTTGTAGATGTAAATTGTCCCGAATACGCACTTGAGGAATCAAAAAACCATAATCTGTGGCAATCTTTCTGCGCATACTTTTGATACGATCGAGCAAATCACCATTCATCGCAGGATCAGCTAGCTTGATGAGCTGATAGCCCAAATCTAGCTCTAAAACTTCTTGTTTGAGGATATCTTCTAGCGCGGCTTCTTCCTCTTCGCGTAACTCTTGAGGAGATTTTTTTGTCTCTTGGGTAAGTGGTTCATCTGCTAGTGTGGTACTCTCACTGGCTATCGTTGCCACTTCTGTTTTACTAGCCAAGTAGCCAAGTCCCAAAAATAACAAGCCCACAAACGCTAAAGAGAGTGTTGGCAACCCAGGTACTAAGGCAAACATCACCAAGATGATACCGACGATATAGAGTGTCTTATATTGATTAAAGAGTTGCTCAACAGCTTGGTTTGAAAAATCGCCACCCTCTTCAGATTTATTGGCTCTTGTGATGATGATACCTGTGGCGGTTGACATGATGAGTGCAGGCAATTGCCCTACCAAACCATCTCCAATCGTCAAAATAGTAAAAGTCTGTGCAGAGGCACTAGCGTCCATGTCAAATTGAAACATCCCAATCAAAAAACCACCCACAAGGTTGATAATCGTGATGATGATACCCGCGACAGCATCGCCTTTGACAAATTTACTCGAACCATCCATCGCACCATAAAAATTCGCTTCTTGGATGATGGATTCTCTTCGTTTTCGTGCTGTCTGTTCATCGATCAAACCAGCATTGAGATCTGCATCGATTGCCATCTGTTTACCAGGCATCGCATCTAGTGTAAAACGCGCTGCTACTTCAGCAACTCTCGTAGAACCTTTGGTGATGACCATAAAATTTATCAAGACGAGGATAATAAATACGATGACCCCTACGACCATATTGCCACCCACGACAAAGTTTCCAAAAGAGGTGATGATGTCTGATACCGCTTCAGGGCCTTCATGGCCATGCGATAAAATCATTCTTGTTGTCGCGATATTAAGAGAGAGTCGAAAGAGTGTGATCAACAAAATCAATGTAGGAAAGGTTGTCAAATCAGTCGGTTTAGGGATATAGAGACTAATCATCAGTATCAAGACAGCCACCGCTAAAGAGACCGTCAAAAATAGATCCAATACCGCACTAGGAAGTGGGACAATAATAATCGCGATAATCGCAACAACAAAGAGCACAACAGTCAAATCTTTTGAACTTCCTAACTGTCCTAGTATCTTGTCAAGTTGTCCCTGTTTTCCTGCTACATTTGCCAAGATTTAATCTCTCATTTACAGTATATCTTGCAGTGTCATCTCTTCTAAAAACTCATCGATCTTAATTTGAAATTTGTTTAAAAAAGGCCAAATGATACAAAATTCACCTTTGCCTGTTGAACAATTAACTGTTGATGATGAACATTCAAAGACAGAGAGTGGCTTCTTCTCCGCAGATTCTATCACTTTGCGGATAGAAATCTCTTTAGGTGTTTTTTGAAGCGCAAAACCACCTTTAGCTCCCTTAAAAGAGTTCAATATCTCATCTCGTGCTAGTGCCTGCAAAATCTTTGCCAAGAAAGAACGCGAAATACCCAACCGTTTGGAGAGTGTATCGACATCTTCTGGATGATCTGCTCTAGCAATCAAGACCAACGAGAGCAATGCATACTCACTAGCTTTTGTTAATAACATGCTTTTCCTATTTTAGCCATATTTTAAGACTTTATTACTCTCATTATAGCCAAAGTAGATTAAAAGAGAAAAAACATAATTTTTATTTATAAAATAAAGTTTTGTTTAATTTTTTTATGTAATAATACTAATAATATTCTTGTAATATAATAATTTGTATGTTATGTTACAAAAATAAAATATTTTAAAGGAAGTTATATATGAAAGTATTTGTTAAAGCGTCGTTAGTTACAGTAGCCCTCTCTGCACTATTTGCCACATCAGCCTCAGCTGGATGGGTTTTAGAGGATGGTACACCCTATACAGCAGATTGTTGTAAAGCAAAAGTTGTAAAAAAGGTGAAGAGAGTCAAAAAAAAGTCAGCATATTGTGAAACTTGTGACTACTCAAAATTCCCTATGGCAGAGCTTATGCCACTAGAGCCAGGTGAAAAGTTAGCACCTGCTAGACTCGGAAACTGCGGGATGAAATAGTCCTATCATGATAAGGAGTTTGTCTCCTTATCGTGCCACATCCTCCATCGTATCTCCCTCATTTAAAATCAATATCTCAACTCTTCTATTTTGCTGTCTTCCACTAGCCGTTTCATTGGTCGCTACTGGGTAGCGTTCTCCATATCCTTTGGTCACGATACGACTCTCATCAATACCTTGTGCTTTTAAGACTGCTGCGACGGCGTTGGCTCTTCTTAGGGAGAGATCTATGTTGTAAGTGCTACTACCGACATTGTCCGTGTGCCCTTCTATCAAGACCTTTCGTGTAGCATTTTCATTTAAAAAATCTACCAATTTCTCTAGTGATCTTTTTGCGCCAGGCATCAACACCGCCTTAGCAGTCTCAAAGAGTACATCTCCTAGCGTCAATACCAATCCACGCGAAGTCATCTTGGCATTTAATTCTTGGAGTTTCTGATAGCGTTGTTCTAGACCTTGGGCTCTCTCTTTGGCTCTTTGGGCTTCTTCTTTGGCTTTTAAGAGTTCACTCTCTTTGGCATCTAAGAGTGCTTTGGTTTTTTGTTCTTTTAGGCTATCTATTTTTTGAGCCAAAATCTCTGCTTTTGTATGCTCTTTGGCAACTGCTATTTCTCGTCCTAAAAGATAGGCTAAGTGATTGGCTTCTTCTTCACTTTTTGCATGCTTGGAGAGGCTATAAAGCTTCCCTGCTTGAAAAAGTGAGGGTGCTGCATACTGCTTGACTTGTGGATTGTTTTTGAGCGCTTCATATGCCTTTTGACTCCCCTGCAAAGCCTCTGTATTCACACTACTGCCAGCACACCCTGCCAAGAGCAAACTCACAGCTAGACCTAGTGGTATCATTTCTCTTATCATGATAAGCTCCCTACTCTTTTATAGCGGTAAAATCTTTATTGATGCGATTGATTTCACCTTGTAATTTTTGCACACGCTTTTCCATCATGATTCGTTCTGATTTCTGCTCTAAAAGTCGTGCATCCGCTTGTATCTCTTGGGCTAAAAACTTTGCCTGTTCATAGCGTTTTTGTGCCATCAATGCTTGTAGCTTTTTATATTTGCCATTGAGACGCGCTACATCTTCAGAGGCATAACGCTTTGCATTTTCACTTGTTGCTTTGACAAGCGCCATTTTTGCATTGGATATATCTGTCGTTGGAGGTGTTTTGGTAGCACAAGCTACAAAAAACAATAGTAAAAAAACATACATGAACAACTTTTTCATTTTAAGGCTCCCTTATGGCTATCATGATAGTATAATTTTATTAACAAATTTTAATCCCTTTTAGATAAAATTTCACCATATATTACTAAGGATACAAGACAATGAGACAAATACTGACATCAACACTGCTATTTTTAACCCTTCTTGGCACAGCCAATGCAAGTACATCCAAAGAATTTTATGACAATGGCAATGTCAAATTTGAGTACAACTACCAAAATGGCAAAAAAAATGGCATCACCACAGAGTACACAGATACAGGTAAAATCATCGCTAAATGGAACTTTGTTGATGATGTTTTACAAGGGGTTAGTACAAAATACAACGAAAATGGTGTCAAAAAAGCAGAAATCAATTATGTCAATGGAAAACAAGAAGGTATCACCAAAAAATATAACAAATATGGCTCTTTACAATATGCGTTAAACTTTCAAAATGAGAAGCTAAATGGCATCAGCAAAGAGTATGAAAACGGCGTTTTAAAGGCAGAATGGAACTACATAGACGGTATCAAAAATGGTGTCAGTAAAGTCTATCATAAAAATGGAAAAGTTAAATATATACTCACTTATAAAAATGGAAAACTAGATGGCCCTGCAACAGAATTTTCAGAAGATGGGCACAAAAAAGCAGAGTGGCATTATACAGATGGGGTACTAAACTAATCATACATTAAGGTACTTTCCGTATAATCACCCGTTCCAAAATACCAATCAGGAGGTCAATATGGCTTTAGATACGGCGAAAAAAGCAGAAATTATTAAGAATTTTTCAAGAGGTGAGAATGATACAGGTTCTCCAGAAGTACAAGTAGCACTACTTTCAAATAGAATTAACTATTTAACAGAGCATTTACAAACAAATAAAAAAGATCACTCATCAAGACTAGGTCTTTTAAAACTCGTAGGTCAGAGAAAAAGACTTCTTCGCTACCTAAAGAGAAAAGATTATAACAGATTTCAAGAGCTTATCAAAGCTTTAGAAATCAGAGATAATATCTAAGACATTTTCAAGGCTATCATGATAGCCTTGAAAGTCACTACTTTAAGTCATCTTTATGACGCCATCATGAGCAAAGCTCCTCATGCCTGCGCTTCGCTGAGATTCTTCGGCAGAAAGCCCGCGTGCAGTAAACCGCACTTATCTTAAATCCTCTTCATCCAACTTATCTATCTCTTCAGAAAAGACTTCATATACTGTTCGACCTATGTCAAATTTTGTGAGTGTTTCACTCTTTCCTAAAAAGTATGGTACCACTTCTAAAAAGAGATACCCAAAAAGTACCAAAGGAAAAAAGAGATAAATCTCAAACATAAAAAATTTCATAGTATACCGCTTCTTGACCCACGCCTTGGCAAAGTCACTCCCTGCCATCACTAGCACCGTCTCAAATGCCACCACAACGCCCCAGGTAAAATAGCTCAATATCCCCGCATAGATAAAAAAATAAGACCAAAAACCCATCACAACATCCTCTCTCTCATCTCGTCTTCATTTAAAAGTGTCACACCCAGTTTCTTTGCCTTGTCATACTTACTTCCTGCATCTGCTCCGTAGATGAGAAAATCTGTCTTTTTAGAGACCGAGGAAGTCACTTTTGCCCCCAAGGCTTCAAGCTCTTTTTGTATTGCACCACGAGAGTGACTCATCGCTCCTGTCAGTACCACAGTTTTATCCTTAAAAGGATTCTCTTTGGCTTCAACCCTCTTTGTTGCTACAGGTTTTAAAATCGCTTGTAGTGCCTTGACCGTTTCATGATTCACACGCATAAACTCTACAAAGGAAGCCGCCATCTCTTCACCAATACCCTCTATCATGATAAGCTGTTGCTCGTCTAAATCAATATAATCATTACCAAAGTAATCGCATATTTTTTTACTAGCCACCTCACCTATGTGTTCTATACCCAAGGCATTTAAGAGCCTATATGCCTCTTTTTCTTTCGCACTTTCTAAAGCGTCAAGAAGATTTTGTGCTTTTTTTTCTTTAAATCCCTCAACTTCAAGTAGCTGCTCTTTTGTCAAAGAGAAGAGATCAAGCACACTCTTTATCTTCTTATCATGATAGAGTGCCTCAACTATCTTTTCACCCAAACCATCGATATCCATACATTTTTTGGATGCAAAATATTTGATACTATTGGTCACTCTTGCTGCACATGCGAGATTTTGACACTTGATGAGTATCCCCTCATCCAAAAGTTCAGAGTGACAAACGGGACAGTGTGTCGGTCTTGTGACCTTCTTTTCACTGCCATCTCTGAAATGTTCCAATACCTTGATGATTTTTGGGATGACATCTCCCGAACGGATAATGATGACGCTGTCGCCTATCATGATACCTTTGCGCTCTATCTCATCAAAGTTATGTAGCGTTGCCCTCTCAATGATAGCCCCATCTATCTCCACTGCTTCTACCTCTGCTACGGGTGTCACGACGCCTGTACGCCCAACTTGCAAGGTGATTGCTTTGATTTTGGTACTTTTCTCGACTGCTGGAAACTTATAAGCCACCATCCATCGTGGATTTTTAACGGTATAGCCAAGCTCCTCTTGCAAAGCGACCTCATCCACTTTCACTACCATTCCATCCATCATCATCGGTATCTCAGCACGCATGGCGATGATCTCTTCATAGCAAGCTTGCATCTGCTCTAGTGTATTGGTTTGGCGACTTAATGGTGGTGCTAAAAAACCCAACGCATGCACAAAGTCCATCTTTTCAGAGAGTTTCGCATGAGGCAGACTATTTTCTCCCAACCCCCAAGGATAAAAAAAGAGTTTTCGTTTGGCTGTGATTTTAGAGTCAAGTTGTCTAAGACTCCCTGCTGCTGCATTTCGGGGATTTGAAAAGAGTGCTTCACCATTTTCTAAGCGTTCCTCGTTGATGCTTTCAAAATCCTTGACTTTGATCACCACTTCACCCCGTATCTCGATAGTCTCTTTATAATCGATACGAAGTGGTACAGAGCGAATTGTTTTGACATTCTCCGTCACATCTTCACCAATCACCCCATCCCCTCGTGTGATAGCTTGCACGAGCCTTCCCTCTTTATAGAGTAGATTCATACTCGCCCCATCAAACTTTGGCTCAGAGAAAAAGCTAGGATGATCGACATGTTTATAAACGCGTTCAATCCACTTTGCAAGTTCTTCCTTGTCAAAAACATCCTCCATACTCCACATACGCTTGATATGTTTGGCTTTGGTAAATGTATCGCGTACCACGCCACCCACACGCTTGGTCGGAGAATCAAAGAGAGCCTGCGCAGGATTTTTATCTTCATATTCCAGTACCTCATGATACAGCTTATCATACATTTCATCGGTAACAAGGGGGTTATCTTCCACATAATAGGCGTAGGCATACTTCTTTAACTGCTCTACTTTTTCTAGATATGCTTTGTGCGTCATGGGCTGTTTCCTTGTGTTACATTTGATTTTTATTTTACTCAAAGTTGGCTAAATATGCCTCTTTTTTTCTCTCTTATCAAAATCCTGCCGATTTATTCTTTAGGGCACCTCTAATAATAGGTGCCCTATAGTTTACAAATAGGACAGACAATGACATTTTCACTCAAAAAGCAACTCACTGGCTACCAATCATGGCTCAATCTAGCCGATACAATAGAACTCACAGAGCTAAAAGCGCTCAATTCCCGCTATGATTTTGTCACTTTTGCTTTTGTTTTTTTCACCATATTTTTTATCTCACTGATCATTTTTGGTCATAATGCTCCTTTAGCTATTTTTGCCCTAGCAATGCATCTTTTTTTGGGTATCAACATCCTAAAAGCACGGACGATTATCGTAGAAGCTATCCAAGCCCTTGCAGATTATCAAAACCTCAACCGTAATGTAGCGCGCTATCTCAACCGCGAATATTCACTCTTTTTAGTCTCGCAAGGTAAAAAACCTCTCAGTGATGATGCAATCGAAAACTTAGAGATTCACACAGCGAAGTTTGTCGAAGGCAAGATGAGTCGAGGTGGGCGGGCAGATAGCATACGACGCTTTCGTTTTCACTTTCTAAAAAGAGAGCGAACATTTTTTCATATTTTATTTACGGTTTTGATTGTGATTGAGTTGTTTGTCATTTTATAGATTCAAATGACGAAGTACTCTAGGGCACTTGCCCTAGAGTAAAGAGAAGCATATAGAGAACTAGACTAAAACTTTTTAGCCAAAATGATTCTTACATGATCTGCATCATTGTGTACAGCATCATTGTTTGTTTGATCATAAGCTCTATTCATATAGATAAGCTTAGCACCCAATCCACCGGGAAGTGAAGTACCAAGAATAACATCAACTTCAGACATATCTAAAGCGTTATTATTAGAGTTGTCATTATTGACATACTTAACAGATAGTGAACCAATTCCAGCCAATTTGGTAGAAGCTTTTACAGAAAATGCATCAGAACCAGGAATGGCTACATGTGTACCATCACCATAGATTGCCGCAGTATAAAGCTTCGTCTTTTTACCACCACCAGTCGGAGAAATTCTCGCTGTACCTGTTGGATTTTGGTCATCATGCACTGTAGCTGTGTTTGCCAAAGCTAACATACCATCTTTATCTACACTTGTATAAGCAACGGTTAAACCAAAATTCATATCAGCAACTTTCATGCTTGTACCTACTTTCAGACCAAAACCTGAAGTATCATCAGGATTAGATGCACCCAAAGCTGTTGCAAGTGAGTTTGCATCATCATCTGGAGTCATAAAACCATACTGTGCACCAAGATTTAAGTTTAGACCATCGCCTAAATTAAGTTTATATCCAGCATCACCCCAGAAAGCTTGTGCTACATTGACAACATCATATCCCCATACACTGATAGGAAGTGCACCATCGAGTAGCGAAGTAATCGCACCAACAGCATAAGCGCCCTCTTTACCATAGGATTTAAAGTCATCACCACGCGTTACTTGTACAAACTCGCCGTTGCCTCTACCTACATACGCACCAACAAGTGTTGTATTGACGATATCTGTATTCATCACAACCGCTGCATCAAAACTATTTGGTGCAACATTCCATCTCTCTGTAAATGCGAGTGGCGTATCAAGATATTGACGACCGATTTTAAAGGTTGTATTAGTTCCTACATCACATGGGTGGTAGGTGATATATGCTTGTGGAAACCAAAATTGGGTATCAAGCGCCGTACTATTTCTACCATGCCCCATTCTTACATTTGAGACGACATTGTTTTCTAGTCCTAGTGTATCAACTGCCATGCCTTCCACACCATAACCAAAACAACTATTAATCTTACCCGTTGCACCCAATGAAAGTAACGCTTGACCAGAAGCACCACCATCTTTTAGGTTTGCTGCTGCGCCAGAACTCGCTGACTTTGCAAACAAATCACTTCCCGCTGCATCTGTTGCTATTGTCTCATAATACAATTTGGCAGAACCAAAAGGATTAATCGTGACACCAGACTCAGCTGCTAGCGCACTCGTACTAAAACCTACAGCGATAATCGCTGCCATACTTAACTTTGCAAATTTCATTTTAACTCCTCAATTAATTTTAAAATATTGCGCAGTATAATTATATCTATAATCATATTAAATAATATTTACCATTACATATTAATAAAGGGCACCTCTAAAAACCCTAGGTACTCATAATGGGCATTGAAAATGTAAGGTTTGCGCGTAGCCTGCCCTTGGGGTATGCAAGAGATTTATGAAAACCTAGCCGTAGCTAAGTTGAATAAATATCTTGTGA
>CAZCUH010000008.1:0-22222 GCA_964501795.1 uncultured Sulfurospirillum sp.
CAATACGGGTGGTATGTTTAACACTTATGCGACGGTTCAAGGTGTCGATAGAGTTATTCCAGTGGATATCTATCTACCTGGTTGTGCACCTAGACCTGAAACTTTACAACACGCGCTCATGATACTTCAAAAGAAAATTAGAAGAGAGAGTGCTTTTCAAAAACTTAAACCAAAGAGGTTAGTGTAATGAGAAAGTATCAAAATCGAAAGAATGCCCAAGCACAGGCTTATTATAGCGATAGATTTTACGCTGCGCCTCCCGTACCTACAACAGATGTGGCGAGTGATGCGGTATTTGCGGAAGATTTGAAAAGTATAGAATCAAAAATCAATATCTCTAAATCGTATATCCAAGCAGGTCAAATGGTACTGTGGATCAATCCTGATGATATCAAAGCTATCATGATACACCTCAAAGAGGAGTTGGCTTATGACTTTATGTCTGAAATGTCAGCGATAGATTTTTTGGAAAAAGATGGAGAATTTGAAATTTTCTATCAGATGCTCTCTATGACAAAGAGAAAAAGGCTCCGTGTAAAATTTCGTATCAAAGAGGGACAGGCAGTTGAGAGTATTCAGGATATATTTTCAGCAGCTAACTGGGCTGAGAGAGAGATGTTTGATATGTTTGGTATCATCGTCAACAATCACCCTTATCTCAAAAGATTGATTATGCCTGAAGATTGGCATGGCTATCCATTGCTAAAGACATATCCACTCATAGGTGATGAGCAAGGACAGTGGTATGAGATAGATACGATTTTTGGAAAAGAGCATCGTGATGTAGTTGGCCCAGAAGTAAGAGATACAAAACGCGTGGATCCAAAAGATACGAAAAATTTTGCACGCGTGCGTCATGAAGTACCGTATGGCGAGGCACCTAGTGCAAAACCAACCAATTATGCACAGTTTCAAGAGGATGGTGGTGTGCCACTTATCACGAAATTTAATGTCAAACAAAAAATATTAAAAGATAGGAAGTAATCGATGCAAACTCCTAATAGACTAAAACCTTTTTATGAAAACTTAGTATTTGAAAAAGAGGGCAATCAAATGATTGTCAACTTTGGTCCTCAACATCCATCAGCGCATGGACAGTTAAGACTCATCCTTGAGCTTGATGGTGAACAAGTCGTCAAAGCTGTGCCTGATGTAGGATATCTACATCGTGGG
Source organism: uncultured Sulfurospirillum sp. (assembly GCA_964501795.1). Classification (GTDB taxonomy): domain Bacteria; phylum Campylobacterota; class Campylobacteria; order Campylobacterales; family QNZT01; genus JANTGR01. The sequence goes on from CAZCUH010000008.1 coordinate 1,174, forward strand.
ATGGAGAAGATGGCTGAAAATATGATATACAATGAATACCTTCCTACAACAGATAGGATGGATTATATCGCTGCTACATCAAACAACTATGGTTTTGCGCTAGCTGTTGAGAGGCTCTTAGACATCGAAAAAGAGATTCCTAGACGCGCTGAAGTGATTAGAGTGATGCTTTTAGAGTTAAATCGTATCATCTCTCACCTTTTTTGGCTTGCGACACATGCACTTGATGTTGGGGCGATGTCAGTCTTTTTATTTTGTTTCCGTGAACGGGAATTTGCAATGGATCTCATGGAAGATTATTGTGGTGCGAGATTGACACACTCTGCTATAAGGATTGGTGGTGTACCACTAGACTTGCCAGCAGGATGGATAGATAATCTCCATAAATTTATCACAAAGATGCCTGAGAATATCGCAGATTATGAAGGTCTTTTGACAGAAAATAGAATTTGGAAAATGCGACTTGAAGAGGTCGGTGTACTGAGTAAAGAAAAGGCGATATCTTGGGGTTGCTCTGGATTGACGCTGAGAGGTTCTGGTGTGGCTTGGGATATTCGTAAAGAAGAGCCTTATAGTATCTATGATGAACTCGATTTTAAAGTACCAGTTTCTGATAAGTGTGATTCGTATGGACGCTATAAACTCTATATGGAAGAGATGCAACAATCAGTTGATATTTTACATCAGTTAATTCCTATGTATAAAGAGTCTCCATATGGTTTGATGGCAAAGGTACCACAGTATATCTCTGCGACAAAAGAAGAGTTGATGACAGATAACTTTGCTTTGATGCAGCACTTTGTCTTGGTAACACAAGGTATGAGACCACCAGTGGGAGAGGTCTATGTAGCCACAGAATCACCAAAAGGTGAACTTGGTTTTTACATCAATTCTCAAGGAGATCCATATCCATATAGATTAAAAGTCCGTGCACCTTCTTTCTTTCATACTGCCTTATTACAGGAGATTTTAGTAGGTACTTATTTAGCAGATGTTGTTACTATCATTGGTAACTTAAATATCGTTTTTGGTGAAATTGATAGATAGGGGAGTGAAATGGAAAGATATGATTTAAGAAAGCTAAAAGATGAAAAACTTACCGATCGTATGGTTGAAGTGATGGATACTATTGCAAAGCCTGGTGAAGTGATTATCTTTATGTTTGAAGTGGGTGACTTTTCACCAGTGCATAAAACCATGGATGTGATGAAGCAACAAGGTCATGACATCATGAACTCTATCAAATTCAATGAAGTAGATTGGACATTGGTAGTCAAAAGGAAAGCCTCTTGAGTAAAGTCCTTTTTTCCACTTGGCAAGGTGAGTTTATCGATAATCGAGGCTTGCCTATGGACGAGTGGAAAGAGTCGTCATTTAAAGTCCCAGCAACATACCAAAATGATATCAATTCAAAAATTTTTATCGGTTGGAATGGCCTTGTTGTTTTTGAAGAGGGTGTTGATGTTGTCAAAGCGGGTGCAGAGTATGCAGCGCAATATCAAGTCTATTCAGAAGCCTGTGGACGATGTGCACCTGGACGATGGGGTGGAAGAATCCTTTATGATCTCTTCGACAAGATAGCGCGTGGTGAGGGAACACAAGGTGATGTGGATCACCTCAAAGAGATTTCTGATACGATGATGCAGACGAGTAAATGTGAGATTGGGCGTACCGTGCCTATCCCTTTACTGAATATCTTAGAATATTTTGAAACCGAAATAAGAGATTTGATAGACAATCAAAAAGCATCTCCTGATTATGATAACAAAGATATCAACTATATCGCCAAGGTCACTGCCCCTTGTATGGATGCCTGTCCAGATCATGTGGATATCCCTGCATATATAGAAGGTGTGCGGGATTTACAATTTACAGATAGTTTGGTTGCAACAAAGCAGACGATGCCACTAGCGCATACTTGTGGTCGTGTTTGTCCTCATCCTTGTGAAGATGAGTGTCGTAGAACCAATCTTGATGAACCTATCTCTATCATGGAATTGAAAAGAATTGGTGCTGATTATGAGACAGATTATGATCAAGCCTTTAAATATCCAAGTGAGCCAAAACCTTTAAATGGTAAAAAAGTGGCAATTGTTGGCGCAGGACCAGCGGGATTGACGGGTGCTTATTATCTAGGGCTAGAGGGTGTTGTCTGTGATGTGTTTGATTATCTGCCAGTCCTTGGTGGAGAGGTAGCTGTAGGTGTACCTGAGTATCGCATGCCTTATGAAAAGTATCAAAAAGATATCGATGCTATTGCTAATCTTGAAGGGGTGAATTTTTTCCCAAATACTATGGTCACGGCAGAGATGCTAAGAAAATTTGAAAAAGAGTATGATGCCATTTTACTTGCTTCTGGAACACGACTCTCTAAAAAAGTAAGAGCTAAAAATGAAAATCCAGATATGGAAGGATATTGGCCAGCGATTCCATTTTTGGATCAAATCAATTTAAGTGTAAAGTGGGGCTTGGCAGAGGAAGTTGACTTAACTGGCAAGACTGTTGTTTGTGTTGGTGGTGGTTTTACCTCTATGGATGTTGTACGATGTTCTATCAGAGCAGGTGCTGAGAAAGTGATTATGTTATATCGTCGTGATGCGAAGACTATCATTAGGAATACGAGTGAAGAAGAGTATCATGAAGCAGTGGAAGAGGGTGTAGAATTTATTTTCCATTCTGCCATTGAAGAGATCTATGACAAAGATAATAAGATTACAGGTATGAAAGTGAATCGTTTTGAATTGGTACCTGATCCTGATGGTGGGCGTGCACAACTTGTCAAGATAGAGGGTGAAGATTTTGAGATAGAGTGCGATTATCTGATTCCTGCGGTGAGCCAAGATGCTGATCTCTCGTATATCCCAGAAGAGTGGGAGCTAGAGCTGACTTCTTGGAATACACTGAAAACAGATGGTACAACATATCAAACAAGCAAAAAAGGTATCTTTGCAGCAGGGGATTGTGAATATGGACCGATGACGATTGTCAATGCTGTTGGGCAAGCAAAAAGAGCAGCTTCTGTCATGAGTCGTTATGTGCAGACAGGTAAGCTAGAACTGCTTGATGAAGAGATTATGGAAGATCACCTGCGCAAACTAAAAGTGTATGACAAAAATGAAAAGGTAACAGGCTGGGTTGCAGGGCTTCCTAGGGAAGTAAGTGAAAAGATGGATGTTGAGACTAGAAAATCTGGACAAGATGAAGTCAATTTTGGTTTCACACAAGAGCAAGCAGTCAATGAAGCGAGTCGCTGTATGCGATGTTATTATATAGCAATGGTGGCGGTGTGATATGACAAAAGCGCAAGAATTAATCAATTTTGAAATCGATGGAAAAGCGGTTCAAGGTACGAGAAATGAGACGATTTTACAAGTAGCGCGTCGCAATGGTATCTATATCCCTACGATGTGTTATTTGACGAAGGTTAAGCCTATTGCTTCTTGTCGTATGTGTGTTGTAGAAATCGAAGGTGTGGATGCGCCAGTGCTCTCTTGTCAAGAAAGAGCAGTTGAAGGATTGAAAATTCGCACCCAATCTCAAGAGCTTTATAAACAACGACAAAATATCATGAAATTGTATGATGTCAACCACCCTTTACAGTGTGGTGTCTGTCCAAAGTCTGGTGAATGTGATTTACAAAATAAAACTTTAGAGTTTAATGTCGCTGGACAAGATTTTTCGGCAGTAGAACAACCTAGAGAGTTAGAAGATTGGGGGAATATCACTTATGACCCTTATCTCTGCATCATGTGTGAAAAGTGCGTGAGAGTCAGTAATGAAATCGTTGGTGATGGTGCACTACAAATCTCGGCTGGTGGTTATAACTCAAAGATTGTCAATACAAAACTAGAGAGTAAAAATGTAGATTGGGGTGAGTGCGCTTCAGTCTGTCCTGTGGGTGCATTGTCTGATTTGGATTTTAAGTATAGCACCAATGCATGGGAACTTAAGCGTATCCCCGCCTCATGTGCACATAGCTCATTGGCAAATATGATTTATTATGAAATCAAAAATGAGCGCATCTATCGTGTTAGAAATGAGTATGAATTTGACTCTATGGCAGGTGTGTGTCGCTATGGTTATGACTATGATAATCAAGGTCGTAACACTGCGGAAGATATGCAAAAAGCAATAGCAGCATTTCAAGAAGCTGATACGATACATTTCTCTTCTATCATCACCAATGAAGAAGCTTTGATTTTACAAAAACTGAAAGAGAAATATGGATATAAATTGATCAATCATGAAGCAAGAAATTATCAGAAATTTCTCAATGCTTTTGCTTCTACTGCTGGTGAGTCTCTATATACAGGCACTGCAGATGCCATCAAAGAGAGTGACTTTATCATGATACTGGGATCTAAGATAGCAGATGATATCCCTGGATTAAAATTTAAAGTCAATCAAGCCTCTAAAAGAGAACGCGCACAAGTCATCTATATGCACCCTATTGAAGATGTGAGTATCAAAAATATTGTTACCCAATATGTCAAGTATGAAGCTGGCAGTGAAGAGAGTGTTTTGGCGATGCTTGCAGCTGCTTTGCTCCAAGATAGTGACCTACCAAAAGTATTGGCAGATATCGATGAGGGTTATATCTCGGCAGAATCCAATGTCGGTGAAGAAGAGATAGCTATCATGATAGGGCGTATGAAGCGAAAGAAAAAATTCTCTTTTATCGTAGGATCAGATTTGTATGGACATCCTCAAGCAGAGAATATTGCCAAGATATTGGGCTTGATAGAAAAATATACTGATTTTGAAGTGACAATCATCCCTCCATTGGTCAATACTTTGGGTGTGGCGTTGATATGTGATTTAGACGATGAAGCAGGGACGAAGAGTATTGGTTACAATGCTGTTGGTGATTTTGTTTTATCTTCTTTACAAGATGTGGGTGATGTGAATATGCCTGCTATCAATCAGCAAGAGGGAACATTTACCACACTCAATAAAAAAGTCGTCCCAACCAATGTGGCACTCCCTTTTGATGGGTTTTGTCTCAATGATATTGCCAATGCTTTAGGACTCGATAAACAATATACCATAGACTATACACAAGAGCTTCCTCAATCCGCAGGATATGAATCAAGAGATTTTGATAGTTTAGATAATTTTTTTAATGCAGCGGGTGAAGAAGTGAGAGGTTATGCCTTGCATGCTAGGACTGTAAAGGCGAGTGGTGAGTTAGCTCCTTTGGCAGAGTTGGAGAGTTTTGATGGCGTGGTTGTCTATGGTTGCAATCCAAACAGTCAAAAAAATGTCTTTACCAATATCTGTAAATATCTCAAAACTGAGGCAGTATTGGCAGGTTCAGCACAATTTGCAGTCGCTGCAAAAGTAAAAGATGGCGATAGAGTCTCTATCATGATAGACGGTCAAGAAATCGAGAGAGTTTTTAAGTTAAGTGAGGAACTAAAGGGTACGATTGCACTATTGCCTATATTTGATTTAGGGTTTGAGGGGCAAGCACTTTTATCGAAGTATAGATTTAATAAAGTAAAACTAACACAGGTGGACAAATGAGTGATATTACAGTAGAAATAAATGGAATAAAATGTAAAGCACAAGAGGGTGAATTTCTCTTAAATATTGCACGGCGTGAAGATATCTTCATCCCTGCAATTTGCTATCAGACACAATGTTCCCCAACTTTGGCTTGTAGGCTTTGTATCGTTGAAGCAGATGATAAGAGAGTCTATGCGTGTAATGCCAAGGCAAAAGATGGCATGGTGGTCAAGACAAATAGTGATGAGATAGCCGTTGAGCGCAAGACAATCATGCAAGTCTATGATGTCAATCATCCACTTCAATGTGGTGTCTGTGATCAAAGTGGTGATTGTGAACTGCAAAATTATACACTTTATATGGATGTGGATAAACAAGACTATGCCATCCCTGATACTTTCAGACCTATCCGTGACTGGGGATTGATGAAGTATGACGCGGGTCTTTGTATTGTGTGTGAGAAATGTGTCACGGTTTGTAAAGATATGATTGGTGATGCCGTACTGAAAACCGTACCTCGTGGTGGTGAAGCACTGCCTAAGGAGCTGAAAGAGACGATGCCAAAAGACTCTTATGCGATGTGGAATAAATTACAAAAATCAATCATTGGAACCGTGAATGAAGATGACTCGTTAGAGTGTCAAGACTGTGGTGAATGTATCGCCGTATGTCCTGTTGGGGCACTGGTGAGTACAGACTTTCAATATACTTCAAACTCTTGGGAATTGACAAAGATTCCAGTTGCCAATCCTCACAGCAGCGATTGTTCACTACTCTATTATGAGACAAAACATGGTGACATGAAAAACTATGATACGAAGATTTTTAGAGTTACCAATGATTCGCATTATGTTTCACTTTCAGGCGCAGCGAGATTTGGTTATGATTTTGAAAATCGTGTAGCGGGAAAAGATAAAGCACTCTTTGAAAAAGCGGTTGATTTTATCCAAAATCAAGCAGATACGATTCGTTTCTCTTCTTATATCACCAATGAGGAAGCCTTGATTTTACAAAAAATAAAAGAGAAATACAATCTCAAACTTATTAATGAAGATGCAAGAGCCTATCAAAAATTTATGCAGGCTTATGCGCGTACAAGTGGTGAAACGCTTTATAATGGCACTTTAAAATCCATCAAAGCCTCTAACTTTATCGTCTGTGTTGGTACCGCGGTTCGTTATGATGCACCTAGTGTTGGATTTGCTATCAATAATGCAGTGACGATGAATAAAGGTGCAGGGATGTACTTTCATCCAGTCGGAGATAAGGTTGTAGAATCGTTTGCTAAAAATATGATGCAACTCAATAATGCTGTTGGTTCAGAAGAACATGTATTGGCGTATGTGCTAGAAACATTTTCCAACCTAGCACAAGAGATGGAAGGCGTAGAGGTACCAGCGCTACCAAAAGAGCTAGCAGATGTCATAGCGAAGTATGATAATGCGCTACTTGGGTTGCCTGAAGGCTTTGACGCTACATTGACTAAAATGCTTGCTAAAAAAGATACATTTTCATTGATCTTAGGTGAAGATTTGTATCATCATGATAGGGCAGAAAATATTGCTAAATTGGCAGGACTTATCTCAAAATATACAAACTTTACAGTCACTATCATCCCTTCAAAAACCAATACCTTGGGCGTTTCATTGATCTGTGATTTGGATGATGAAGCGGGTAGTAAAGTATTGGGATACAATGCTGAGGGTGATTTTGTCTTGAGTGCTTTGGGTGATGGTGATTTGGATATGCCAGCACTTAATCAACAAGAGGGAACTTATACAAGCTTGGATAAAAAAGTAGTCCCTACCAATGCCGCGCTTGATTATTCTGGATATGTATTAAATGATGTAGCCAATGCGCTTGGCTTAGAAGCGGCATTGACGATTGATTATACAGCACAACTTCCTGTGAAGAAAGGGTACATGATAGCTGATTTTGATGCACTTCCAAACCTTTATAACAATGCAGGTGAAGAAGTAAGAGGCTATGACCTGAAAAGTCAGCCTGTCAAAGTTGAAGAAAAGTTGGAAAAACTTTCAAAAGTAGAGAAGCTAGAAGGTGAGATTGTCTACCTCTCAAACCCTATCAACCAATTTTCCCCATTTACAAACAAAGCGCATCAGCTCAAAACAGATGGTGCTATCTATGTTTCGGCAGCGTATTTAGAGTCAAAAGGAGTTGCCGAGGGTGATATGCTTGCAGTAAAAACTGACAATGGTGAGATTTCTGCTAAGGTTGAGCTAGATAAACAACTTACAGGTGAGGTAGTGTATCTACCGACATTTGATACAAATTTAAATACAAAAGCGCTCTTTGGTGATGGATTTAGATTTACAACAGCAACAATAAGAAAGGTGTAATATGAGTGAAAGTTCTTATATAATAGAGACGATAATCAAAGTTATCGTTATCTTGACAGTGTTTTCTGCATTGGCAGGTATCACGACTTACTTTGAAAGAAAAGTGTTGGCATTTATGCAAAGAAGATTAGGACCTATGCATGTTGGTCCATTTGGTATTTTGCAAGTAGCAGCAGATGGTATCAAACTTTTTACCAAAGAGGATATTGTCCCACAGCATGCGGTAAAGCCTATTTTTATGGTAGCCCCTGTGATTGCGGCAGCAACGGCATTTATTGCGATGGCAGCGGTTCCTTTTTTGCCAGAGTTCACGCTTCCTTTTACGGATTATGTCGTACATCCAATCGTTGCTGATGTAGATATTGGTATCTTGTTTGTGATAGGTGTGATGGCAGTTGGTATGTATGCACCACTTTTAGGTGGTATGGCATCAAACAACAAATGGTCACTTTTAGGAGCTGCAAGAACGGTGATTCAAATGCTTTCATTTGAAGTGGTAACGGGATTGTCGCTTATTGCACCATTGATGATGGTTGGATCTCTCTCTTTGTTAGATATTAATGATTATCAAGGTGATCATGCTTGGCTTGTAGCGTATCAGCCTGTTGCATTTATTTTGTATCTGATTTCTGGATATGCAGAGACCAATAGAACACCTTTTGATCTTTTGGAGCATGAAGCTGAAATCATCACGGGTTATGCAACAGAATACTCTGGTATGCGTTGGGGGCTTTTTGCTATTGGTGAATATGCCAATATGTTTACGGTGGCTTTTGTAGCATCACTTGTATTTTTGGGTGGATACAATGCTATGTGGTTTATCCCTGGAGGGCTTGCAATCATCTTGAAAGTCTCTGCATTGATATTTTTATTTTTATGGGTTCGTGCGGCTTGGCCACATGTAAGACCAGATCAATTAATGTGGTTATGTTGGAAAGTGTTGATGCCTTTAGCATTTGTCAATATTTTGATAACCGGCATAGTTTTAATTTAGGGAGAGAATGATGGATTTAACAAATTATAATAACAGAAATGTGACAGATGATTACATTTATATGCAGGTTGATGAGACACCAGTAACTTGGCAAGATAAGTTTACAAGAGTCGTTAAAAGAACATTATCAGGTGAACTTTTTGTCGGTCTGTGGATTGTATTTCGTGAGATGGTAAAGTTTGATATTCACACCGTACAATATCCACTTGAAAAACTTCCTATCTCTCCTAGATATAGAGCCTTGCATGAGATCAAGAGATTGGTTGAAAGTGGTAATCAAGCTTGTATCGGTTGTGGGCTTTGCGAAAAGATTTGTATCTCAAATTGTATTCAGATAGATACAAAGTATGGGAGCAAAGGGCGTAAAGTTGTGAGAGGTTGGACACTAAATCTTGGTCGTTGTATCTATTGTGGATATTGTGCTGAAGTGTGTCCAGAATTGGCTATCACACATGGGCAAGATTATGAAAATGTTGCAGAACAACGAGCACACTATGCAGGTTTAGCAGATTTGGTAACGCCTATGGATTTGTTTAAAGCTGGCAAACAAAAACAGTATCCAGGATTTGGTGCACTTAGTCCCAATGCTGATGATAATGTTAAAAAAACGCCGTTGGCATATTAAAGGATGATGAATGTATGAATTAATAGCGTTTTATCTATTTTCGGCTCTTACGATTTGGATGTTTCTTATCGTAGTTCTTAGTAAAAATGCACTCTATTCTATGAGTGCATTGGCGGCAGGGATGATTTTGATCTCTGGATTTTTCTTTTTGTTAGATGCGAGCTTCTTGGGTGTAGTACAAATCATCGTCTATACGGGTGCGGTTATGGCATTGTACGCCTTTGGTATGATGTTTTTGGATACAACCAATGACATCAAAGAAGATGCGCACAGTCCAAAAATCATTTATGGTCTATGGATAGCAAGTGCGGTATTGGTAGTGTTTATGGTAACAGCGCCTTTCATGGCTGATCACTTGGCACTTGATGCGCCACTGAGTAATCCAGCACTTTGGGATGGCACAAATCCACAACAAGTTGGTGTAATACTATTTACAAAATATCTGATTCCTTTTGAATTGGCAGCTGTGATGCTTCTTGTAGCGATGATTGCAGGCATTATTTTAGTTGGTAAAAAGATGGATGAGAGTTTAACGACTGCAAGCATACAAAATGCACAAGTTGAAAAAGAAGAATTTCATACAAAGGAAGAGAAATGATAACACTAACGCACTATTTAGTTTTATCTGCCATACTATTTGTGATAGGCTTGGTAGGTGTGATACGACGAAAGAATCTTTTGCTCTTGTTTTTTTCAACTGAGATTTTACTCAATGCGGTCAATATCGGCTTTGTGGCGATTGGAAAATTTTATGCTGATTTGACAGGTCAAATGTTTGCTTTCTTTATCATTGCTGTTGCTGCAAGTGAAGTAGCTGTTGGGCTTGGTTTGTTGGTATTTTGGTATAAAAAAGAAGGTAGTATCGACCTTGATACACTTCAAAGAATGAAAGGTTAGGCGTGATGGAAAAATATGTATATATAGCACTTTTTGCTCCATTGGTTGGGTCACTCTTTGCAGCGATATTTGGGGCAAGTCCAAAGAAACTGTTTGTTGGTATTGTGACAAGCGGGCTTTTGTTTGTTTCATGGTTAGCATCCATAACACTTTTGATGAATGTGCATGGCGAGCATACAATTCATGTCAAGATGATGGATTGGATAGCCGCTGGAGGATTTGACCTTGATTTTGGTTTTATGGCTGATCAAGTTTCAGTTATCATGATGGTGACGGTGACAACAGTTTCGACTCTTGTACATATCTACTCTATTGGTTATATGGATCATGACAAAGGTTTTAATAGATACTTCTCTTACCTTTCTGCATTTGTATTTTCGATGATGGTATTGGTGATGAGTGATAACTTTTTGGGTCTATTTATCGGTTGGGAAGGCGTGGGTGTCTGTTCTTGGTTACTTATCGGTCACTGGTACTTCAAAGAAGATGTTGGCACCGATGTCAATCCAGCTATCTCTCCCTCTTATGCAGCCAATGAAGCATTTGTGATGAATAGAATAGCCGATCTTGGTATGTTGATTGGTATCTTTATGATTTATTGGAATCTTGGTTCTTTAAATTATGATGTCGTATTTGCAAATATCGGCACATTGAGTCATGCTACTATCACCGCTATCGGTATATTTTTATTTATCGGAGCCATGGGTAAATCAGCACAATTTCCACTGCACACTTGGCTTGCCAACGCGATGGAAGGACCTACGCCTGTATCTGCATTGATTCATGCGGCGACTATGGTAACAGCGGGTGTTTATCTCGTCATTAGAAGTAATGACATTTATATGTTGATTCCAAATGTAGGCTATTTTATCGCTTGTCTTGGTGCTTTTGTTGCAATCTTTGCAGCGTCAATGGCACTAGTCAATATGGAGCTTAAAAGAATCATTGCTTATTCAACACTTTCACAACTAGGATATATGTTTGTCGCAGCTGGACTTGGTGCGTACTGGATAGCACTTTTTCACCTTATGGCACACGCATTTTTCAAATCAGTGCTTTTCCTTGGTGCTGGTAATGTTATGCATGCGATGGATGATGAGAGATATATCAATAAAATGGGTGGTCTTGGTAAATTGATGCCTTGGACTATGGGTATCATGACAGTGGCTTCAACAGCCCTTGCAGGAATTTGGCCATTGGCTGGTTTCTTTTCAAAAGATAAGATTTTAGAGACTGCTTTTGCAGAAAATCACTATATTCTTTGGGCGATGTTATGGTTGGGTGCTGGTATGACGGCGTACTATAGCTTTAGACTTATCATGATAGTCTTTTTTGGTAAGAAACATTATGCAGCAGATAAACATCCACACGAAGCACAGCGCTTTGTCATTATCGCGATGTTACCATTAGCAATATTAGCAGTTATTGCAGGATTTTTTGAACACTCTTTTGTACATTATGTGACAGAGGTATTGCCAGAGTATGAACCAGAGGTGTCAACTGGAACATTTTTATTCTTGTTAGTTGTGACACTGGGTATCGCTTTAAGTGGTATCGCATTGGCAATTGTCAAGTTTTCAAAAGGTGATTTTGATGATTTCTTTAGGAAAATAGGTGTGCATAATGTATTGTCAAATCAATATTTTATTCCACAATTTTATGCAGATAAGATTGTCAAGCCTTATGGTGTTTTATCCAAGTTTGCATGGAAGATTGATATGAAGATAGTGGATGCGACCGTGGATATGATCGCAGGAGTCATCTATAAAACAGGTGATAAAGCAAGATGGATGCAAAGTGGTAACTTATCCAATAACTTGAGATGGATGGTCTTTGGTTTGGTGATTTTACTATTGATTGCAGTTATTTATAGACCTGGTATGTAAGGAGTAGGCGGATGAATTCATTATTAACATTATTAATCTTTTTTCCAGCAGCGGCAGCGTTGTTTGGATATATGATTGAACAAAAAAATATAAGGGCGTATGGTATCGCTATTACAGCTATCGAGTTTGTGTTATCTTTAGCTTTATGGCTTGGATATGATGGTAGCCTTGTTGGTTATCAATTTATGGAACATGCTCCGATAGTCAGCGCATTTGGTATCAATTATGATTTGGGAATTGATGGTATATCACTCTTTCTCATCATCATGAGTACCTTTATGACGATGATCGCTATTATAGGATTGACAGTAAAAGAGAATTTGAAAAACTTGATTTTGTCAATTCTTGTGTTAGAGATGACTATGGTAGGTGTTTTTGCTGCTTTGGATGTGATACTCTTTTATATTTTCTGGGAGCTTTCGTTGATTCCTATGTTGTATATCATCGGTGCATGGGGTGCAAAACTGAGAATTTATGCGGCGGTTAAATTTTTCCTCTATACCTTTGCGGGTTCATTGGTGATGTTGCTTGGTATTTTATATGCAGCATATCTTTATCATGATAGTACGGGTGTATGGTCATTTTCTATCGATGCATGGCAATCTTTTCCATTTTCTTATACAGATCAGTTATGGTTGTTTGCTGCATTTTTTATCGGTTTCGCTATCAAAGTACCGATGGTACCATTTCATACTTGGTTGCCTTATGCACATGGTCAAGCGCCAACGATTGGTTCAATTATCCTAGCCGCCGTACTGTTGAAAATGGGAACTTATGGTTTTGTAAGATTTTCTCTACCAATGTTTCCTGATGCCTCAGTCTATTTTATGATACCAGTGGCAATCATTTCACTTATCATGATAGTCTATACAGCACTTGTGGCTTATGCGCAAGAAGATATGAAACAAGTGATTGCTTATAGTTCAGTTTCTCATATGGGTGTGATTGTACTTGGTACCTTTGCGATGAATGCTGAGGGTATTACAGGTTCACTATTTTTGATGCTTTCACATGGTATCGTCTCGGGTGCGCTGTTCATGCTTGTAGGTGTTATCTATGATAGACGACATACCAAAATGATGAGTGAATTTGGTGGATTGGCATCGGTGATGCCAATCTATGCCACTGTCTTTGCTGTGATGTTGATGGCTTCTGTTGGTTTACCACTTACGATTGGTTTTGTTGGTGAATTTTTATCACTACTAGGTTTCTTTAAAGTCTCACCATTGATTACAGCTATCGCTGGTACAACGATTATTATTGGTGCTGTGTATATGTTGTCACTTTATAAAAAATCATTTTTTGGACCACTCACCAATGAGAAAAATGCAAATCTAAAAGATTTGACATCACAAGAATTGACAGCATTGATACCTTTGGTAGCCTTGGTGGTTATCTTGGGTGTGTATCCAAAACCGATGTTAGATCCAATCGATGGGAGTGTGAAAACAATGATAGTCAATATGGATAAAAAAGCAGTGACGCAAGAAGCAAAAGATATGTTTGCTAAAGCAAATACAATCGGAAAGGATAAATAATGTTAGATCCAATTTCAATAGATATGGCTTCATTGAATCTTGCGAGTTTGTTGCCTATGTCAATCATCATTTTGGGTGCCTTGGCAATTTTGGTTATAGATTTAGTGACAAAAGATTTAGATAAAAGTTTTTATGTTGTTGTTAGTGAGTTGTTTATCCTTCTTTCACTGGGTGCAGTATTTGGTTATACGGGTGATACTAGAGGTTTCTTTGATGTGATGTTGATTGATGGTGTTGCTAAACTTTCAGAAGCTATCATTTTAGTTGCATCTGCACTCTTTATACCATTGGCACTGACTTCCAAACGCTTTCATGAGTACTCGTATCCTGAATTTTTTGCACTCTTTTTGTTTATGATTGTAGGCTTTCAGTTTATGGTAGTGACTGATAATTTGATTATGATTTTTATTGGATTAGAGACAGCTTCATTGGCGCTTTACACACTCATAGCGATGCACAATAGAGAGAGATCTCTTGAAGCAGCTATCAAATACTTCACGATGGGTGCATTGGCGGCTGGATTCTTCGTCTTTGGTGCGATGATTTTATATGCCTTGACAGGAAGTGTTGAGATTCATAAGATATCAGAAGTTTTAGTTACAAAACATTTTGAACCAATGGCTGGAGTGTTGACTGCTGTGGTTTTCATGCTTGCAGCATTAGGCTTTAAGCTTTCTATGGTGCCATTTCAGACATGGGTACCAGATGTCTATGAGGGTGCTTCAGCACCACTAGCTGGATATATGTCAGTGGTACCAAAGATTGCAGGTCTTGTTGTTGCGATGAGACTCTTTGAATTTTTGGTGCATGCGGATGTCGTATGGGTACAAAATATGTTGTGGGTTGTAGCGGTTGTCACCATGACCTTGACAAATATCATGGCGCTGGTACAAGAGTCAGTTAAGAGAATGTTAGCCTATAGTTCTATCTCTCATGCTGGTTTTGTGATGTCTGCTATTTTGATAGGAACCACACAAGCCAATGCGGCACTCTTTTTGTATTGGGTGCTTTTTATGTTTACAAATCTTGGTGCTTTTACGATGCTATGGGTATCTCGTCACAAGACGAAGGAAAATGGTAATACAACTAGATTTGATCACCCTTATGAGAAATTTTCTGGTATGGTGAAAATCATGCCTGTCAATGCGCTGATTATGGGACTATTTATGCTCTCACTTGCAGGTGTTCCACCATTTTCACTATTTTGGGGTAAGTTATATTTGATGAGTTCGGCGATTAATGCTGGTTTTATAGTATTGGCTGGTATTATGGCGCTCAATTCTGCTATATCAGTCTATTATTATCTTAAATTAGTTGTCTATATGTTTTTGAGAGAGCCAAGTAAAGATAGTAGTATCATCTATATGAAAAATGCACCTGTTGCTTTGAAAACGATTATAGGTTTTTCCGCTGCGGCAACATTGCTTGGTACTTTTATGGTAAGTCCACTTTTAGATATCATTACACAATATATAAAAGCGAGTGGATTTTAATCGCTAAAGGGTAGTTAGAGTTTCCTCTCTAGCTACCGATATTTCCCTTTCTTCTCTTCTTAAAATAATCTCCTTATGCTATAATCAGTTCTATGATTAAATCAATATTTTTAATTTTATTACCTTTATATGCAATAAGTGGAACTCTTGTCCTCAATCTTGCGCGTGATGACAATAAAACTTATTCATTTATGCACTTAGAAGATAGTCAAGGCATTACTTGCTCTACTAAAATGAATCATGATTTTAAAGACCAAATTATCTGTGTATTTAAAACGGCACTAAATCATCCTAGAGAACCATTAGAAAACCGATACTTTAAAATAGATTTTTTGCATAAAAAAGTTGTTGTGACACCTAAATATAATTTTGAATATTATCCAATGAAGAAGACATTTATAAAAGATAATCGTATAGAGACTGCGAAAAATGCAGTTGCTAGACACTGGATATTGATAGGATTTAAGGGCAAATCAGCACTTTTTCTTAAAAAGAAAACTAGGGGTTTATCTTTTCCTGTCATCTTTAAAAAAAGTGCATTGCCAGCCATTGGGGAGTTGGACTTTGACTTAAATCCTATTGAGAAAAATAGTCATGCAAAAGCCCTTGTAAAGATAAAAGAACTCTATCATGATAAGAAATATCAAAAAGTATTAGATGAAGTGAATTATCTCTTAGAAGGAGAGCAAAGTCTTTTCAATAATGAAGCAAAACTATATAAAATTCGTGCACTAGATAAAATCATCAATGAATCAGACTCAAAATCTCATGATGATGGTTTAAATCCAGAAGAGATCATTGATTTAGCCAAAGCATGGGTAAAAGAAAATCCATCAAATGTGCGTATTCCTGAGATGTATATGTATATTGCTAAGACATATTTGAAGATTGGTAGAGCGAGTAAGGCACAAAAATATCTCACTATATTGGCAAATGAATATCCAGATAGTAAGTATAATTTTTTGGCCAAACTTGCCAATGCGGATTTTATCTATAAAGTCAAAAGTAAAGATGACGCGATTAAAAAGTATAAAGAGATTTTGTATAATACCAAGGACTTTGAAGTGGCATCGATGGCAGCGTTGAAGCTTACACAAGCCTATGTCGCAAAAAATAAAATCAAAAAAGCGACACAATATTTTGACAAAATTCTTCATGCCAATGTTGCTTTTGTCAAGTCTCACGCACAAGAGGCATACAAACTTGCAAATATATTTGCAGAAAACAATGAGAGTAATGTCTCTTTACAAATAGGAACACTTTTGCAAGAGGATTTGAAAAAGAGTCATTTGGATGAAGATGAACTGAAGAAAAATATCGCCTACTGGTATGAAAAATCACAAGACACTGATAAAGCCATAGCACTCTACAAACACTATCTCGAAGAAGAAAAGTTTGGTAAATATAGAGACTTTGTGAGTGAACATTTAGATAAAATCATGCTTAGTAGTGATGAAGCAAATGAAACTAAAAAATTGGCTTATTTAGACACTATCATGACACGGTATAAAGATGATGCTATTTATGCCAAAGCCTTGTTAGCAAAAGCCAATTTATTACTCAAAAATGAGCAGTATCAGGCGATACTACAGATGAAAAAAGAGCTCAAAAAACATGGTGGAACGGCACTATTGCAAGAGGTGGCAAAAAAGCAACTTGAAAAACTCTATCATGATAAACACTGTAAAGAGGCGATAAAACTAGAAGATGAGTACAACCTCACCGTCACATCCAAACAAGAATCGTTAGCCTTTGACTGTTACGCGCAAGAGAGTCTGTATGACAAAGCGCTTGCTATCTCAAAAAGGAAAATAGCAGATAAAGCGTTGGATGAGAAATTAAAATGGACTTATAAGAGTGCCAAGCTCTACGGGAAACTCGGCAGATACAAAGCGTTGATACTCGCTGCTGATGATGTGGAGAAATTGCAAAAAATCCTTAAAACTGATAAGTATAATGACATCATCTATGATAAAATCGATGCATTTTATCAGCTAGGTGGCTATGATGAATTGATGCTCAAAGAAGTGCAAAAATGTGAAAAAATATTTCCTAATAATGTCAAAAATTTAGATGTATTTGAGAAGATACTAAACTATGCTAAGAAGAAGAGAGATATCTCCCTTGTCATCAACTATGCCAAAAAGATGATGGATTTACAAGAGAAGTATAAAATAGACACCTATACTCCAAAAGTTCAACTAGACTATATCGATGCGCTTCGGGATAAAAAACGCTTTAAACTTGCCCTAGATGAGACACTTAAACTCCTCTACAAAAAGCTCAACGATACACAACGCGCGCATGTGCTTTATCTCGCAGGAGATTTGAGTGAAAAATTTGACAAGATCAAAGAAGCCAAAGAGTTTTATACTAAGTGTGGGGAGATTGTAGAAGATAGTGCTTGGGTGCAATTGTGTAGTGAAAATTTACAGTTACTGGATGAAAAGTAAATAAAGCGTAGCTCTAAAAAGAGTGAGGCATACGCTTTTTATAGGTGCCCTTAATATATTTTGCTATAATAAACCTAATATAACTAACGCCAGCTACAAGGCTTGGCTTTGGTTGTAATACATTTTTAAAAGCCAACTTTTGAAAAAGAAACAATGATATAGGAAAGACAATGGAAAAAGCGAAGTATATATGGATGGATGGAACACTCACTCCTTGGGATGAGGCACAAGTTCATGTATTGACGCATACGCTACATTATGGAAATGGAGCGATAGAAGGTACAAAAGCATACAAAACAGTAGATGGTAGATGTGCTATTTTTAAACTAAAAGAGCATACCCAAAGGCTTTTAAACTCGTCTAAGATGACTTTGATGGATGTCCCTTTTAGTTTGGAAGAACTCAGTGCTGCACAGGTGAAACTTTTACAAGAAAATGAACTTTTTGAGGGAGCATACATCCGACCGCTTGTCTATCTAGGCTATGGGGTGATGGGGCTTTATCACAAAGAGGCGCCAGTCAAGGTGAGTATCGCTGCATGGAAGTGGGGTGCCTACTTGGGTGAAGAGGGACTTAAAAAGGGTATCCGTCTGAAAATCTCTTCAATGACTAGAACACCCAATACCTCTAGCATGGGAAAAGCCAAAGCCGTAGCAAATTATCTAAACTCGCAAATGGCAAAATATGAAGCGGTAGAAGCAGGATATGATGAAGCCTTATTGCGTGATGATCAAGGCTATATTGCTGAAGCGAGTGGGGCATGTTTCTTTATGGTCAGAGATGGCAAATTGATCTCTCCACCAAGTGACAACACACTTGAGTCTATTACACAAGCAACAGTGATTGATTTGGCACAAGATATGGGTATCGAAGTGGTGCGTCGTCGTATCACGCGTGAGGAGATATATATCGCTGATGAAGCATTTTTGACAGGAACAGCGGCAGAAGTGACGCCTGTACGAGAGGTGGATGCACGCATCATAGGAAAGGGCTGCCGTGGTGATATCACAGAAAAGTTGCAAAGTGCTTACTTTGATGCTGTGGCGGGAAAAAATGAGAAATATATAGAGCACCTAACATACATAAACTAAACAGAAGATAAGAAAAGGAAACAGTAATAATGCCAGCAGATTTAAATGACTATTTTAACAAAGGTAACAAAGGCAGTGGAGGCAATGGCGGAGGAGGAAATGGTCCTCAAAAGCCAAATCGTCCTAAAAGAGATACACCAAATTTTTTAAATGAATTTGGCAAAAAAACAGGGCTTTTATATGCTTTGATAGCTTTGGTGGCACTTTTGGTGATAGCCAAGCCTTTTGTCGTGATAAATTCAGGTGAAGTAGGTATCAAAGCGACAGCAGGTAAATATGAAAAAGATCCATTAAGACCAGGATTTCACCTCTTTGTCCCCTTTTTACAACAAGTGATGGTGGTGGATACAAAGGTGAGAAGTATCAACTACACAGGTAGCAGTGGGCACGATATGTCAAATGCACCACGAAAGAGATTTGATAGTTATGGTATCGGTGGAGAGAATGGTGTGCGTAATGTACCGTCTATCTCAGCACTCGATGCAAGGGGATTAAATATCTTTATCGATATCACCGTACAGTATAGACTCAAGCCAGATACTGCGCCACAAACGATCGCGACTTATGGTACCTCTTGGGAAGAGAAGATAGTAAACCCTATCGTGCGTGATGTTGTACGAAATGTGATTGGTCGTTACAAGGCAGAGAATTTACCACTCAAGAGAAATGAGATTGCACAAGAGATTGAAGCGGGTATTCAAGAACAGATTGAGAAAAAACAAGGCGTACCTGTGCAACTCGCTACGGTAAATCTAAGAGAGATTGTACTTCCACCTAAAATCGTAGAGCAAATTGAGAGAGTACAAATCGCCAAACAAGAGGGTGATAGAGTGCAGCTAGAAGTATTGCGTGCCAAACAAGAGGCAGAGAAAAAAGCAGCGCTTGCGCAAGGTGATGCGGATGCGAGAAAGATTCGTGCACAAGGTCAAGCTGATGCTATCAAGATTGAAGCAGATGCAAAAGCGTATTCTAATACAGAGATTGCAAAATCTTTGACAAGTGATATCTTAAGTCTCAAGCAGATAGAGGTACAAGGTAAGTTTAATGATGCGTTAAAATCCAATAACAATGCGCAAATATTTTTGACACCTGGTGGATCTACGCCAAATATTTGGGTAGATTCTAAAAGCAAACAGAAAAAGATTTCGACACAAAATTGATGCAAACAATCATAGATAAAATTGACTGGGAAAAGAGTCCTCTCATCCCAGTCATAGCACAAGACTACCAGAGTAAAGAGGTGCTGATGCTCGCCTATATGGACAAAGAAGCACTGAGTCTGACACTTTCTACAAAAAAAGCGCATTATTTTTCACGCTCCAAACAACGCATCTGGATGAAGGGTGAGAGTAGTGGCAATATCCAAAATATCAAAGATATCATGATAGATTGTGATAATGATACTTTGCTTATCATGATAGAGCAAGTGGGTGGCGCAGCTTGTCATACGGGGCGTAAATCTTGTTTCTTTACCAAGCTTGAAAGTGATGAAGTTGTGAGTGAAGTGGATGAACGCGTTGTAGCAAATTACTCTATCTTTGATCAGCTTTACCATGTGATTCAAGAGAGAAAAAAAGCAGACCCTAAAAGCTCTTATGTGGCTTCTTTACTGCATAAGGGCGAAAATTCTTATTTGAAAAAAGTTGTCGAAGAGGCTGGCGAGTTTTGTTTTGCGGTGAAGGATGATGATGAGGCGGAGATCATCTATGAGGCAGCAGACTTGGCATTTCACACCTTGGTAGCACTTGGGGACAAAAACATCAATCCAGACCGCATCAAACAAGAGCTAGCGCGTCGCTTTGGGCTCAGTGGCATCGAAGAGAAAAATGCTCGAAGTGATTAAGGATGTTAGAGCAACTTAAAGAGAACCTACTGGATTATCTACATACTTTAACGCTCTATGATTATACTGCTTTTGGGTGGTTATTGTTTCTTTTTCTCATCATCTTGACCTTGGCTGTTTTGCTGGGGCGAAAAAAGCCGACATTGGCACTTTTTCTTATCATGATAGTGATACTGCTGATGTTTGTTGCTCCATTTGGCATCAAATACTTTTTAGATAAAACCGTACGAAAAGTAGAGGTTGTTACGGATAAGATTTCTAAACTTCACTTTGCCTCTTCCTTGATTGTGACAGGTCATCTTATCAATAGTGGTAAAATTCCTTATCAAAAGTGCCGTATAAACGCAAAAGTATTTAAAAT
>CAZCUH010000009.1:0-10878 GCA_964501795.1 uncultured Sulfurospirillum sp.
TTCTTCACCTTTTAGCGTTTTTTATTTTTATACTCTTCAATAACACGATCTGCATTTTTTTTGATTTCTTCACTGGTATTTGGCACATAATCAAATGCTTTTTTAGCAAGTTTAAATAAATCAAACCCTCCCTTGGTAGAGGTTGCATGGTTGGCTCTATTCTCTTCTACTGTTGTCGTGCTACTCTC
This sequence comes from uncultured Sulfurospirillum sp., assembly GCA_964501795.1. Taxonomy (GTDB): domain Bacteria; phylum Campylobacterota; class Campylobacteria; order Campylobacterales; family QNZT01; genus JANTGR01. The sequence goes on from CAZCUH010000009.1 coordinate 189, forward strand.
TTCTTGTGTAGGAGCCTTTTGTGATGCTTCTTGGAGCTTTTGCTGTGTCTGTGTGAGTTGTTCGCTTAGTTGGGTATTTTGTTGTTTTAAATCATCCATCTCTTTGACTTTGTTGCGAAGTTCGATGGCGGCTATTTTTTTCTCATTGAGTGCCGATTCCAATTCTGTCATCTTGCCCTCTATAAATCTCTTCTCTTCAAGCAATTTTGCTTCATTTGTTTTGTGCTCTGCTATGATTGCATGGAGCTTATCGAGTTCTTTATTGTTGTTTTCAAGTTCTTGGCTCGCTATCTCTTTCTCGGTGAGTGAACTTTGAAGTTTTTGTGCCTTGGCTTCTAATGATTTCTTCTCTTCTTGAAGTTTTTTTTCATTTGATTTGAGTGTCTCTATCATGATAGAGAGTTTATTGTGCTCTTGCTCTTTTTGCGTGTTCAATTTTTTGACTTCTTCTTGTAGCAGGGTATGGTGCTCTTTGAGGCGGTTTATGACTTCATCTTGATTGTTAGCGTGCTGGCGTATGTTTTGGAGTTCTTCTTCTTTTTGTGTGAGTTGGGCTTGGAGCGCATCTCTCTCTTTTTGCGCTTCTTTGACAAGCGCCTCCCTATTTTCTATATTGCTTTCAAGCATCGATAATTTTGCTTGATTGTGTGTGAGTTGTTCCTCAAATTCTCTTGTCTTGTGAGAAGAAGTTTCTACTTGTTCTTGAGTTGTCAGTAGTTGCTCTTTGAGAAGTGCTAGTTCCTCTTCTTTTTCATTATTGTAGTGTTTTGCTTGTGCTAATTGTGCTTGGAGTGGTTCGATTTGTGTGGTATATTTATCTCTTGTGAAAGCTCTTTTGAGTAACCAACCAAATAAAAATCCTATCGCCAGTGCGATGAGCAGACATAAAGCCATTTTGATTATTAATTCTTGCATATTATTTTCCTTCCATGATGTGTATCTCTACGCGTCTATTGATGATATCCTCTGGTGCAGCGATGGGATCTTTTTCTCCATACCCTTTGGATCTGATGAGTGCAGCTCTTACGCCAGCTGTGATAAGGTAGTGACGCACGCTATCTGCTCTTTTTTGACTCAGTACTTTATTGTAGATAGCATCACCTTTTGAGTCTGTATAACCTGCGACTTCTATCATGATATCATCAAGACCAAGTAAGATATCTGCTATATCATCAAGTGTTTTTTTACTCGCTTTTGAAATCTCGCTACTACGGTAATCAAAAGTAATGGTATGTGTGTTTAAGAGTTTATTTATCTCCTCAGAAGCTTCTTGTGGACTAAGATGCTGTGGTGTGACGAAGATATCTCTTGGTATTTCACTACTTATCTCTTCTTTGATGATGGTTTCTTTAGGGACTTTTTTGGCAGGAGTGGGTTTTATATCTATTTTTTCTTCTACGGCGGGGGTAAATGTTTTGAGTATAGTTTTATTTTCTATTGTATAATTGGCATCTAGAAAGGGTTTAAAGTCTGTTTTAAACTGCTCGCTTTGTGCTTTGCTCATCACGGTCCCTTCGATTGTCACATGTTTTTTATCGACATAGAGTGCAAAGTCTGTGATATGTGTATCTTTGGCTTTTTGAATCAGTGCTAAAGTCTCATTGGTAAAGTGGTAAGGTGTGATATCTTTTCTAAATTCGATATCTTTGATGCAGTTTGTATCTTTACAAATCTTCTCTATATTTGTCATCATCTGAGAGTTATTGTCTTCTTTTGAAAAGATAGCAGCGATTTTCACTTTTTCCCCTGCTACATAGGCAAAAGAAGCATCTTTTTTAGCTTTTTTTATGATAATTGGCTCTAAAACTTCTTGAGGCTTGACAAGAGGGACAGCTTCTTTTTTATCTACAAGTTGGGCATATAGTGCATCTTTTTTACTATCAATACAGAGATAGATAAACAGTGCTGAGATAATTAGACCAAGCAAGAGGATGCTCTTTGCTCCCATCTCTACTCCTTTAAATGTTTAAGTATGTAAATATAATAGAAGTTTATAACATATTTTACATTAATAAAGATAGTTTGATTTATATATCATGATAGGAGTATGCTGTACTAAAAAAGAACGCTTTCTTAGTACGGCATTGTTATTGGCAGCTTAAACATTCAAATGATCTATCTGCGACATCACTTTTCTCTTCAGGGGATTGACTTCGTAGATAGTAGGTTGATTTGACACCTAGTTTCCACGCTGTCATATAAATCTCATTGAGCGCCTTACCACTAGCTTTGTCAAGCGTCATGAAGATATTGAGGCTTTGTCCTTGATCTATCCATTTTTGGCGTATTGCAGCGGCTTTAACAAGGACTGTTTGATCCAAGTCATAGGCGGGGATGTAGTATTGCCAAGTTTCAGCGCTCATTTTAGGTGCGACAACAGGGATGAGTCCTGAGAGATTCTCTTCAAACCACTTTCTTTTATACACAGGCTCGATAGCTTGTGTGGTACCGACAAGGATAGAGATCGAACTTGTAGGCGCAATTGCCATCAAGTAACCATTTCTCATGCCGTCATTTTGGACTTTCTCTTTGAGCTTTGCCCAGTCATAGTGATAACCAAAAAGCCCACCACGATCGACCAATTTTTTTGCTTCATCATTGGCAACATCGATAGGGAAAATTCCTTTGCTCCAGTTTGAACCTTCATAATCCGCGTAAGAGCCTTTTTCGATAGCGAGATTGGAAGAAGCTTGAATGGCATTGTAACTGACTGCTTCCATCACTTCATCTATCTTGTGAAAGTGCTCATGACTGCCCCACTCTATCTTGTTTTCGGCAAGCATTTGCGCTTCACCCATCACACCTAGACCGATAGAACGCGTCGAAAGATTGGTATCCTTTACTTTCATAAGAGGATAAAAGTTCAAGTCAATGACATTGTCTAGCATACGGATTGCCACTGGCATGATACGCTCGATATCTGCATGCGTATGTATCTTGGAGAGGTTGATACTAGCAAGGTTACAGACAGCCGTTTTACCATCTCTTTTCTCTTTTTCTACGATAAAGATTTGTTGTCCATGTAGGGTATCAAGTGCTGTGATTTTTTTAGCTTTTTTACTGATACCATTATCTAGGGTGACCTCTTCATTTTCATCATAGGTAAGCACAGTACCATCTGCAAAAGTTAGCTTGATGTCATAGTGATTTGCCTCTGTATTTTGGAAGATTTCAGTACAAAGGTTGGAGCTTCTGATGATACCTGCGTGATTATTTGGATTTGCCTTATTGGCTGAATCTTTAAAGCAGAGGAAAGGATTGCCCGTTTCAAAGTAGCTTAGAAGTATCTTTTTCCATAAATCTTTGGCATTAATCGTCTCTTTGACAATGCTCTCATCATTCTCATAGGCTATATACTTTTGCTCAAATGCTTCACCATAGACCTCTGTGAGTTCAGGCGTATCAAGCGGATCAAAAAGTGTCCACATCGCATTTTCTTCAACACGCTTCATAAAGAGGTCATTGAGCCAAAGCGCGGGGAAGAGATCATGGGCACGACGACGCTCTTCACCTGAATTTTTCTTGAGATCTAGAAAATCTACAACATCGATGTGCCAAGGCTCTAAATAGACAGCAATAGCCCCTTTTCGCGTACCAAGCTGATCAACAGCGATAGCAATATCATTGGTGATTTTTAGAAATGGCACGATGCCACCTGCGGCATTTTTATGTCCATCGATAGAACTTCCCATGCCCCTTACACCTGACCAATCCCAACCGATACCTCCACCAAACTTGGATAAAAGTGCCATCTCTTTGTAGCCATCAAAGATACCTTCTATGTTATCAGGTGTAGACCCGATATAGCATGAAGAGAGTTGATGTCTAGGTGTTCTGGCATTGGAGAGTGTTGGGGTGGCTAACATCACTTCAAACTTGGATATAAGGTCATAAAAGCGTTTTGCCCAGTCTTGACGATTAAACTCATTTTGCGCCAAAAACATTGCTATTGCCATGAACATTTGTTGTGGTAGTTCGATAGGATTGCCTTGTTTATCTTTGAGGAGGTATCTATCATAGAGCGTGCGTACGCCTAAATAGTTAAATTGCAAATCCCTCTCTGGCTTGATATAAGCTTCCAAGTCAGCAAGATCATACTTCTCTCGTAATCCAAGTACAATTCTCCCCTCTTCTTCACCTCTGATGAAATACTCTTCAAAAGAGCCATAACCCGTAAACTTACTCACTTTGTGATATAAATCATAAAGAAATAGACGCGCTGCAACAAAGGTCCAATCAGGTCTATCTACATCAATCTTATCTACAGCAGTTTTGATGAGTGTTTGTTGAATCTCTTCAGTAGAGATACGATCACGAAATTGGATATGTGCATCGAGTTCCAATTCGCTTTGGCTTACATGCTCAAGTCCTTCTACGGATTCACCAGTATATTTTTGTATCTTTGTGATATCTAGTGGCTCTATACGGCCATTTCTTTTAGTGACGGTTAACATTTTGCTAGTCATTACTTAAAAACCCTTTTAAAGATATTGTCTACATTTTTTGTATAGTATGCGTAGTCGAAGCAATCTCTGATCTCGTCCTCGCTCAGTTTCTCTCTAAGCTCTTCATCATGGAGAAGATATTGCAGATAGAGACTCTCTCCTTTCTCATTGAGTGCAGATTTTCCTTGTTGCAAGTCAGCCCACACTTTCATGGCATTTCTCTGTACGATTGCGTAAGAGTCCTCTCTGGATACTCCTTTGAGTGGTAGTTCAAGTAGTACGCGCTGTGAGAAGACCAATCCCCCGGTAAGATTGAGATTTTTCATCATGTTTTCAGGATAGACAACAAGCTTCTCTATCACGCCATTTAAACGCTGTAACATAAAGTCTGTTGTGATAAATCCATCTGTTAGCGTAAAGCGCTCTACACTTGAATGTGAGATATCTCTCTCATGCCAAAGTGCGACATTTTCCATCGAAGGGTTGGCATAAGAGCGAATGATACGACAGAGTCCTGTGATATTTTCTGTGAGGATTGGATTGCGTTTATGTGGCATAGCGGATGAGCCTTTTTGCCCTTTTGCAAAGAACTCTTCACACTCATAGACTTCTGTTCTCTGATAGTGTCGCACGGCAACAGCGATTTTTTCACAAGAAGAAGCGAGTAGTGCCAAAGCATTCATTAAGGTTGCATATCTATCTCTCTGGATGACTTGATTGGATACGGGTGCTGGTTTGAGACCCAACTCTTCACAAACAAGCTCTTCTAACTCCATAGGTGCATGTGCAAAGTTACCCATGGCACCAGAGATTTGCCCTACGGCGATAAACTCCATAGCTTGTTCTAAATTGGCAAGGTTTCGTTGCATCTCATCATACCAGATAGCAAGTACAAGACCAAAAGTGATAGGTTCACCATGGATGCCGTGGCTTCTACCGACCATCAAAGTGAGCTTATGTTCCTCTGCACGGACTTTGAGAGATGCCATGAGTTGTTTGACATCGTCCATGATGAGATGTAAAGAGTCTTTCATCTGAAGTGCGACAGCGGTATCGATACAGTCTGAACTTGTCATGCCATAGTGCACCCACCTACTCTCTTCGCCAAGTGATTCGGAAACAGAAGTCAAAAATGCGATAACATCATGACGGGTTACTTTTTCAATCTCGTCGATACGCTCTACTTTGAAGTTGGCATTTTTAAGAATTTTGTCACAATCTTCTTGTGGAACAAGTCCTAGCTTTGTCCATGCTTTGACTGCTGCTTTTTCTACTGCTAGCCAAGCATCATACTTTGCTTGCATCGTCCATTTGCTTGCCATCTCTTCTCTGGAATATCTTTCAACCATCTTACTTGAAATCCTTGTATATATTTTGATATTATTAAAATAAGATTAAATTATTATATAATTTCTCTCTACTTACTTGTAAGGATTTTATCGTAGTGCTTTTTAAAAAAGCATCATAAAGGGTTTAAATTTGTCATATAAAATAAAGAAGTTTATAGTCAAAAGAAAAGTTAAAGCTTTTAAGTTTTTGATGGAAAATTTCGATTTGTCGATGCGAGATGCTCAACGCTGGATAGATAAAAAAAGGCTCTATCATGATGGGCAAATACTTAGCAAAAAATCCAAAGAAATCTCTGGCGATATAGAAGTGATTGTCTTTGAATCAACGACGCGTGGCTTGTTGCCAATCTTTGAAACAAAGGATTTTGCTATCTATGACAAGCCAAGTGGAGTGCTGATACATCCTGCAAATCGTTTTACAGAATATTCATTGACGCATGAATTAAAACATCGATATGGCAACGCAGCCAACATCACCCATCGTATAGACAAAGAGACAAGTGGGATAGTGATTGTCGCAAAACACAAAGAAGCCGAAAAAGGTATAAAAAAATGTTTTGAGAGTAGGGAAGTCAAAAAATCTTACCTAGCTTATGTAAAAGGAAAAATTAATAAAAAATTATTTATTGATGCGCCTATTTTAAAAAATAGGGCATTTGATGAGATTAAATTGAAAGTAACAATCCATGAAGAGGGAAAGCCTTCTCAAACTATCATCGAACCACTCTCTTATCATGATAGTGCAGATATGACATTGATAAAAGCAACACCTTTAACTGGAAGACAACATCAGATCAGAGTACATATGTTTCACGTGAAACATCCTATCATCGGAGATCCTATCTATGGTGTAGATGTAGAAGTGGCAGATGATTATCTCAATGGCAGATTAAGTGAAGAAGAACGAATCCAATTAACTGGAGCATCAAGGTTGATGCTTCATGCCAATACGATAGGGTTTAAGTATAAAAACAATTATGAAATAGTGTCAAAAATGCCCTTTACTTTTTAGATTTATTTTCATCAAAAATCGCTACTTTAATCACTAACCCTATTCCTACAGCAAAAACGCTGCCAATCAAAATAAACAAGCCTATATCAACACTACTCATTTGCTATTTTCTCCTTGAGTTGTCCACAGGCAGCAGAGATATCCAAGCCCTTAGACTGACGAATGGTGCATAGTACTCCATGCTCGTTGAGAAAGTCCTTAAATCTTTCCATATCTTCACGAGAGGGTCTTTTGAAGGGTGAATTAGGGTAGGGGTTAAAGTAGATGAGATTGACTTTAGCTTTGATACCATGGAGAAGTTTGACTAGTTTTTTTGCTGCGGTGAGGTCGTCGTTTAAATCTTTCATAACAAGATACTCAAACATAACTCTCTTTCGTTGATCTATAGGAAATTCTTTGACTGCTTGAATGACAGATTCTATATTGTAAGCTTTGTTGATAGGCATGAGCGTCTCTCTAAGTTTATCATCAACCGCATGTAAAGAGATAGCAAGCAATACACCCAAGTCCATCTCTCCGAGTTTTTTTATCTGATGACTCAATCCACTCGTAGATATGGTCTGTCGTCTTGCACCAATAGCGAGTCCATCTTTTTCATTAAATACTTTGATTGCTTGTACGACATTATTGATATTATCTAGGGGTTCTCCCATTCCCATATAGACGATATTGACTCTTCTATTGACAGGGATATTGTTCTCTTTTTTGAGCATCAGTACCTGTGCGACTATCTCACCAGGCGTTAAATTGCGTTTAAATCCCTCTTTGGCAGTCAGACAAAAAGCACAGCCTATTTTACAGCCTACTTGACTGGATACGCAGATGGTATATTTGGTTTCTGAAGTGATTTTGCCCTCTTCGTTTCGCTCCTCTTTTTTCATAGGGAGCAAGACAGCTTCCATCGTGTAAGCATCTTGACATCTAAAAAGATACTTTTTGCTACCATCGCTACTCTCTTCTACCCTGACTATTTCTAAGGGGTTGAGCAAATAGTTTTCTTCAAGATCTGCGATTAAATCTTTTGGTATATTTTTCATTGCACTAAAGTGATTGATATTTTGCACATAGACCCAATTATAAATTTGTTTGGCTCTAAATGCAGGTTTGACTTTGTTTTTTAGCTCTTCTAGGGTGAAGTCTAAGATACTTGCTTTCAATAGTTTTCCTTGATATACTCTGAGAGTAGGGCTTTGGCTTGTTCGTGATTTTTGAGAAAATCTTCATGGGCATTTTCATCACAGTAATTGGTCACGATGAAGATACCAGATGCTGGGATTTCAAAATTTTCTGCTACTTTGAGTATGGAGAAAAATTCCATATTTTCTAGTTCAAATCCTAATTTTTGATACTCTGTAGCAACTTCCATATCGGTTGTGATGTAGTTACTAGAGTTTATCATGATAGATGTTTCACGTGAAACATCTCCATGATAAATGGTGTTGTCGATTGGGGTATAAGCAGATCCTGTGATAAGGCTTAGCTCTACATTTCCCGCAGCTGAAGTGCTGATAATATCAAAGGGTTTATAGCTACCATAGCTACCAGCAGAACCTACAAAGAGCAGGGCACTAGGTCGCTTTTCGATGATGAGTCTTGTGAGATTGATGGCAGCATCTACAAGTCCGACACCTACTGGTAGGGCAAAGTCAAAAGTTTCATTATTGCCTGCACAAATAATCATTTACACTCCAATTCAAAGTGTGGCTGAATGCTAATCTTTTGTAAATCTTGCTCTGGAGTAGGGGCAGCATCAGCAGCAATGGATTTTGCTTCCATCATCATCGGTCTAGGATAGTTATAAGCAGGAGCCGTAAATGCAATTTTAGTGACTTTGCAACTAGTGTCTAATTGATCTGAGAGTTTTTTGGCATAGTCATTGATCCAGACAATAGCCTTGAGGCGCAAGGCATCTTCTTTTCCCTCTTTTTGTTTGGGACTCAATTTCCATGAGACAGAAGAGAGGGAGATATCAACATCAAAATCCTTTTTCTTATTTTGAAGATTTGCAATAAAGGTATTTAAATCCTCTGCTTTTTTAGAGGAGATTTGATAGTGCATCGTCCCTTTGTATCCATCTTTGTAACGGTGGTTATTTTCATAATGATACGCTGGATAGAGCGAATAATTTCCACCTTTTTTCTCGACATCTTTATATCCCGATATGAAAGTCGAAAAGGAGGTGAGTTTTTGTAATACTGCTTTTTCAGACTTTTTCTGTGTATTTATAGTGATCTGTGTGGTGATGGTATCAGGTTTCATCTCTATCTCAAATGCTTTGTCAAAGTTAATCGTATATGCCAAAAGCTGACTTGCTAGGAGTAGGGGAAAAGTTAATTTTATCATGATAGTTAAATCCTTACTGGTATATTGTTATCTCGAAGATAGTGTTTTAGATCCATGATATCTATCTCTTTGAAGTGAAAAATCGAGGCTGCTAGTGCTGCGTCCGCCCCACCTTTTGTAAAAGCTTCTTTCATATGCTCCATCGTTCCAGCACCACCACTAGCGATGACAGGGACATTGACTGTTGAAGAGATACGGCGGTTGAGTTCATTGTCAAAGCCCGCTTTGGTACCATCTGCATCCATCGAAGTAAGTAAAATCTCTCCAGCCCCTCTGTCGACCATCTCTTTTGCCCATGCTATGGCATCGATGCCTGTATCTTTGCGTCCCCCGTTTAAATAGATATGCCAAGTATCTCCTGTGCGCTTGGCATCAATAGCTACCACGATGCATTGTGAACCAAATCGTTTTGCAGCTTCATTGATAAAGTCTGGATTTTTGATAGCAGCCGAATTGATGCCTACTTTGTCACAACCAACATTGAGAAGCTTGTAGATGTCCTCTAGTTTTCGTATGCCTCCACCTACCGTCAAAGGGATAAAAACCTCTTTGGCAATCTCCTCAACGACATGCACGATGGTGTCACGCTCCTCATGACTAGCTGTGATATCCAAAAAGGTGATTTCATCTGCGCCTTCATCATTGTAGCGCTTTGCTATCTCTACAGGATCGCCTGCATCGCGAAGCCCAACAAAATTGACACCCTTAACAACACGACCATTATTGACATCCAAACAGGGGATGATGCGTTTTGCAAAATGTTCCATGATTATCCTTTGATATTATGGTATCATATCCCCTATGAAGATAAGTGTAAATATGCCCTGTCCTTGTGGCTCTAAGATAAAATATAAAAATTGCTGCCAAAGATACCACAAGGGTGCAAGGGCAAAAGATGCATTAACTTTGATGAAATCACGATATAGTGCTTATGCCGTGGGTGAAGTAGCGTATATCATAAAAACAACACATCCCGACAATCCAGACTATCATGATAATAAAAAAGAGTGGCGAAAAAGTATCATGGACTTTTGTCAAAAAAATAATTTTTTAGATTTAGAAATCCTCTCTTTTGAAGAAAAAACCCCCTATGCATTTGTCACATTTAAAGCTTCACTATCTAGTGGAATACTGCATGAAAAGAGCCGATTTATCAAATCAGGGACTATTTGGCTCTATCTAGATGGAGAATTTAAGACTTCAAAATAATTCTATTATTTAATAATAATCAAAAAATATTTAAATAATTTAAATATTACTTATTTCAAAAATAAGCTTTTTAAAATAACAAGATATCAATGAAGTATGCCGTAAAATACGCCTATCAATATTCACTAGGGGTAAAGAATGACAGTTAAAAGAGTGAGAGATATTTGGCATCACAAACCAAATGATAGATATACACAAAAACGAAGAAACGCCATTGCATCATCATATTTTTCCGCAGCGATGATTACTTTATTATTGGCGGTCGTGATTTTTTTGTTGGGAATAGCACTGATTGATTATGAAGCTGATTCTTATTTTGAAGAAAAACCGAT
>CAZCUH010000009.1:10978-15212 GCA_964501795.1 uncultured Sulfurospirillum sp.
TCTATCAGCCGTAGTGCGTTGATAGGAATGATCTCTCTTGTTGGAAATAACTTTTTAAATAACGATACCATGGGCTTATCATGATAATCCTCATAGATAGGCAAAAGCACTGTTTTGTTCGTAATCAAAAAATTTGCATAGCTAGCGGGTAATCTTTGCTTATCATGATATATAGGACTAGGAAGAGGTAGAGGAATCAAACGATAAGGTTGATTATCAATGGTGCGAAATGTTTTTAACTCTTTTTCCATCTTTTTAAGCGCTTCGTAATGACTATCTTCTTTTTCACATGTCACATAAGCTATCGTCCTTTCATCAACAAAGCGTGCTAGCATATCAATATGTCCATCTGTATCATCGCCCTCTAGTTCTCCATGTTCAAGCCAGAGAAATCTTTTCACACCGAGTAGTGCTTTTAACTTTTCTTCTGTTTTTTTTTGGTTGAGGTGTGGGTTTCGGTTGGGATTGAGGAGGCATTTTTTGGTAGTCATGATCGTTGTGTTTCCATCACTTTCGATAGAACCACCCTCAAGTACTAAATCAGTATGAATCAAAGGTGAAAGCACAAAGTACCACTTGTCATGTAATGCTTTTGTAATCATATTATCAAGTGACGCTTCATACTTTTCACCCCAGCCATTGAATTGAAAGTCTATCAGCGTACGCACATCATCATGATAAACGCTGATAGGACCAAAATCACGAATCCAAGTGTCATTGCTTGGCAAAGAGACAAAAGAAATCCTATCATGATAACAGAAGAACTGCTTTGTCTTTTCTACATCATCACAGACCAAGATGAGTTTTTGTGTCGCAGCGATAGAAGAGGCAATACGCAAAAAAACAGATTGCGCGCGTTGCATATCATCTGCCCAATCTGTCTGTATATGGGGAAAAACCATCAAGATACACTCTTGCGGCTCCCACTCAGCTGGCATGCGTATCATGATGATGCGTCTATGATATCTTGCGCGATAGCAGCAGGAGATTCCAAGCCCACAGAGATGCGTATCAATCCATCACTAATACCCAAAAATTGGCACTGTTTCTCATCAAAATCTCTATAAATCGTACTACGCATATGCAGTGCTAGCGTACGATTGTCGCCAACATTGGCTGTTTGTGTCAATAAGGTGCTACGATTGAGCAAAGCAAATGCACGCTCTTTGCTACCACAATCTATACTCATGAGTGAACCACATCCCTGTGCGTAATCGCTTTTATATCTATCATGATGCTCATGATTGGCCAAAGAGGGATGGCGTACTGTACAATGCTTTAATCCTTCATTGAGCTGTTTTGCAAGGATCTCTACATTGTGATTGACCCGCTGTGTACGCAGTGCTAAGGTCTCCAAGCCTAAGAGGGTGAGAAATGAGCCAAAGGCATTGGCAGTCATACCAAAATCTCGCAATGCCCGTTTTTTACATATCGCTAAAAAGGCTTTTTGTTTGGCTTTTTGCAAGATAGGATGTATCGCGCTATACTTATCATGATGGAGTTTATCCTCTGCTGTTACTTCTCGAAAAATGGCGATACCCCCAAGTGCTCCACTATGTCCAGAGATAATCTTGGTACTTGAATATACCACGACATCAGCGCCCATCTTCAGTGGTTGAACGAGTAGCGGAGTGAGTGTATTATCCACGATGATAAGGGTGTTGTATCGCTTGCATAAGTCGATGATTTTTTGCAAAGGAGGAAGTTTGAGATTTGGGTTGCCTACACTCTCAATAAGGAGTGCTTTGACACCCAAGGAGAGTTTCTCTTCTATAAGCGAAAGTGCATCTACATCACAAAAATCAGCGTTGATGCCAAAGCGTGCAAGTGTTTCATTGACGAGTGTATAAGTACCACCAAAAAACCCACCTACACAAAGTAAGCTATCACCCTGCTCTAAAAAAGCAGTCAATACCATCGCGATTGCTCCCATTCCCGAAGAAGTTGCGATAGCAGCATTGCCCCCTTCTAGGGCAGTCATGAGTGATTCTAATTTACTATTTGTAGGATTACCCATACGGGCATAGAGAGGATTTTGAATCGATCCAGAAAAGATACCCTCTGCCTCTTGGGCGTCTGCATATCCATAGGCAGCAGAAGGCGTGATAGTAGGGGCTATGGCAGCAGTTTTGGAGCCTATATGTTGTACTAAAAATGTGTTAAAATCTTCAAAATTTTTCATATACTAAAGTCCAATATTTTATCTATTTTACGATGATAATCTGTAAGTGTAGAGAGAGAAATATCAAAATCTTGATAAATTTTCTCTCCTAAATCTTCCCAAAAAAGTTCCAATGCAGGGTCTTCGCTCTTGCAAGCAGTGTGAAAATAACCATCTTCAAGAATCTCTACAATCTCTGCTAGCGTCACATCATCAAGCGAACGAGCCAGTTTATAGCCACCATGTGCCCCCTTGATACTGATGAGAATACCTGATTTTTTCAGAGAGAGTAAAATCTGCTCTAAGAAATTTTGCGGGATATTTGCGAGGCTGGCTATCTCTTTTATTTTGATTGCTTTGTCACTATTTTGCAAGGCAAGCGCATTGAGTGCGGCGACGGCATAAAGGGTTTTTGTAGAGAGTCCTAACAAGTTTGCCCCTTAGAAAATCTTTGGAGATATTGATATACTTTACAACCTACACAAAACTCAAAAAGCATCTCAAGCAGTGAACAAGAGAATAAAACGAGGATGAATGAAGTCGCCAACACTTCCAAATGCAAAGCGATAGACAACACTATCATGATAGACATACCCCAACCAAGATAGAGGGCAAAGCGTTTGGGTGCTTCATCGCTCATGCGAGGTGGAATATTCAATAGACGCAAGAGAACAAGTGAGAGTTGAAAGAGGGGGCTGTATTGATTGTGCCGAAAGAGGCGTAGTGAAAAGTCTATCAATAATAGATAGATAAAGATGATATTTGAAGTAAACAGATATAGCGCAGTGATAAGTGCGATAAAAACAGAGATAGTTCTTACGACTTGGCTATCGATGCGTCTTTGTGATATAGGACATGTTTGTGTCATATTTTTTCCTTTTGTATGCTTGTTAAGGAAATCATAACAGAATTATTTTTTAATGTCAAGTAAATCAATAGATATTATGTCTATTAAAAGTTGAAAGTTACTTTTTTAACATAGAATCCATCAAAGCGATGAGGTCACGCATCGCTTCATCATGATAGACGACGACTGCATTGTCCTTGCTTTTTTCATCATGATAGCGGGTGATTTGCTCTTTGGAGGGGCAGTTATTGGCGCCACCATAGGAGTTGCAAGCATAACTAGCCCAGCTTCTTCCCCTCTCCATAGCTTTCATAAAATGCGCTTGTGAGAAATTTTTATCTCCTTTCAGCACCGAGACCATCCCCGCACAAAAGGCATCTCCTGCACCAGTCGAATCTACAAAATTTTCTGTATCATTGATAGGACGAGCCATAAAAATCCTCTTTTTATCCCCTTTCATGATACCGATGGCACCAAATTGATCGAGCGTGATAATCATATGAATCCCCAAATCTTGTATTTTTTGAATCAGACAAGCAAGATTACAAGATTGACCCCCATCCAAAAATGCTCGCAATTCATAGATATTGAGTTGAAAGATATCAATTTTACAGAGATGTGTTTTCCAAAAATCAAATCCATATTCTAGCTGTGAAGCACCAAAATTTGCATATACAAGTGTCTCTTTCGCGCTCTTAAAATACTCTAGAATATAGAGAGAACTTAGTCTATCTTGCTGTTGATTGATCTCTTTTCTATCATTGTGAATGTGTCCGATGATGACTGCTCCAACAGTAGCAATCTCTTTGCATCGCTGTTGTAGAAATGGCTGAAATATGTTGGTTTTGTTGGCATCTTGCGAGAGGATAGTTCTATGCGTACCCTCTACAATGATAGTGGATCGAGGTGTTTGCAAAGCGGGTACAAAGAATTTTTCTTTATCGATGCCAAAGGGTGCAAATTTTGCATAAATCTGCTCTCCCGTGCTATCATCACCGACAAACAAAAGAGGGATAACCCTCTCTTCATAGTGCAGCAGACGCAAACTATAGTTCACACCACTGCCCCCAAATAGTTCTTCTATCTCAACAAAGTTTTTACTTCCTTGCACAATAGGCAACTTGCTTTTTAAGATATATTCGATATTTGCGCCACCTATGACGAGTATATTTTTATTTTTCATGATAATAGTATATCGACTTTTACGCTATCATGATAATAGGAGG
>CAZCUH010000009.1:15312-22026 GCA_964501795.1 uncultured Sulfurospirillum sp.
TATTAATACAAATATAGTACAATATTTTAAAATAAATTCACATTCTGTAAATTAGTTTAATACTTTTAGTTTAACTTATAAAATTATAAGAAAAAATGAGATATACTCTTTAACTCTATAAAGGCGAGTCTTGATAAAAGCAAAGAAAAAATTTGGTCAAAATTTTTTAAAAGATGAGTCAGTATTAGAAAAGATCATCCAATCGAAGCCCAAAGATACGCGTACTGTCGTTGAAATTGGACCTGGCTTAGGTGATTTGACACAAAAGTTACTAGCAACTTGTGAGAAAGTAGTAGCTTTTGAGATTGACTTAGAGTTATGTGATGTTTTGCGAGAGAAGTTCTCTGATGAACTCTCTTCAAAACATTTGACATTAGCGTGCACAGATGTGCTTGAAGCTTGGGGTGAAGATTCACTCCTTGATGAAGAGTATCATCTTGTTGCAAATTTGCCATACTATGTTGCGACAAATATCATACTAAGAGCGCTTGCTGACAACAAGTGCAAATCTATCTTGGTGATGGTACAAAAAGAGGTAGCCGTGAAGTTTGCTGCCAAAGCAGAAGAAAAAGAATTTTCTGGCTTGGCTATCTTGGCAAATAGTATCGCAAAAGCAAGAGTACTGTTTGATGTAGGAGCCGAATGTTTCGACCCTGCACCAAAAGTCACTTCTGCTGTTTTAAAGTTAGTGAAAACCACTGAGTTTGTGAAAAATGACGATGGTGAAGGTCTGTTTGACTCCCAAGAGGAGTATAAAAAGTTTCAAGGATTTCTCAAGGTAGCCTTTGTGGCACCTAGAAAAACCCTTTATAAAAACTTACAACAGATGGCTTCTAAAGCGTCCATTCTTGCTTGCTTTGAGGATTTAGAGCTGCTCCAAAACATACGCCCACATCAACTCCCAATCTCCAAATATCACTTATTGTTTAAAAATTTAAAATAATAAGGAACTATACATGGCTGAAAATAACGACCAAAACAGTAATGTGCCAAAAGTAGAAGGCGCTAAAGTAACACATATCTCTGCAAATGAAGGACAAAAAAGAGAAAATAGACCACAAAATAACCGTCCTAAAGGACAAAACAAACCTCAAGGAAATCGTCCTCAAGGTCAGGGGTCAAACAATCAAAATAGAAACAACAACCGCCCTAAAAAAGGTGGTAACAATAGAAACCGAAGACCACAAAAATTTTCTGCAAAATTAGGAAATGAGCAGTGGGAATTAGATATGAAAGAAGCCATCGCAGCCAATAAGCGTGTGCGTAAAGAGGCTTTGGAGTGCTTTAATAAAGTAGATACAAATACCAAAGGTAAGCTCAAAATCACACCGCTTGGTGGTTTGGGTGAAATCGGTGGTAACTTTATGATTATGGAGACAGAGAACGAAGCTATCATGATAGATATCGGGATGAGTTTTCCTGATGAGAGTATGCATGGTGTCGATATCTTGATACCAGATTTTTCATACATCCAAAAGATTAAACATAAAGTCGTTGCGGTTATCATCACACACGCACATGAAGATCATATCGGAGCCGTACCATACTTTTTTAAA
Organism: uncultured Sulfurospirillum sp.; assembly: GCA_964501795.1. Lineage (GTDB taxonomy): Bacteria > Campylobacterota > Campylobacteria > Campylobacterales > QNZT01 > JANTGR01. Next base: position 16,869 of record CAZCUH010000009.1, read on the forward strand.
CAATTTCAATTTCCTATCTATGGAACACCATTGCCTTTAGGGATGATTGCCAATAAGTTCAATGAACATGGGCTTAAAAAAGAGAAAAGTTACTTTCGACCTATCCAAAAAAGAAAAGTCTATAAGATAGGAAATGATTTTGAGATAGAGTGGATGCATGTCACACACTCTATCATCGATGCCTCTTCGATGGCGATTACAACAGAGATGGGAACCATTATCCATACGGGTGATTTTAAAATTGACCATACACCAATAGATGGATATCCAACAGATTTGCATCGTTATGCGCACTATGGAGAGAAAGGTGTTATCGCACTACTTTCAGATAGTACAAACTCTTACAAGCCAGGGATTACGAAGTCTGAAGCGACTGTTGGACCGACTTTTGACCGTATCTTTTCACAGGCAAAAGGGCGGGTGATTATGTCCACTTTCTCTTCCAATATTCATAGGGTGTTTCAAGCCATTGAGCATGGACTCAAATACAATAGAAAAGTCTGTGTGATAGGGCGATCTATGGAGAGAAACCTTGAAATTGCGATGGAGTTAGGGTATGTAGATCTCGATAGAAGAATCTTTATCGATCCGCATGAAGTGAACAAATATAGCGACAATGAAGTTTTGATTGTCACCACTGGTTCACAAGGAGAGTCGATGTCAGCGCTCTATCGTATGTCGATTAATGAGCATAGACATATCAATATCAAGCCAACAGATCAAATCATCATCTCAGCAAAAGCGATTCCAGGTAATGAAGCAAGTGTTTCTCGTGTGATGAATCATCTCATCAAAGCAGGTGCTTCGGTGGCATATCAGGATTTTAGTGAGATTCATGTGAGTGGACATGCGGCACAAGAGGAACAAAAATTGATGATACGCCTCTTAAAGCCAAAATTCTTCTTGCCAATTCATGGTGAATACAATCATATCTTCCAACATCGGAAAACAGCGATTGCTTGTGGTGTAGATCCTCGCAATACTTTCCTCATGTCAGATGGTGATCAAGTAGAAATCACACCAAGATATGTCAAAAAAGTAGGCACAGTCAAAGCAGGAAAAACCTACATAGATAATCAACTCAATAAAAAGATTGATGATGATGTCATCACCGATAGACAAAATCTAGCAGATTCTGGTGTTGTCATGATAGTGGCACAAATCTCTAAGCAAACCAAAAAATTGGTTGGAAAATTGGTGGTTAGAACTTATGGTATCGTCCCTGATCGCCGTGATAAAGCTTTCTCCAAAGAGATTGAAGATATCCTCGATCAATATCTCATCAATGCTGATGAAAGTGCCTTGGGTGATCAAAGAGTGATTGAAAATGCACTCAGACAAGTGGTGAGAAAACATGTATTTAGAAAAAAGAAAAAATACCCTACAATAGTGCCGACCATATTCCTCGTATAAGGAGCGCAGATGAACTACAATGAAATTGCCAAAGAGGTACTCTTAACAGAAGCTAGAGAACTAGAATATGCTAGTTCACGGCTTGGTGAAGAGATAGATGACATTGTAGAACGCATCTGTGATATCAAAGGTAAACTAATCATCACGGGAGTAGGGAAAAGCGGACTCGTTGCTTCCAAAATGGCAGCAACATTTGCTAGTACAGGGACAAGTAGCTTTTTCTTGCATCCCACAGAAGCGATGCATGGTGACTTGGGTATGATTGGCAAAGACGATGCTGTCTTGGCAATCTCTTATAGTGGAGAGAGTGAAGAACTTACCAAGATACTTCCCCATATCAAACGCTTAGATATCCCTCTCATAGGTATGGCAAAAGATAAAAATTCCACGCTTGGCAGATATAGCGATAGTTTTTTATCTATCATGATAGATAAAGAAGCCTGTCCTTTGGGTGTGGCACCTACCTCTTCGACGACGCTGACTATGGCGCTAGGTGATGCTTTGGCAGTCTGTTTGATGAAAAAAAGAGATTTTCAAAAAGAGGATTTTGCCTCCTTTCATCCCGGTGGGAGTTTAGGAAAGCAACTCTTTATCAAAATCAAAGATATCATGAGAAGTATGGATTTGCCAATTGTTAGAGCAGATACAAAGCTCAAAGATGCCATCGTAGTGATGAGCCAAGGGCGCTTGGGAAATGTACTGATAGCTGATAAAGAGGGTAAGCTAGAGGGTGTGCTAAGTGATGGAGATCTCAGACGCGCACTGATGCAAGAGGGATTTTCATTGGACAATGCTGTTTTTGATTATGCAACAAAAACGCCGCGTTTTATCACAGATGAAAACATACTCGCGAGTGATGCGATAAAGATAGTAGAGCAACATAAACTCCAGCATCTCGTCATCACAGATGAAAATAAAATCATCAAAGGTGTATTGCATATACATGATTTGGTGGAAGCAGGAATACAATAATGCAACATGAAGATGAGGGGATAAGACTCAATAAGTTTTTATCTCACAACACAAAATACTCCCGCCGTGATGCAGATAAACTCATCCAAGAGGGACGGGTGAAGATGAAAGGTGTCGTGATAGATGACCTCTCTAAAAAAGTTTACAAAGGTGATAAAGTCTATCTCAATGGGCAGTTTGTGCATCGTAAAAATGAGTTTACTGTTTTGGTTTACAATAAACAAAAAGGCGAACTCGTTACCAAGCGAGATGACCGTGGTCGAAAGACTATCTTTGATAACTTTTCAAAACGCTATCATCACTATCTACCCGTAGGGCGTTTGGATTTTGCTAGTGAAGGGCTTTTGCTTTTGACCGATTCGCCTGAAGTGGCAACGATACTGATGGAGAGTGATTTAGAGAGAGTCTATTATCTCAAAATCAAAGGGCATGTGACAGATGCGATGCAAGAGGCGATGAAACGCGGACTTCATGCAGATGTAGCGACAAAAGGTGCACATTCACATACGAAAATCATCTCTATGGATTTTAAACCTTTTATCGACTATAAAATCATCAAAGATACGCCAAATTATTCACGCCTTCGTGTCACTATCTCTGAAGGGAAAAATAGAGAACTTAGACGATTTTTTGGTTATTTTGATGCGGAAGTGACAGATTTGAAGCGTGTTGAGTTTGGAGGAATTAGCCTTGATACGCTAAAACCTGGTAAACATCGCTTTCTCTCTAAAGGAGAGTATCACTCTTTGCACACTTTTATAGAAGGTATCAAACTTTCCAAGATAAAATCCAAGCGACAAGAAAGAAAAGAACAGGCTTAAGATGCAAAATCTTTCTCGTTACTTTCGCCCTAAGACGATTGAAGAGGTGATAGGGCAAGAACATCTTGTTTCACCTGATGCAGCCTTTTACAAGCTACTGAAAAAGAGGCAAATGCCCCACTGTTTTTTTTATGGCCCTCCTGGTACTGGCAAAACGACGATGGCGAAGATTATTGCTAGTGAGTTGGATGCCCCTTTTTATGAACTTGATGCGACGAGTTTGAAGGTAGAGCAATTTAGAAAGATATTTACAACGCATAAAGGGGCTTTGGTAAAACCTGTCATTTTTATCGATGAGGTGCATCGTCTCAGCAAGACACAACAAGAAGTCCTGCTTATCCCTATGGAGAATAATGAGGCTATCATGATAGGCGCTTCGACGGAAAACCCTTACTTCTCTTTGACTGCGGGGATTCGTTCTCGCTCTTTGCTTTTTGAGTTTAAGCCCCTCTCTTTTGATGCACTCTCTGCGCTTGTTGAAAAAGCACAAAGGGAGGTATCTTTTGTCATCGATGAAGAGGCAAAAGCCTATCTCATCCACTCTTCAGCAGGAGATAGTCGTGCCTTGCTCAATCTCTTGGAATTTGCCATCAAAGTGGACAATCACATCACCCTTGATACACTGAAATCTCTGCGTCCAACGATGTTAAAAGATGGTATGAGTAGCGATGATAGCCACTACAATTTAGCCTCTGCCATGATAAAAAGTATACGAGGGAGCGATGTGGATGCTGCGCTATATTATCTAGGACGGCTCATAGATGGTGGCGAGAGCGTAGAATTCATCACAAGGCGTTTAGTGATCTTGGCTAGTGAAGATATAGGCAATGCCAATCCCAACGCTTTAAACCTCGCTGTAAGCACGCAAAATGCTACTTCTAAGATTGGCTATCCTGAGAGTCGCATCATCCTCTCTCAATGTGTCATCTATCTTGCCTCCTCACCCAAGTCCAATGCTGCCTATAAAGCGATAAACAGTGTACTCTCCTATATAGAAAATGAACCACGCCTAGAGGTGCCAGATACACTAAAAAGCCCTAGTCCTAAAGGCTATCTCTATCCCCATGATTACAATGGCTGGGTGAAACAGAACTATTTGAAAAAAGAGGTGAAGTTTTATACATCAAGCGGTATGGGGTTTGAGAAGACGCTTGATGAATGGTTGGAGAAGATTAAAGGGCACCTCTAAAGGCTAGGGTAGCATATTGTTTAAAATATACTTCGCCACTACGGCTTGTCCCTCTCTTGATAAATGTACATAAAAACCATCATTTCTGTACCAGCTATAAGGCGTCTCTGCTTTGGTAGGCATCAAATCATCTATGAGATTATTGAGTGGTATATGTAACTCATGGGAGAGTTCTTTATAGATAGTATTTAGAAAATTTGTCATTTGGTCATTAGCATAATCACGATCAGGGACGCTTAAAACAAAATGTGTTTTTGGTCTTTGGGCCTTTATCTTTAAAATGGCTTCTTTTAAATCTCTCTTTATTCTGTAATCATGATGATTCCAGTAATCATTGATACCTAAAGAGATATCAACTATTGTATGGTCTCCCTCTTGTGGGATGTAAGAGACGACATCTTCCCAAGTAGGTGTGGCTATTTCGTCATTAAATTGTTTCGCTTCATGACCTGCTCTGGCTAAAAGGTGAGAGGTGACATTGTAGGTTCTGAGTGTATCTTCGAGTTGATAAAAGAGATATTGACCTTCATGGTTTGACTCGGCACGGGTACTATCTCCCACACAGATGTAGGTGGCATCCGAAATAATTCCTTTGTTTGCGTAAGCAATGAGCGTATGAATTGCTTGAAAAGTACTATTATCAGCTGGTATAGCAGGCGGTGTCTTTGTCTCTTTTGTAGTAGATTGAGAGATGCTTGATGTATCGGATACCTGTGTTGTAGGATTTTCTGATGGTATGTTTAAAGTGTCTGTTGTGCCACAA
>CAZCUH010000010.1:0-14797 GCA_964501795.1 uncultured Sulfurospirillum sp.
GTTTCCCTATCACCTATCTCTTCTCTTTTCTTCTATCTTCTAATTTACAAAAACTAAGTTCTACTTTAGGCGCTTCAACTTCAATATCTAAAAATTCTTTATGCGCGACTAAAAATACGACGATATCCGCAGAGGCTACAGCCTCTTTATGATCAACCACATTAAAATCAGGATGTGACTCAATATTTGGCTCAACTGCCAAAACTTCAACATCATCAGCTTGTAATCTCTGCGCGATATAAAGCGCAGGCGATTCTCTTAAATCATCAATATCTGGTTTAAAAGCAAGCCCCATACAAGCAACTTTTGCTTTTTTACCATGTGCTTTTTCAAACTCTAAAGCTGCATTTTTAACTTTTTCGATGACCCACTCAGTTTTATAGTCATTGACTTCACGCGCTGCTTTGATGATTTTTGCATCACCTTGAGCAGCATCCACGATAAACCAAGGATCCACCGCGATACAGTGCCCACCTACACCACAACCAGGTTGAAGGATGTTCACTCTTGGGTGTCTATTGGCAAGATCTATCAATTCCCATACATCGATACCAAATTTACCAGCAAGCATTGAGAGTTCATTGGCAAATGCGATATTGACATCTCTAAAACTATTTTCTGTCAATTTTGCCATCTCAGCCGTTCTAGCATCTGTCTCAAGTACCGCACCTGTCACAAAATTACGATAAAATTCCGCTGTCAATCTTGTTGCCACTTCTGTTGTGCCACCTACGATTCTATCATTGGCAACGAGTTCATGCATGATTCTACCCGGAAGTACACGCTCAGGACAGTGTGCAAAGTGGATATGTGTTGTATCCACACCCGCATCTTTGAGCGTCTGCTCCATAATGTCTGTTGTACCCACAGGAGAAGTTGATTCCAAAATGACGATATTTCCCTCTTTCACAAATGGCGCTAACCCTTTAGTCGCAGAGACGATATAGTCGATATTTGGCACATGATTATCTTTAAATGGCGTTGGTACCGCTACGATAAAGACATCTGCCTCCGTCGCTGTTGTACTCGCTACTAATTTACCTGAATTCACCGCTGATTGCACAAAAGTATCTAAATCAGGCTCAACGATATGAATCTTTCCTTGATTAATCGTATCCACTGTTGATTGCACCACATCCACACCATGCACTTGATACCCACGATTTGCCAGCAATGACGCCGTTGGCAACCCAATATATCCCAAACCTATAACACAAATCTTTTTAATTTCCATCTCTACTTCCCTTTTAAATATGAAACTATGCGTTCACAAGCTTTACCATCCCCATAAGGGTTGTGTGATTTTGACATTACTTTATAGGCTTCTTCATCATCTAAAAGTATCTTACACTCAGAAATGATTTTCTCTTTATCTGTTCCCACAAGCTTTACAGTCCCTGCTTCTACAGCTTCAGGACGCTCCGTCGTATCTCTCATGACAAGCACGGGCTTTCCAAGGCTTGGTGCCTCTTCTTGAATCCCGCCACTATCAGTCAAGATAAAGTAAGACTTATGCATCAGATATACAAAAGGCTCATAATCCAGCGGTGGAATCAAATAGACATTGTCCACATCTGATAAAATCTCATTGACTGGCTTTTGAACATTTGGATTGAGATGTACAGGATAGACGATATCTACATCTGGATACTCCAAAGCCAACGCTTTAAGCCCTTCACAGATATTTAAAAATCCTTGACCAAAATTCTCTCTTCTATGTCCTGTCACCAAAATCAATCTTTTTGATTTATTGACAGCGTAACCCTTTTCAACGATGAATGCTTCCAAACTTTGATCCAAGGCTTTATCAGACTCGATTTTAGAAACAACCGTTAGTAATGCATCAATCACAGTATTACCTGTAACGATTACATGAGCTACATCGACATTTTCTTTTAAAAGATTAGCTTGACTCTCATCAGTTGGCGCAAAATGATAAGTAGAGAGTCTTCCTGTCACTTGACGATTACCCTCTTCTGGCCATGGGGAGTAAACATTGTTGGTTCTAAGTCCCGCTTCCACATGCCCTACTGCTATCTTTTGATAATAGGCAGCTAAAGAAGTCGCAAGTGTTGTGGCTGTATCACCATGCACCAATACAACATCAGGCTTTGCCTCTTCAAAAATAGGCTTTAATCCTAAAAGGATATTCGCCGTCACATCATATAAATCCTGCCCAGGCTTCATAATATCCAAGTCATACTCAGGAACAATCTCAAAAAGATTAAGCACTTGATCGAGCATCTCTCTATGTTGTGCTGTAACACACACGACTGTTTCAAAATCAGATGAAGCTTGAAATGCCTTTACCAAAGGGGCCATTTTAATCGCTTCTGGACGCGTGCCAAACACCAACATCACTTTTTTCATTTTATTATCTCCTTTCAAGAGAGCAAAGCTCCCTTGAAATTCCTCTCACTGAAGCTTTGGCACTTGCCAAGAAAGGTATAGTTGTGATATGTTTATTACTTATCATGATAGTTTTTTCTCCCATTCTAAAGCTGTTTTACAGATGAGTTCTAGGTCATCATATTGAGGATTCCAATCCATCACTTTTCTAATTTTTGAATTATCTGAAATCAAAATAGAAGGATCACCGGCACGGCGTTCTTTCACTTCAGCTACAAAATCAACCCCTGATACTTTTCGCATCGTGTCAAGTACTTCTAGTACAGAATAGCCATGCCCATAACCGCAGTTAAAAGTATTTGATTCATTGCCCTCATTTAAAAACTCTAACCCTTTTAAGTGCGCAGACGCCAAATCTTCTACATGGATATAATCTCTGATACAAGTACCATCTTCTGTATCATAATCATCACCAAAGACAAACATCTTATCCCGTTTGCCACACGCTGTCTCTGCAGCTATCTTGATGAGATGCGTTGCACCCTCGGTAGATTGTCCAATTTTACCATCATTACTCGCTCCAGCTACATTGAAGTATCTAAAGACGACATATTTAAAATCAGGAAATGCAAATGCTGTATCTTTTAAAACCGTCTCACTCATCAGTTTGGAAGAACCATACGGATTGATAGGAGAAGTTGGGCACTCTTCATTGACTGGGATAAATTCAGCGTCAGGTTCCCCGTATGTTGCAGCTGTAGAAGAGAAGATAAATTTATTGACATTATGTTTGATACAACAACGAATCACATTAGCGGTATTTGCTGTATTATTCATATAGTACTTCAAAGGATCGCTCACACTCTCAGGCACGACTAAACTTGCCGCAAAATGGATTACCGCATCAAAATCATTTTCCGCAAAGATTTTATCCACAACATCATAATCACTCAAATCTGCCTTGATAAAATTTCCATAAGTGATAGCATCTTCAAACCCTGTCACCAAGTTGTCCACGATTGTGATATTGTGTCCACCCTCTTCGCCGAGTTGTTTGACTACATGACTTCCTATATACCCTGCACCGCCATTGACTAAAATATTCATTCTCTCTACTCCCCTTAAATTAATTTTTCTATTACATCGACCAATTTGGCACTCTGTTTCTCTCTAATGAAATTTTCTTTCACTATTTGTCTGTTTTTCTCTGATATTTCATACTTTTTCTCTTTCATTATCATGATAGCCTCTTTGACCAACTCTGGTTTATTGGGTAAAATTGACACCGCATTTTCCAACCTATCCACAAACTTCACTGCTTCACCAATTCCACCATAGAGTATCGGTAATCCTGTAGAAGCATACTCATAAAGCTTAGAGGGCATCGCTGTTTTAAAATGTTCATCAAGTTGCGCGTACAATACACTTGTATTTTCATAAAATTTTAAAATCTCATCACGATGCACTTTTCCAAAGAACTCTACATTTGTGATGTTATTTTTCTTAACATGTTCTCTGAGTGATTTATACTTCGTGCCCTCTCCGACGATATTGACTTTCACATCTGGTAAATCTTTGGCTCCATCGACTAAAATCTGGACATTTTGTCCCACAGCGATATTGCCTATATAAGTAATTGTAAAAGGGATATCATGATTGATTTTTACTTGGGAAAGTTCTTCAAATTTTTGTAGTTCTATGCCATTGGCTATCTGTTCAATATCGCGATTTTTGGTATGTTTTTCGACCCACTCTTTTTCAAAATTATTCGTCACAGAGACAAAATCATAGGCATCTATAGAGGTTTGCATGAGTTTTGAAATCGCACTCTTTAAAAGGCGCTTAAATTTACTACTTCCCTCTATATATTCCCAAGTTATATCTCGTATATCGATAATCTTTTTTCCCTTACCCAGCAAAGCTAACATAGGGATGATAAACATAAAAGGAGAAGTCGCCACGGTGATATCAGCATCAAGTCTATTAGCACGACTCACAAGTTTGCGTGTAAAAAATATCTCCCAAAGCGCACGAGAGAAAAACTTTTCAGCATTATAATCTCTTTGATTGACATAATAGACATCTATATTTTCAGAAAAAGAGACTTTTTCTTTTGTTTGTGGTTTACCCCGTTCTGTGATACAAACAACATTGACTTTATAATTTTTTTCTAGCTCTTTTACATACGACAGGACACGATTTGTTCCTGCAGTATTTTCAGGTAAAAAATGGCTAGTCAAAAAGTTGATTGTTTTCATAAAAAATATGCACCTTTAATCGTAAAGGTAATAATTATATTACTTTTACTTTTATTCTGTCTTAAAATTTAAAATTATCTAAAATATCTATATTATTAAATAATCTAACTAAATAAGTCTTAAAATTGAATATATTTAATATATTTTCTATTTGTAACTATTTAGTTCTATTTCTATATCGTCAATTTATAAATAAATTTTACAGTTTTTTTAAAAGTTTTTTGAAAGATATGAAGTATTTTGTCATTTATCTTAATCGTAGAGAAGGAGAGTAGGCAAAAAATTTTGCCTACTCTATAAAATTATATCTTGCAGTTATCAATTTCTGTTTCTATGTAAGATGTTCCCAACATATCAAACACTCTCTGCTTGATACCTTTGATAGTAAACCCAAACGCTTTAAAGAGGATATTTGCATCACCACTAGCACCAAAATGATCCATACCAAGCACTTCATCAGCATAGCGATACCACTCAATGCCTGAAGCAGCCTCTACGGCAAGCACCTTAGTCGATTTGTCTATCACCTTATCATGATAGCTACTTTCTTGCTCATTAAACAGTTCCATACAAGGCACAGAAACAACATTTGCTTTGATTCCTGCAAGCTCTAGGTGACAAGCAGCTTGCAAACAAGGCATCACTTCACTACCTGTTGCCATCAATGTCACGCTAGCACCCTCTCGCTTTTTAATCATATATCCACCACGACTCGCATCACCCACATCGACTTTAGCTTTGAGTGTTGTCAGCCCTTGACGAGAGAGGACAAATCCACAAGGAGCATCAAGTGTTAAAGCTTTCTTCCAACATGCAATATTTTCAGTCGCATCTGCTGGTCTGAAAGTATAAAAGTTAGGCAGTGCACGAAATTGTGTTAAGTGTTCGATTGGTTGGTGTGTCGGTCCATCTTCTCCAACACCGATACTATCATGTGTCCAGATAAAATAGTGTTTCAAACGCATCAACGCCGCCAATCTCACCGCGGGTTTCATATAGTCAGAAAAGACAAAGAAAGTTGCTGAAAATGGGATAAACAGTCCATAAAGACTCATCGCATTAGAAATAGCACCCATCGCATGTTCACGAATTCCAAAATGAACATTTTTGCCATGCGGGAAATCTCCCATATTTTTAAGTGTCGTTTTATTGGAAGGTGCTAAATCTGCAGAACCTCCGATAAAACTAGGTAGTGCTTTTGCTAAGGCATTGAGGATTTGACCATTGCTATCGCGCGTCGCAACTTTAGAACCCTCTTCAAAGCTTGGCCACTCTATACGAGAAAAATCAGGATTTTGCAAGGCTTTGAGCGTAGCATTTTGTTCTGCAAGAGGTGTATCAAGCAGTAGCTTATTCCATGCTCTTTCAGCGATATCTCCCCGCTCTATCGCTCCCTTAAATCGTGCTTCTACTTCTGCTGGTATAGCAAATTTTTCCTCAGGATCAAATCCAAGGGCTTTTTTAGATGCTGCAATCTCTGCATCACCTAGTGGTGCACCATGTGTTACCGCTTTACCCTCTAGTGTAATAGCACCCTTACCAATGATAGTCTCTGCGATAATCAAAGAGGGCTTATGTTGCTTCTCTTTTAACTCACAAAGCACTTGGTCTATCTCTTTATAGTTATGTCCATCGATGCGATATACTTTCCAACCCTGTGCTTCAAATCGCTGTTTAATATTCTCAGAGATTGAGATATCTGTAGAACCCTCAATCGTGATTTTATTGCTATCATATATCATGATAAGATTATCAAGTCCCTGATGCCCTGCTAGAGAACAAGCCTCGTACGAAATCCCCTCTTCCAAATCACCATCACCACAAAGACAATAGACTTTATGATCTATGAGCTTGGCTGTTTCACTATTGAGTAAATTGGCTGCATACTTTGATGCCATAGAAAAACCAACAGCATTTGCCACACCTTGCCCTAGTGGGCCAGTTGTTACTTCGATACCAGGTACCTCTCCATACTCAGGATGCCCTGGTGTTTTGCTCTCAAATTGTCTAAAATTCTTTAAGTCATCAAGAGATATATCATACCCTGTCAAATGCAAATAAGCATATATGAGTGCTGAAGCATGCCCTCCTGAGAAGACAAGTCTATCACGATTGAGCCATTTTGGATTTTTTGGATTGTGATTTAAGTGCTCTGTCAATACTGTTACTATATCAGCCAATCCCATTGCCGCTCCAGGATGTCCTGAGGAAGCCTCTTGTACCATATCTGCGGATAAAAATCTAATCGTGTTTGCCATCTTTGTAAGCAACTGCTTATCTTGCATTTGTCTGTTTCCTTAGTTAAAATATTTCTCTATCATGATAGTCAATCTATCTTTTAAATCGTCATCAAGTTTCGCGAAATCCTTATAGATATCCTCTATAATTCTCTCTTTCTCTTTTCTCGCACCTTCTACGCCAAGGAGATTTGTGAAGGAATTTTTCGCTGCATCGTTAGATGTAGGTTTACCAGCTTCTTTGGCAGTTTGTGTCGCGTCAATGATATCATCTTGCACTTGAAATAAAAGCCCTATTTTTAAACCTATTTCATAAAGTAAGTTCTCTTTTTCTTTGGGTAAATTGACGATAATGGCACCCATCTGTAAAGAAGCAGCGATAAGCTTCGCCGTCTTATGAATATGTAAAAAAGTCAATTCGTCAAGGGAGAGTTTTTTATCTTCAAAAAAACAATCAATCGCCTGTCCTAAAACCATCCCCTTTGCCCCAGCATTTTCAGCAAATACTTTAATCAAAGCAATCTTCACATCATCACGCAGTGCAGCCGTAGCCAAGATATAAAAACTATCAGTATTGAGTGCATCACCCACTAGTGTTGCAGTCACTTCATCATAACTCTCATGCAGTGTTTCACACCCTCGTCGCAGTGGTGCATCATCAAAGGTGGGTAAATCATCATGAATGAGTGAGTAAGTATGAAGCATCTCTATAGCAAGTGCAACACGCATACTATTTTCAACAAGTTGGGGTTCATAGCACTCTACAACATTGAGCAGCAAAAGCGGACGAAAGCGTTTACCACCCGCGTCAAACATCTGTTCTTGTGCTTTTTGAAAGTGAGGATGAAAACTCTCTACAGTAAGAAGATTCTCGCGTAAGTATGCTTCAAAATTTTTTAATAATGCTTTATTATTCAAAAAAACCCTCTAGCTTCCAAATCCTGGCATGCCAGTAAAGCCACCCATCATCTTTGACGCGGCCAATTTCTTTTCACTCTCAACCATCTGCAATACATCATTGACAGCAGAGATGAGAAGAATCTGCAAAGAATCTTTATCTTCAAGTAGTGAATCATCTATCATGATATCGATAATCTCACCTACACCATTGGCAGTCACGGTGACAAGTCCTCCACCACTTTTGGTTGTAAATTCTTTCTTTGCACTCTCTTCTTGCATCTTTTTGGCATCAGCTTGTACTTTTTCAAGCATATCACCCATCTTTGAAAAATCCATTCCCTCAAACATGATCTTTTGTCCCATCTATCTCATTTTTTTCATTTAAAAGAACGATATGTGGTTTAAAACTATCTGCCTCTTCTAGCGTCATACTCGCATAAGCGATAACAATCACGCGATCTCCAATAGCTGCTTTACGCGCGGCTGCACCATTGAGACACATCTCATGCTTACCGCGTTGCCCTTCGATAACATAGGTCGAAAATCGTTCACCATTATTGACATTGACGATATCTACCTTCTGTCCTACACGAAGCGCTGCTGCATCCATCAAATCTCTATCTATGGTGATAGAACCTACATAGTTGAGATTAGCATCTGTAATCGTTGCACGATGGAGCTTACTATAGAGCATCGTAATTGTCATGATACTATTTTCCTGCCATTTTCATCATTTTTGCTGGGCTTATCGCTTCATCCCAAAACTCTTCAGAGATGAGATATTCACGCACTGGTTCTTCACCGATGATATGTTCATCAATGATTCTATCTATCTTCTCTTTTGTCAACTCTACATACATATGATGCCCAGGTTCTACCAACATCACGGGTCCTTGTTGACAACGATTGAGACAACCCGTTCTGATTGGTTGCACGGTAGCTATCAAACCTTTCTCCATCAATTTCATCCCCAAATGTTGAAAAAGATCTCTTGTATTTTCATTGACACAGCTTGGCTTTGGCATCCCTGGAGGTGCCGATTGTTCACATTTAAATATATAAAATGCTGGTTGTGGTATTCCCATATTGCTCCCCTATATTGTTTAGTTGTGCACAAGAAGCAAAAACTCCTCATGCTACGCTTGACGCTAACGCCTCTTTTACAGAGGGCTTGCGCACTTGGGTAATTGTATTTAATTATCTATTAAATTTCTCTTTTATAATCTCTCGTACAACTTCACGATCATCAAATGCTATTTTTTTATCCTTAAACTCTTGATAGACTTCATCTCCTTTTCCAAGGATTAAAAGTGTCTCACCCTCTTCAAGTTCATCGATAGCAAAGTAGATTGCATCTTCTCTATTGGATGCAACTTTTACTTTCTCTTTTTCATCGATAGCTTGATAGATGTCATTGATGATATCTAGTGGCTCTTCGCTTCTAGGATTGTCAGTCGTGAGGTAAATCTTTTTGGCATAACGATTTGCTACGCGACCCATCATAGGTCGTTTGCTCTTATCTCTATCCCCTCCTGCACCAAAGACGACGACAATATCTTTTTCTTTAAGTGAATCCATCACTTTTTCCATCCCATCAGGGGTATGTGCAAAATCTACAATCACCAAAGGACGCTCACTGACAACTTCCATGCGTCCACTCACCCCTGCGAAATTCTCCACCGCAGCACAAATCTTTTCTAAATCATGCTCTGTGATGAGCTTCACGGCTGCAATGGCTGCTGTTAAATTATATAGATTAAAAAACCCATATAGAGGGGATTGAAAATCTACTTGCTTATCAAAATGTCTCATAATCGCAGTCATGCCATTGTTTAATGAATAGGCGATGATATTAAATGTAGCTGGAGCATCAAGCGCGTAAGTATAGGCATTTTTCATATTAAACTCTATCTTTTTAGCGTCTTTATTGATGAGTTTCATAGCATCATCTTGAAAAAAGGACGCTTTTACGCTAGCATACGCATCAAAACTACCATGATAATCTAAATGATCTTGTGTCAAATTGGTATATATTTTTAAGAAAAAAGATAACCCTTCAATCCTATCTTGTGCGATTGCATGAGAGCTTACTTCCATGATAAAGTAGTCACACCCTGCCTCTTTTGCACGAAAAAGATTACACATCGTTTCAAAAAGAAGGGGTGTTGTCAAACTTTTAGGTGCCGCTCTCTCTTCATTGATTAACAATCCACGCGTACCTTGAAAGGCGACTTTCTCCCCTAAGTCCAAGAGCATAGAGTATATAGCCGCTGCTGTTGTTGTCTTGCCATTAGTACCTGTGATACCTATGATTTTTATATCATTGATGTCAAATAACTCTGACAACGCCGCTGGATACACGATAGTTGCTGCATCATTTTCTTTAGCATTCTCGAGAAATTTCTCATTTTGTTTGCAACAAAAAAACGCTGTCTGACTATCACACTCTTTTGAGTTATCACTCAAATATTTATATGCTTTTTGATTTAATTCTATCTTCAAATTTTACTAACTTTCTAAGGCTTTGAGTCTCTCTTGAAAAAAGGACTCATGCGGATATAGCGACAAAGCACTCTCTAAATAATTTAATGCCAAGTTACTATAATTATTCTCTAGTAATAAGTTCACAAACTCCATGAAATCCTCTTTTTTATGAATAATGATACGCGTAGAAAACATCAAATCCTCTAGTGCTCTTTGAAAACTTTCACGGTCATCTACAAGATACAAAAAGTCTTTATACTCAATACCATCTTCAAAATATTGACTAGTTTTGCTTTCATTGTCATCTCTGAAAATCTCTGCATCCTCACTATCTAAAAGTGTTTCAATAATAGAATCTATTCCCCTCAGTCCATCACGACGCGACGCTTCATAAAGCTCAAACAGTGCCACGGCTTCTTCCTCTTGTTCCATTGCCATATCAGAAAGCAGTACACCAACTTTTGCATCCAAATCATAAGGCTGTTCCTTTAAAGCAAGAGAAAAATCAAAAAGGGCTCGCTTGTAATCACGCTTAAAAAAACTATTTTTGGCTCTCTCTACAAAACTACTCATACTTTTAGCCTTGATTGGCAATTTCATCCATCATATGTTCCATACCTGCTGCCAAGTTAACAACTTCTATCTCTGGATGAATGTCCATTCTAAGTTGTCTTTCTACTCCATATTTTAATGTCTGGCCACTTGAACCGCAACCGACACAAGCCCCTTGCAATTGCACAAAGACTTTCCCATTCTTAATCCCCAAAAGCTCCATACCACCACCGTCAAGTGCAAGCATAGGTTTGACTTTTTCCAGTGATGCTTCAACAACAGGTTTCAATTCTTCATCTGTAAATGGAATCATAAATACCCCTATATATAAATCTTAATAGTGATTATATCACAAAGAGATTAACATAGTTAGAAATAAAATCTTAATAGTAAAGAAAGGAAGGATTTGTGGATAAAGGTATCATGATAAGAAAATCATCTTATCATGATAGAAGGATTAAACGAGTTCGATGATAGCCATTTCAGCCGCGTCACCGCGTCTCATTCGTGTTTTGATAATTCTAGTGTATCCACCAGTTCTATCTTTATATCTAGGTGCAATTTCTTCTACAAGCTTATTTGTAGTCTCTTTGTCTTGGAGTACTGCAAAGATTGCTCTATGTGCATTAGAATCACCAACTCTTGCTTTTGTAATTAACTTCTCAAAAAAACTTTGAATCTCTTTTGCCTTTGGCAAAGTCGTTTCCATCTTTTCGCTTTTGATTAAAGCGATAGATAAGTTCTTAAGCAACGCTTTTCTATGGCTAGAAGTTCTACCTAACTTTCTATATCCGTGCTTATGTCTCATTATTATGCCTCACTTGTTTCTGTTTTTAACTCTTGGATATTTGCATTCAATGCTTTATAAAAATCATCTTCAAATTTATATCCAACAGGGAAGCCCAATGCTTCCAATTTACCGGTAATCTCTTCAAAAGATTTTTTACCAAGGTTTTTAAGTCCTTTAAGTTCTAATTCACTCATCATTGACAACTCAGCAATATATTTTATATTCGCACGGTCTAGACAATTAAAGCTTCTAGCACTTAAACTCATCACGCTTACATCTTGTAAAAGTTTCTGCATATCAGCAGAATTTTCAAAATCATCTTCTGTTGTAGAAATTTCAATATCCATTGCTTTTGAGAAAACAGCAATTTGACCATTTAATGCCTCAATTGACTCTTTAAACGCTTGCACAGGTGCAACTTGTCCGTCTGTCTCAATTTCAAAAACAATTTTTTCAAATGTTGGATCATCTTCTACTAACACTTGTTCTATGTTGTATACCGCTCTTCTAACAGGTGTAAAAAATGCATCTACTGAGATAAAATCCTCAGGTACATTTTCTCTAAATTCTTCACTTGGAATATATCCTATTCCTTTCTCAATAATAAGAGAAAAGTTAAGTTCTGCATCTTCATTGATGGTTGCAAGATGATTATCAGGTGTCACTACTTCAACATCATCATTGTCCATATCAGAACCTTTGATCTCCTTATGCCCTTTAAAAGAGTAATTTACTTCAACTTTGTTAGAGTTATCTTTAATCTTAAATCTAATATTTTTAAGATTTAAAATAAATAACGCAACATCTTCAAGCATACCTCGAATACTATCAAACTCATGCGTAACACCATCAATCTTGACAGCAGTTACAGCAAATCCAGCCGAACTTCCATAAAGAAGTCGTCTTAATGGATGTGCTACGGTAATAGCAAATCCAGTTTGAAAAGGGTATACATTAATCTTAACGCTATTTTCACTAATTTTTTCTATCTCTATCTCATGTGGCATGTATAGAGATGTACTAATTTTTTTCATATTAAACCCTTAAGTTTTATTTTGAGTATAACTCGACGATCAATCTTTCTTCAACAGGTATAACAACCTCTTCACGCTCAGGAAGTCTTGTAAAGATTCCATAACCTTTATCAATTTCAACATCAACCCATGCAGCGATACCAGTTTGAGCCGTTAATTCACCCGCTCTAACAATTTGTGCATTGCTTTTAGATTTCTCTTTGATCTCGATTTTTTGTCCTGGTTTCACTCTATAGGAAGGAATATCAACTTTTTTACCATCAACCAAGATATGACCATGCGTCACTAACTGTCTTGCGAAATTTCTTGTCGTTGCAAATCCCATACGATACACTGCATTATCAAGTCTTCTCTCAAGAAGTATGACAAGGTTTGCACCTGTATTTCCTTCCATTTTGTTTGCATCAGAAAAAAGTCTTCTAAACTGTTTCTCAGAAACACCATACATGAATTTTGCTTTTTGCTTTTCTCTAAGTTGTAAACCATACTCAGAAATTTTTGTTCTTCTTTGACCGTGTTGTCCTGGTGGATAAGGTCTCTTATCTAAGGCACTTTTACCTGCTAATCTTCTCTCACCTTTAAGGGCTAAAGAAACACCTAATCTTCTCTCTATCTTTTCTACTGGTCCTCTATATCTTGCCATATCCTACCCCTACACTCTTCTTCGTTTTGGAGGTCTACAACCATTGTGAGGTAATGGAGTAACATCTTTAAAGAATGTCACTTTAATCCCTTCGATTGCACCAACACTTTTTACTGCTGTTTCACGACCAGAACCAGGTCCTTGAACTTTAATACCAACTTCTTTGATACCATGTTCCATCGCTTTAGCCATTGCATCTTCCACTGCTTGTTGTGCTGCATAAGGTGTAGATTTTTTACTACCCTTAAAGCCTAATCCACCAGCTGAACTCCATGCGATAGCATTTCCCATTTCATCTGTAACAGTAATCATTGTATTGTTAAATGTCGCAGCGATATGTACGATACCTTTAGCAATATTTTTCTTAGCAACTTTTTTTCTAGTAACTTTTCTTTTAGCCATTTTTTATTATCCCTCTCAGCTTATGCAGCGCCGACAGTCTTTTTTCTGCCTTTTCTTGTTCTAGCGTTTGTCTTTGTTTTTTGACCTCTTACAGGAAGCCCTCTTCTATGTCTAAGACCTCTATATATACCTAAATCCATAAGACCTTTGATGTCCATCGCAACTTTTTTACGAAGATCACCTTCCACTTGGTATGAAGATTGAATCTCTTTACGGATATTTGCTACTTCATCCTCACTTAGTTCATGAACTCTCTTGTCATATGATATACCAACTGCATCTAAAATTTTTCTAGATGTTGTAAGCCCAATCCCATAGATATATGTTAAGCCATACTCTACTCTCTTCTTTTTTGGTAAATCCACACCAGCAATTCTTGCCATGCTTATCCTTGTCTCTGTTTATGTTTTGGGTTTGTGCAGATAACTCTTACTGCGCCTCTTCGTTTGATAATTTTACAATTATCACACATCTTTTTAACCGATGGTCGTACTTTCATTTTAATCCCTTTCTTTCAAAAGAGCAAAACTCTTTTGAAATTCATTGCATCTAAAGCTACGGCTGCTGCCGAGAAAGTTATACATCCAAAATTTATAAAATAAAATCTGCATGTGAACGCTTAAAATACCACAATTATTGCCTCATTGAAGGAAGTATACCAATGGTCATACTGCAACCTTCAATACCTGATAACAAAGAAAAAATCATCATGATATCTATCATGATAAGAAATAAATCTCTGCCAATCTCAAACTTTTCTATTTTCCACTTAAAACAACGAACGAAATGGTTTATTGAAATATCCATAAACCAATAATTGAAAAAACAGTGGGCTTTTGTCAATCATTCTTCTTATAGTCCCGTCATTCGTGCAATAGAGTCGCGCATTATAGCCTAGCGAAGGTTAAAGATTACTTATATCTAAAAGTAATTCTACCTTTATCTAAACTATAAGGTGTAAGTTCAACTTTTACCTTGTCACCTAACATGATCTTGATATAATGCATACGCATTTTTCCAGCGATATGGCAGAGTATTTTATGTCCATTTTCAAGTTCAACTTGAAATGTAGCATTTGGTAATGCTTCTATGACTGTTCCATCTATTTCAATTACATCATCTTTTGCCATTGTATTCCTTTCATTTAT
>CAZCUH010000010.1:14897-21660 GCA_964501795.1 uncultured Sulfurospirillum sp.
GGCTATCGCCGAGAACTTATCTTTATCTGTTTTCTTTGTATGGAGCAAAGCCCCACACAAATTCATTGCACTAAAGCTTCGGCTATCGCCGATTTGACTATCATGATAGCTATGCTAATGATAGTATTTCTGCTTTGTTATTGATAATGGCCACTGTGTGTTCATAGTGGCTGCCTCTTAAACCATCTGTTGAAGTAACAGACCACTTGTCATCCAAAATCTTTGCAGTTGGAAGTTTTTGACAAATCATTGGTTCTAAGCAAAATACCATACCATTTTTAATTTTTGGTCCTTGTTTAGGATTTGGCCCATCTAAATAGTTTGGTATTTCAGGTTCTTCATGTGGTTTTCGACCGATACCATGTCCACAAAATCCATGCAACGGTACATAGCCTCTATCAGTAATAAACTGTTCTATCTCAAAGCTAAGTTCTTTAAAACGCATACCTGCTTTGATGATATCAATTGCATGATATAATGTATCTTTTGCACAAGCAATAAGTGCTTCATCTTCTTGTGAAATCTTGCCAATAGGCATCGTTACCGCTGCATCACCATACCAACCATCTTTTTCAACACCAATATCTAATCCAAGTATATCACCCTCTTTGACAATAGTCTCATCAGGAATACCATGGATAATAACTTCATTCACAGAGGTACAAACACCTGCTGGAAATCCATACAATCCTTTAAATGCAGGTCTAGCATCTAAAGAAGCGATAAATTCTTCACCCATCTGATTGATATGCGCTAAGCTCATACCTGGTCGAACATAGGTTTCTAAATGTTGGAGTGTTTTTGCTACATAAGAGTTAGAAACCCTCAACATCTCAATGTCAGAGGGCTTCTTTATAGAAATTGCCATAGAATTATAATCCTACAGAGTTTAGTGTTTCATATTTATTCATGTACACCTGTGCTTCTATTTTTCTCATCGTATCAAGTGCGACTTGTACAACAATCAAAACAGCGACACCACCAAAGTAAAATGGAATACCCATCGCTTTGATAAGTAAGAAAGGCAGTGTTGAGATAAGACCTAGATAAATTGCACCACCAAAAGTCAAACGAGATGCTACTTCATTGATAAAATCTTCTGTACTCTTGCCTGGTCTGACTCCTGGTATAAATCCACCTTGTTTTTTCAAATTCTCAGAGATATCTTTTGCATTAAATACAATAGACGCATAAAAAAATGCAAAAAAGACAACACCCAAAAACATCAAAATTGTAAAAAGTGTTCCACCTGGACTTAATGCATCAGAAATCGCAAGTACAACTGGATTTGTACTACCTTGAAGTAAAGTGGCTGGCATCATCAAAATCGCAGAAGCAAAAATTGCTGGAATAACACCAGACAAGTTTACTTTGATAGGGATATAGTTCATTACTCTTTTGTTTTGATTGTCCATCATCGTTTTTCTTGAATATGAAATAGGAACTCTTCGCTCTCCAAGTTCAACATAGATAATGACACCAATAGTCAACAATACAATTGCAAACATACCAAGTACTGATAAGAAGTTTAGATCACCTGTATTAACAAGATTTATAGTTCCTGCAATGGCACCTGGGATACCTGAAACAATACCCGCAAAAATGATTAATGATATACCATTACCAATTCCACGCTGTGTGATTTGTTCACCAATCCACATCAACAACATCGTACCCGTGAGCATAGACACTGCAGCAATCGGTATAAATGTACCCATATCTATCATGATAGCACTCTCTCCACCTGAAGACATATTCTGAAGTCCCATAGAGACACCAACAGCTTGCACCAAGGTAATGACAACAGTAGCATAACGGATGATTTGCATATATTTGACCATACTATCTCTCTTTTTTTTCATTTGAGCAAGATTTGGGAAAGTAGCAGCGAGAAGTTCCATGATAATGGAAGCAGTGATGTAAGGCATAATACCCAAGGAGATGATACTGAGTCTGGAAATAGCGTTACCAGAAAACATATTAACCATACCCAAGGCATTATTAGAATTTGTATCAAAAAAAGATTTGATTACATCTACATTGACACCTGGCACTGGCACATAGGACAAAATCCTATATGCAAACAAGAAACCAAGTGTAATCAGTATCTTGTTGGTTAAATCTTTACTCATTACTCTTTACCAGAATAACTAATATTGTCATCTTTAATTTTAGATGCCAAAGCCTTTGCCCCCGCACCGATCAATTTAATCTTTGTCACAGAACCTTGTACTTTATGTACTGTTTTGATAGATTCAATTGTAATCTCTGCTAAGTCAGCTATTTTAGTCACTTTATCAACATTGATTGAATAAGGCTTGATGACACGAGATGTAAATCCAACCTTTGGTAATCTTCTTTGAAGTGGTTGTTGTCCACCTTCAAATCCTCTTTTTTGGCTATAACCTGATCTACTCTTTTGACCGTTGTTACCACGGCTGGCAGTTTTACCCATACCAGACCCTTGACCACGACCTTTTCTTTTTCTATTTTTAGTAGAGTTATCAGCTGGTGTTAAATTATGTAATGCCATCTAATATCCTTTATGATTTAATCATAGTAAGTGCTTTAACTGTTGCTCTTACCACATTTGCTGGATTGTTTGAACCAAGTGACTTTGTCAAGATATCTTGGATACCTGCAAGTTCAAGTACTGGTCTAGTTGCACCACCGGCAATCACACCGGTACCTTCTGAAGCTGGTTTTAACAAGATACGACTTGCATTGAATTTTACTTCTATATCATGCGCGATAGTTGAACCATGTAGGTTTACTTTCACCAAGTTTTTAAAAGCATCATCTACCGCTTTTTTGATAGCATCTGGAACTTCTTTGGCTTTACCTGTACCATAACCGATAATGCCCTCTTTATTTCCTACTACAATCAATGCCGTAAATCTAAATCTTCTACCACCTTTTACAACTTTTGTAACTCTTCCGATGTTAACAATAGCTTCTTCAAAGTCTTCTCTATTAATTTTATCCATGTTCATCAGTTACACCTCAATCCCGTTATTTCTTAAGCTGTCAGCAAATGCTGCAACCACACCATGATAGTTGTTTGCTCTTCTATCAAAAACAATTTTTGTAATACCCGCTTTTTTAAGATTTTCTGCAAATGCTTTGGCTACAACTTCTGCTGCCGCTTTGCTTGCATTTTGTCCTAATTTTTTACCATCAATACTAGCTAATGTCACAGAGTCTCTATCGTTGATAGCTTGCGCAGACAAATATCTATTTGATTTAAAAAGTGCCACTCTAGGTATCTCAGCTGTTCCGAAGATTTTAGCTCTAACTCTTCTAACTCTTCTTGCTTTTAAAGCATTTTTCTTTTTTAATAATTTTGTTCTCATGTCAGTCCCTATTTACCAGCTGTCTTACCAGCTTTTCTGATGATATGCTCTTCAACATACTTAACACCCTTACCTTTATAAGGCTCTGGTGGTCTAAAGCTTCTAATCTCTGCTGCAATTTGTCCAATGACTTGTTTATCATCACCTGAGATTGTTACGATATTTTTTTCAACTGCAATTTTCACATCTTTTGGAAATTCATAATTAATTGCATGTGAGTGACCAAGGTTTAATACCAATTTATTTCCTTGTACAGCTGCTTTATAACCAACACCATTGATTTCAAGTTGTTTAGTATAACCATCTGTAAGACCAATAACAATATTTTGCGCCAATGATCTAAAAGTACCCCAAAAAGCACTATCTGATCTTGTTTCACCTTTTGGTGAAAATACAATTTCATTGTTTTCAAGACTCATGTTTACAAAATCTTTTGTATCTAGCTCTTTTGTCACATTACCCTTCTTGAAGGTAATGATAGAGCCATTAATATTTACATCAATTCCAGATGGAATCGAAACAGGTTGTTTACCTATTCTTGACATTTTTTTCCTTTTTTTACTTGTCTACGATTTACTCGAATGCCGTAAAAGTATCTGCTACCAAATGGAGCAGATGATTTCACCACCAACGCCATTTTTATAAGCAACTTCATTACTTACGACGCCTTTAGAAGTACTTACGATGATAGTACCATAGCCATTTTTAAATTTTTTAATTTCATCATTACCTTTATAGACACGACGACCTGGTTTTGAAATCTTTTTGATCTCATTTATCACTTGATTACCAGCGTCATCATATTTTAAGACAACTTTTATAAATTTTTTATTTCCAGCTTCTTCTACAATGTTGTAACTGTCAATATATCCTTTTTCTTGGATAATCTTAACCACTGATTCAACCAATTTTGAGTGAAGCAATGTCGTTACTTCTAGTTTTCTCATAGAAGCGTTTCTTATTCTTGTTAGTGCATCTGCTACTAAATCATTAACCATCTTTTTCCCTTACCAGCTTGATTTCTTGATTCCAGGAAGTTTGCCTTCGTTTGCCATTTTTCTAAAACAAACTCTACAAATACCAAAATCTCTATATACTGAATGAGGTCTACCACAGATTTGACATCTAGTGTAGCCTCTCACTTTAAACTTAGGAGTTCTTGCCGCTTTCGCGATCATTGATTTCTTTGCCATTATTCTCGTCCCTTCGCAAAAGGCATACCAAACAATTCTAACAATTTGAAAGCCTCTTTATCGTCTTCTGTTGTTGTTACAAATGTAAGATTCATACCATGTATTTTAATAATATCATCAAATTGTACCTCTGGAAAAACAAGTTGTTCATCAAGTCCAAAGTTATAATTTCCTCTACCATCAAATCCATTTCTTGATACACCTCTAAAATCTTTTACCCGTGGTAATGTCACAGATACAAGTTTATCTAAAAATGTATACATATTTTCACCGCGAAGTGTTACCATGACACCTACTGGGAAATTTTCTCTAAGTTTAAAACCAGCGATAGATTTCTTTGCCTTAGTGACAACCGCTTTTTGACCAGCGATCAATGAGATAGTATCTACAACATTTTGTAACACTTTTGTATCTTTTGCCTCTTCACTTGCACCAACAGAGATAGAGATTTTTTCTAGCTCTGGGACTCGCATAGGGTTTTTGATACCAAACTCTTCTGTCAATGCTGCTCTGATAGTAGCATCATATTTTTCTTTTAATCTTGCCATATTGACTACCCTTCTACTTTTGCAACATTAGAGATGTGAATTGGCATCTCTTTGTTTTCAAAACCACCTTGCGGGTTTTGCTCGGTTGGCTTGATAGCTTTTTTCACTGTTTTACAACCAGCTACGATAACTTGAGAAGTTTTTGGAAGTACTTGTAATACTTCTGCTTCTTTCCCTTTATCATCACCAGCAATAATTTTAACAGTATCACCTTTTTTGATATTAAATTTAACTGCCATTATAAGACCTCCGGTGCAAGTGAAACAATCTTCATGAAACCAGCATATCTAACTTCACGACCTATTGGGCCAAAGATTCTTGTTCCAATTGGCTCTAATTTTCCATCAAGTACCACTGCCGCGTTTTCATCAAAACGAATAAGAGAACCATTCTCTCTTTGAATCTCTTTTTTCGTTCTAACCACAACGGCTTTGATGACTTGACCTTTTTTAACTTTTCCATTTGGAATCGCTTTTTTTACTGATGCTACAATCACATCACCTACACTTGCATATCTTCTCTTAGAACCACCAAGAACTTTGATACACATGATTTCCTTTGCACCACTGTTATCAGCTACAGCAAGTCTTGTAAAACCTTGAATCATGCTCCAACTCCTCTTGCAGTAATCTCTTTGAGTCTGAATGTTTTTGTTTTAGATATTGGTCTACATTCAATAGCCACAACTGTATCTCCAACATTTACATCATTTGACTCATCATGCACTAAATATTTTTTAAATCTTTTTACGATTTTATGATATCTAGGGTGCGTTACTTTTCTCTCTACCAAAACTGTAATAGTTTTCTCGCCAGCTTTTTTAACAACTGTACCTTTGATTTCTCTTTTTAAAGCCATCTTTACGCCTTATTGTTAGCTGTAGTCAATGCTGTTTGAATTCTAGCAATGTCTTTTCTAACTTCTTTTATTTCATTTGGGTTGCTCAATTGCATCGTTCTAAGCTTAGCTCTAAGCTTGAAAAGCAATAACTTCTTCTCTTTTAACAACTCGTTTAACGCTTTTGCGTCTTTGTCTTGTATATCAATAAATTTCATTTTCATTCTCTCGAGTTATGATTTTTGTTTTAAATGGCAATTTATGCTTAGCCAAAGTTAGCGCTTCTCTTGCCAACTCTTCACTCACTCCTGCCATCTCAAAGATAATTCTTCCTGGTTTAACATTCATGACCCATCTATCAACAGCACCTTTACCTTTACCCATTCTAGTCTCAAGTGGTTTTGCTGTTAAAGGTTTATCTGGGAAAACACGAATCCATGACTTTGCCTGTCTTTTTACATGTCTAGTCATCGCGATACGCGCTGCTTCAATTTGTCGTGAATCAATTCTTCCAGCTTCTGTCGCTTTTAACGCGATTTCACCAAAGGCGATAGAGTTACCTTTATAAGATTTACCTCTATTTCTACCTTTCATCATTTTTCTATATTTTGTTCTTTTTGGCATCAACATGATTATTCACCTCTTCTATTATTTCTAGGTTTTTTATCATCTCTTTTTTCAGCTGGAATACCTTTAGCAAGTACCTCACCTTTAAAGATCCATACTTTGATACCTATGATTCCATAAGTAGTATGTGCTTCTGCAAAACCGTAATCAATTTTAGCTCTAAGTGTATGCAAAGGAACTCTTCCCTCTAAATACCACTCAGTTC
>CAZCUH010000011.1:0-12504 GCA_964501795.1 uncultured Sulfurospirillum sp.
TAGTAGCGTGTGAATTGATAGGGGGCTTTGCTCCCTATCAAGATGACAAATAAAAAGAAAAGACGGCGCGCAGCGATGTGCTTTAGTAGCGTGTGAATTGATAGGGGGCTTTGCTCCCTATCAAGATGACAAATAAAAAGAAAAGACGGCGCGCAGCGATGTGCTTTAGTAGCGTGTGAATTGATAGGGGGCTTTGCTCCCTATCAAGATGACAAATAAAAAGAAAAGACGGCGCGCAGCGATGTGCTTTAGTAGCGTGTGAATTGATAGGGGGCTTTGCTCCCTATCAAGATGACAAATAAAAGGAGAAGACAATGTCGTGTGAAATTCCAGCCGTAAACAGTAACCCTGAAGAGATCAAAGCTATCTTTGATTCAGTCAAAACTATAGCCATCCCTGGGCTCTCCCCTAAAGAGGATAAACCAAGCCATAGAGTGGCAAAATATTTACAATCCCAAGGTTATAAAATTATCCCTATTTATCCAAAAGAAGATGCAATATTGGGTGAAAAAGTCTATCGTTCTCTTGCAGAGGTGAAAGAGAAAATTGATATGGTAGATATGTTTAGAAAACCAGAAGTGGCTGATGCCATTGTCGATGCGATAGAGAAGAGAGGTGATGTGAAAGTCTTATGGTTGCAAGAGGGCATCGTCAATAACGCTGCAGCAAAGAGAGCCAAAGATTTAGGACTCAAAGTGGTACAAAATAGATGTACTATGGTGGAACACAAAAGACTTTAGGATAACCATGATACCATTACAAGAGATACAAGAGGCACAAAAGATGATAGAGGGTGTGGTACTCAAGACACCTTTTGCCCATGCCCCACTACTGAGTGAGCGGGTGGATGCGGATATCTATCTAAAGAAAGAGAATTTACAACTCACTGGAGCATTCAAACTGCGTGGTGCATACAATAAAATAGCCTCCCTCTCCCATGAGGAGAGAGCCAAAGGTGTCATTGCCGCGAGTGCAGGTAATCATGCGCAAGGTGTGGCATATAGTGCAAAGATGTTTGCGATACCAGCGACTATTGTGATGCCCGAGGCGACACCATTGTTGAAAGTACAAAATACAAAGGCATTGGGAGCGAAGGTTTTATTGCATGGTGAAAATTATGATGAAGCATATGCTTTTGCAAAACAGCAGGCAGCAGAGGAGGGTTTAACTTTTATTCATCCTTTTGCTGATGACAAGGTGATGGCAGGGCAGGGGACAATCGCTCTGGAGATGCTAGAGGCTTGTGCGGATTTGGATTATGTAGTTGTCTCTATTGGTGGGGGAGGCTTGATATCGGGTGTGGCTGCGGCAGTGAAACAGATCAATCCTGCTATCAAAGTGATAGGCGTTGTAGCTTCGGGTGCACCTGCAATGTATAATTCGGTACAGGCAAAAAAAGCGATAGATTCTATGGGCGTGAAAACCATTGCTGATGGTATCGCTGTACGCGATGTGACAGCAAAGAATTTAGAATATATTTTGGAGTCTGTGGATGAAGTCGTGCAAGTTGATGATGAAGAGATTGCTTCCGCGATACTCTTTTTGTTAGAGCGCCAAAAACTCGTTGTGGAGGGTGGTGGTGCTGCAGGAGTGGCTGCGATTATGCATCAGAAATTCTCTTTTGCAAAAGGGAGTAAGATAGCGACGATTTTATCAGGAGGTAATATCGATGTGCAGATGCTCTCCCTTATCATCGAAAAAGGGCTTATCAAAGCCAAAAGAAAGATGAAATTTATCATCACGCTCACTGATAAACCAGGTTCTTTGATGCGATTGACAGATATCTTAAAAGAGGTCAATGCCAATATCATCCAAATCGATTATGATAGAACTTCTACATCACTCTCTTATGGTGATGCCAATGTGACACTGGCTTTAGAGACGAGAGGAGAAGAACACCAAGAGATCGTGCGAGAAAAATTGAGAGCTGAGCATTATAATTTTCGTGAAGAGTTAAGGGTCTAAACCCTTTTTGTTTAGCTCTCTTTTTGGGCAGTGAGTGCTTGTGTCGCTTTGGTACTAGAGAAAAACCCATTGGCGACACGCGAACAACGCGCTACGATATCATTGATTTCACTATCACTAAGTGGCCAAGTTCTAAGCTTATACTTCTCTCCCTCTTTGCTCACAATGTTATAATCTTCGAGTAATACAGCTGAAAATTTTTCTACAATAGTTTCATAATAGGCAAGATCTTGTTTATAATCAAAGATATAAATCAAGCGGGCTATCTGTTCTTTGGTACCCCAGCCATCATTTCGCACTAAAAAAAGAATCATCGCTGGGACAAAGATATCATTTTGTCTGACCCGTTCACTCATAAAATTTTTTAAATATTGATAATGCATCTATATTGCCTTTTCTTATCTGATGCCCCTAGCATACTCTTATTTTTACTAAGAGTTGTAAAGTCAAAAGCCAAATGGTTAAAAAAGTTTTCCTATTGTAAAGGCTGGTAACATATCAGAGGGAAAGAGCAAAGTCGATGATATGCTCTATAGGGGCAAAAACATAGTGAGAAAGGGGAGAAGCTATCATGATAATAAGAAGAATCATACCATATTGACCGACACGATCAAGGGCATCGGCGACTTGATGAATATGCATCTTTCGCAGTAAAAATCCAAGTGCCTGGGAACCATCTAAAGGTGGAATAGGAAAAAGGTTAAAGATACCAAGGACGATATTGTAGATGAGTGTGTAAGTTAAAAATGCTTTTAAAAAATAAGTGAATTCACTCTGTATCGTAGGTGCAAATTGTAGCGCAAGCAACGCGATGATGGCGAGTGTAAAATTATAAGCGATCCCCGCAAGAGAGACTGCGATAGCACCATTGTAGCCACCATTTGTGATAACTGTTCGCATATTGATAGGGACAGGTTTTGCCCAACCAAAGAGAAAGCCTGCATGGGAGAAGTAGAGCAGTGCAGGTACAAGTAAGGTGCCTACAAGGTCAATGTGCACGAGGGGATTGATACTGAGTCTATGTTGTGCTTTTGCCGTATCGTCACCAAAATGGTAAGCCACGCGACCATGCATAATCTCATGTCCAATAATCGCTATCATCAATGCCAAAATAATGGCAATGATATTGATGATGTCGGGTGTGAGTATCACTCTAGTGGCTCTTTTGGATCTATAAAAGAGGCATCATTTTCGAGTGTGTCGACAAAATGTCCCATACGATTCCATCTGATTTTATAGTTTTTATCCCAAGAGAAGTAGATAAACCATGGTGTGCCTTCGATATTGCTATAAGGTACAGTGCCCCAAAAACGACTATCATTGGAGTGATCACGGTTATCACCCATCATGAAATATTCCCCTTTTGGTACTTTTGTTTCAGGGACATTAAAGAGAGGTTCAGGATAAGGCCCTTGTGGTGAGACATCCACATCGTTTTGAACACCTGGATATTTCCCCATATAAGGGGCTTTTACCCATAATGCGCCATTCATGCTTACCTGTTTTGCTTTAGGGTAGTGGGCTTTGACATAAGTATCACCCTCATGCGGTTTGAGATAGAGAACTTTGTCGATTAGTTGTATGGTATCTCCACCGACAGCAACGCAACGCTTGACAAAGTGTGTTTTTGGATGTGGAGGATAACGAAATACGACGATATCACCTCGTTTAGGACCCTCTGCGCTGATAAGGTGCCCATTACCATTAAAATCTGGCAAAACAGGAATCTCTAACCATGGAATATGTGGGACAGGGATACCATAGGCAAATTTTTTGACAAAGAGATGGTCTCCGATGAGCAAAGTTCTTTTCATCGAACCACTAGGTATCACAAAGGCTTGTGCAATAAAGAAAATAACTGCCAAAACGATGATAATCGTACCTGTCCATGAGTTGGAGAATCTATATACTTTTTTTAACATTTAATTCCTTTGCTTTGCAGCGTTTATAGTGTTTTGCATCAACATAGCGATGGTCATGGGACCAACCCCGCCTGGGACTGGTGTAATGAAGGAGCATTTTTCACTGACATTGTTATAGTCCACATCACCTACAAGTTTGCCCTCTTGGTTTCTATTGATACCGATGTCAATGACAATGGCACCCTCTTTGACCATATCTTCGGTGATAAGGTTGATTTTACCAACACCTACGATGAGCAAATCGGCGCGTGAAGTGTGTGCTTTGAGATTCTTGGTATGGATATGGCAGATATCGACGGTGGCAAATTGGTTGAGGATGAGATTCATCATCGGTTTGCCGACTATATTACTCGCACCTACAACACAAGCATCTAATCCTTTAGGATCGATACGATATGCAGCTAAAAGCTCCATCACACCTAGTGGTGTACAAGGGGCAAATCCTTCCATGCCAAGGACTAATTTTCCAACATTGCAAGGGTGGAAACCATCGACATCTTTTTGTGGTGATATCGCACCCAAAACTGCCTCTTCATCGATATGGGAAGGGAGTGGGAGTTGTACCAAGATACCATCGATATTGGGATTTTTATTCATCATAGCGATGGTCTCTAAAATTTTTTCTTGAGAAATGTCATCAGGCATCTCATGGACTATGGAGTAGATACCCGTCTTTTTGCACATCTTGGCTTTCATACTGACATAGGCATGACTTGCGGGGTCATCTCCTACGAGTATCACCGCTAAACCCGGAGTAATCCCTTCTGCTTTGAGTGCTTTGACTTCGCCTGCTACCTCTGTGGTAATTTTTTGTGAAAGTGCTTTTCCATCTAAGATTTGCATCAACTGCCTTTATAAAAATTTTGGTATTATACCACGCACAATCTAGGTAAATGTTGAAAGAGGGTAAATGAGAGAAAAACGACTGCTTATCATGATAGGATTACTCTTGAGTGTAGATGCATATTCTAGCTTTATTACCGATGATGAGTATGCACAAATGTTGTATAAAAATCCTAGAGGTATAGGGTGCGATAAGTGTCATGGCGCACATGGGGCAGGGATGATACTCTCCACATACACCGATAAGCATGGCCATGTCATCAACATCAAAGCACCACGCATCAACAATCTTACGATGAAGCGTTTTAGAAAATCTTTTGAGAAAAAAAGTAAGCTGATGCCCAAGTACTTTTTAACCAGTGATGAAAAAGCACATTTATACTATTACCTAACAAAAAATGAAAAGAAAGAGAGAAAAAGCAATGTCAATCGAAAAAAGTAAAGCTGCATTTGCTGCAGCCAAAGAAGTGATCCCCGGTGGTGTTGATTCACCTGTTCGTGCCTTTAAAAGTGTGGGAGGAACACCACTATTTATAGCTAAAGGTGAGGGGGCACATCTCATCGACATCGATGGCAATCGCTATATAGATTTTGTGCAAAGTTGGGGACCACTACTCTTTGG
Organism: uncultured Sulfurospirillum sp.; assembly: GCA_964501795.1. Lineage (GTDB taxonomy): Bacteria > Campylobacterota > Campylobacteria > Campylobacterales > QNZT01 > JANTGR01. Next base: position 5,353 of record CAZCUH010000011.1, read on the forward strand.
TCATGGTGATAAAAGTATAGAAAATGCGGTCATCGCTGCGGTGAAAGATGGTCTTAGTTTTGGTGCACCTACAGAAGTGGAGACCCAGTTAGCCAGCGAGATTACGACGCTGTTTGAGCATGTGGATAAAGTGCGTTTTGTCTCATCAGGTACCGAAGCGGTGATGTCAGCTATCAGATTAGCACGAGGGTTTACCCAGAGAGATGATATCGTAAAGTTTACAGGGTGCTATCACGGGCATAGTGACTCTTTGCTTGTGGAAGCGGGCAGTGGTATGGCGACCTTTGGAACACCCTCTTCCCCTGGTGTGCCTGCTGATTTGACAAAGCATACACTACTCGCAACATATAATGATATAGAGAGTGTCAAAAAGTGTTTTGAAAATTCAGACAATATCGCTTGTGTGATTATTGAGCCAATTGCTGGGAACATGGGACTTGTTCCTGCTGATGAGGCATTTTTAGAAGCAGTCAAAACACTCTGTGAAGATAATGGTGCACTGTTAATCTTTGATGAAGTGATGAGTGGTTTTCGTGCGGGATTAAAAGGGGCACAGAGTCATACTTCTGTCGTGCCTGATATCGTGACATTTGGTAAAGTGATTGGTGGTGGTATGCCTGTGGGTGCCTTTGCCGCGCGCGCAGAGATTATGAATGTACTCTCTCCTGATGGTCCTGTCTATCAAGCAGGTACACTCAGTGGTAATCCAATTGCGATGCATGCGGGATTGGCGTCATTAAGAAAAATAAAATCAGATAAAACACTCTATATGCGTTTAGAGAAGTTAGCCAAAAGATTGGTTGAAGGGATGCAAGAAGCGGCAAAAGCAGAGGGTATTGCTCTGCAAGTTGGGGTGAGAGGTAGTATGTTTGGTTTCTTTTTTAACGCGCAAGAAGTAAAAAACTTTGATGATGCCTTGCGTTGTGATACGGCGTTGTTTGCTGCTTTTCATCAAAAGATGTTGGCAGAGGGTGTTTACTTTGCTTGTTCGCAGTTTGAGACAGGATTTATCTGTGATGCCATGGATGAAGCGATGATTGATGCCGTGATAGAAAAGTCTCAAAAAGTCTTTAAGCAGCTATCATGATAGAGGAAGAGAAACCTCGTATCGGTAAAATCATAGAGGGCGCAGAACAGCTCTCTTTGGGCATTTCGATGGTGGTTGCAGTGCTCATTGGCATTGGGATAGGCTTGGGGCTTAAAAATCTTTTTGGGCATCTTTGGCTTTTGTGGGTAGGTGTCTTTATCGGTGTTGCTGCGGCAGGGCTCAATCTCTATCGTGCCTATAAAAAGCAGGTAGCCGAGCTAGATACCCTCAAAGATGATCCGCGATATAAACATTACAACAAAATAGATGATGACGAGGACGATGAAAAATATTAAATTACTACTTCCCATCATGATAGGCATGGATTTTGTGCTTATCATGATAGCCTTATGGCAGGGGGGACATTGGCTGATAAATTCACAACTCTCTTTTGCTTCCTCACTGTTAGTCACATTGGCATCCTACTACGCTTATAAAAAAGTGATAGAAAAACGCCTTGCATTGGATAGTGAGCGTTATGATGATAGGGATGAAGTAGATAAGCTTGATGACCCTTTTGACCTCTATAGCGAAGAAATTGTAGATGATGAGAAGGATTTAGCAGAAGTTGTCAAAGAAGAGAGAGCTAAGGTGACCTCTTTAAAACAGACAGCGAACAACCTCTCCAAGAGTGTTGCTGGGGCTTTTTCACCATTTAGATTGGCTTCTTATCTCTTTTTGTTTTTGGCATTTTTATATTTAGTGAATAATCATCTTTTTGACATTTGGGCTTATGTGAGTGGATTGTTTGTGGTGCCTTTATCCGCACTCTTATTTGCTATCATGATAAGGGGTGAAGGGTAAGCGCTCAGGCTTACTCTTCGATGTAGTTTTTCAGTTTTCTTCCCACTTTTGGGTGTTTTAGTTTTTTAATGGCAGAGTTTTCTATCTGTCTGACACGCTCTCTTGTGACGGATAATTCTTTTCCTATCTCTTCAAGGGTTCTATCACTTTCATCTTCCATTAAACCAAAACGCATACGCACAACCGCGCGTTCTCTATCATTGAGTTGGTCTAGTACACCATCTATCTGACCTTTTAAATCAGATTTGAGCATAAAATCTATCGGTGCGACAGATTTTTTATCTTCGACAAAGTCACCAAACTTTCCATCTTCTTCATTGCCAATAGGTGCTTCAAGAGAGATAGGCTCTTTGGTAATTTTGATGACATTCTTAACTTTATCCACAGAGAGTCCAACTTCTTGGGCAATCTCTTCTAAATCTGGCTCTTTACCAAACTCTTGGAGATGTTTTCGTGTGATTTTATTGATACGGTTGATAGTCTCTATCATATGGATAGGGATACGAATCGTTTTGGCTTGATCTGCGATAGCACGACTGATTGCTTGACGAATCCACCAAGTCGCATAAGTTGAAAACTTGTAACCTTTTTTGTACTCAAATTTATCCACTGCCTTCATCAAGCCGATATTTCCCTCTTGGATTAAATCCAAAAATGGCAATCCTCGGTTGGTATATCGCTTGGCGATAGAGACAACGAGTCTGAGGTTTGACTTTGCCATACGCGTTTTTGCTTTATCTGCAATCGCTTTACCGCGTTTGATTTGCTCCAAGATCTCTTTGAGGTACTCGGGTTCTAAATCAAAACTATCTTTACTTGCCTCTTTGGTTTGTATGAGTTTTTTGATCTCCATATAGGTTGAAACCATCGTGGCTTCTGGTACCACTGCCAAGATATCTTCTTTGCTCATATTCATGATATCATCTAAGATTTTTTGGTGATTGGCTTTGAGTGTGTCATTGAAAAGAGGGAGTTTGTACTCTAACTTTTTGAGCTCTTTATCAAATCCACTATCACTTTTAAGCGCAGTCTCCATAGATTTGACGAGTTCATTGATGAGTTTACTCGTAGGACCCAAATCAATCAAGGCCTCTTTTAAAAGTTTTTTCTTAAACGCAAGTTGTAAAAGTGCGTGCATCGCCTCTTCTTCACTCGCTGCATCATCCGTATTGGTCGCTGCTTCTGCTTTGACCCACTCTTTTTTTGCTTTTTCTAGTGCTTTAAAGCTGGCAATGACTTTCTTTTCACGAGAGTTATCTTTTTTATCACTCGCATCACTCTCTTCATCTGCTTCAGCGTCATCACTGGTATTTTCATCATCAAAACTTTTAAAGAGCTCTTTGACGCGTCTTTCACGGTTGATCAGTGCCTCTTTATAATCTAAGATAAAATCTATGAGATAAGGGACAGAACAGAAGGCATCGATGATGATATCTTCACCTAGTTCAATCTGTTTTGAAAGTTCGATCTCTTCTTCTTTGGTCAAAAGAGAGATAAGACCCATCTCACGAAGATACATCCGTACAGGTGAGTCTGAACGCGACCACTCCAATAGCTCTTTCTCTTTTGCGAGGTCAAATTGCTCTTCTAGCTGGTCTTCTTGGAGTTTTATCGCTGCCTCTTCTCTGGCTTGCGCTTCTTTGAGATTGTTGAGTTTTGCGATTTCTGCAGAGGTGACAAGCTGGGCATTTGCTTTTTTAAGAAGGGTTAAAATTTTCTTTGTATTTGCCATCGTAGGCGTCTTGACAAAAAGACTCATTAAGGCATCATGGGTGATGTAGCCATCTTTTGTCTCGGTGATAAGTTTTTCTAGTGCTGTATTTAAATCTTTTGCAGCCATATGTTGTAATTCCCTCCCAAATTTAAGGAATAGTTAGATGTAAAATCAAATTTACAAAAAAGTCATTTATTATACCCAAATTGACTTAATCACTTTTCCCTTAAATATATCATAAGTAAATATTTAGCTCTATTTAAGCTAGTTTTAGTATATCGGCTAATTTTATTTTACCTGAAGTGTTAATATTTACCTTTTTATCACTTTTGTTCTCATCATGATAGCTGGCATAGTATGTGCTAGGTTTTGATTATTAGTAGATAAAAGGCGTAGGATGCAAAACGGATATTATCAAGTGACAGGCGCGATGGTGACGCAGTTTGAACAGCTCAATATCACTGCCAATAACTTGGCAAATGTGAATACCTCTGGATTTAAAAGAGATGGTATTATCATCGGGGATTTTGAGAGACTCTATCAAACTAAGCGAGATGAACTTGAACATAAAAATCATACCCAAAAGGCAGCAAAGTTTTTTAATCGCTCGATTAATCGCGTGCCAAGTATCGTTGAAAATGTGACTGATTTTTCAGCAGGTGTGATAAAACAGACGGGAAATCAACTGGACTTTGCCCTTCGTGGGGGTGATCTCTTTTTTGCTGTGCAGACCCCCAATGGTGTAAGATTGACACAGCAGAGTTCTTTTGTTGTCAATAGTGAGGGTGTTTTGACGACCAAAGATGGTTTAAAGCTTTTGCCTAGTGATTTTAAGAAGTCAGAACATCGGGAGATAAAGCTTCCAAAAGATACCCCTATTACGGTTGATTCTAGTGGGCATATCACAGCAGGTTCAGAGGAGTTGGGTGCACTTTTTGTAGGTCGGGTCAAAGCGCTTAAAGAGGTGAAAAAAGAGGGTGAAAATCTCTATACTTTAAAAGATATAGACAAAAATCTTACTGCTATGGAGAAGGGAAATTTTGTACAACAAGGATATACGGTGATGAGCAATGTCAATGCCGTCAAAGAGATGACTTCACTCATCGAGACAAATCGCTTGGTTGAGATGTATCAAAAAGTGATGACAAGTCAGATGGATGAGTTAAATAGAGATGCGATAACCAAACTCGCGACAACAAGAGCATAAAATGTAAAACCCTTTGCCTCATGTACTTAAGCTCAAACGGCTTCACGGTGGGTACCCCAAAATTTCAAAGAAATTTTGACCCTTCCGTTGCAGAGGTTGTTCGCTTAAGTACATGAGGCAAAGGGTTTGATACAAAGATACAAGGAGATTATCATGATACGATCACTTTACACAGCAGCAACAGGCATGGTGGCCCAGCAGACACAGATAGATGTCACCTCGCACAATATCGCCAATGTCAATACCATAGGCTATAAAAAGCAACGCGCTGAATTTGCGGATTTGTTTTATCAAGTGAGCAAGTATGCGGGGATTAGTTCTAGTGATACGAGTGTTTCACCTACAGGGATAGAGGTGGGTCTAGGTGCGCGTCCTACTGCTATCACCAAAGAGTTTTCACAAGGTAACTTCAAAGAGACAGGCAATAAACTCGATATGGCAATTACGGGCAATGGTTTTTTTCAGGTTCAACTACCAGATGGGACAGTAGGCTATACGAGAAATGGTGCTTTTAAGCTTGATGGGCAAGGACAAGTGGTCAATAGTGACGGCTATAAACTCATCCCTGAAATCACTGTCCCTGAAAATGCTGTGGCTGTGGCAATTGGTACGGATGGTATCGTCTCAGTGGTACAAGCAGGAGAGCAAGAACCTTCGCAAATAGGACAGATAGAGTTGGCAAATTTTATCAACCCCGCAGGTTTGCATGCCTTGGGAGATAACAACTATATCAATACCGTTGCCTCTGGTGATGCTATCATCGGTACAGCAGGCTTAGAAGGGTTAGGACAAATTAAACAGGGCTTTGTGGAGATGTCCAATGTGCAACTGGTTGAAGAGATGACCGATCTCATCACAGGGCAGCGTGCCTATGAAGCCAATTCAAAGGCAATCACGACTTCAGATGAGATGCTACAAACTGTCAATGGACTGAAACGATAAAAGGATAGGGTGATGAGTATATTTTTGAGATTGATAGTGGTGGCTGTTGTGAGTACAGCGTTGTTTGATTTTTTCTATTATCTTCCTAGGTTTAGGGCTCTTGAAGAGGCGGAAGAGAGATTTAATTAGAATGACAGAGTAAAAGAGGTAAAATATCGGCATAAACAAAAAGGTACGCTTGTGTTAAATGTCGTTCTCGTCACCCCTAATATCCCCCAAAATACTGGCGCCATCGGGCGTATATGCGTCAATACCAACACGCGTTTACACATCATAAAACCCATCTCTTTTGATATCGATGAAAAGGCTGTCAGACGGGCAGGACTGGATTATTGGAAATTATTAGACTTAAAGGTCTGGGAGAGTTTAGAGGCATTTTTGGACTATCATGATAAGGATAAAGAGCGATTTTTCTTTGCGACAACAAAGACAGATACACCCTATTTTGAGCAAGATTTTCAAGATGGGGATTTTCTCTTTTTTGGTAGTGAAACAGCAGGCTTGCCGATGGATTTGATGCTGCAAAAAAAGGAGCATATGCTTACTATCCCTATGGGTGAGCGTGGTCGTAGTCTCAACCAAGCTGTGGCGGTCGGCATCGTGCTTTATGATGCCATACGACAAAACTTTTCAAAGGGTATTTTATGAAACATATCAACAAACTTATCGCAGGAAGTCAAAAATTTAAAAAAAAGACATTTTTACAACATAAACATGAATTTCAAAAGCTTGTGACAGAGGGGCAATCTCCTAAAATACTTTTTATAGGTTGCTGTGACTCTAGAGTGTTGCCAAATCTCATCACCAATACGGGACCTGGCGATCTCTTCATCGTGCGAAATATAGGCAATTTTGTAGCACCGTATAGCCCTGATGCCGATTTTCACTCGACTGCTGCAGCGATTGAGTATGCCGTTTCAGTCCTTGAAGTGCGGGATATCATCGTCTGTGGGCACTCTCACTGTGGTGCGATATCAGCTCTGTATAAACCCAAGAAACTAGAAAATCAAGAACTTGTCCATGTGAAAACATGGCTAGATCTTGGGACACCGGCAAAAGAGTTGGTAGAAGAGATGGTTGATGGTGAGATAAGTGAACGAGATAAACTCACTTTAACAGAAGAGATATCGGTACTTTTTCAGCTTGATAATCTGATGACTTATCCTTCAGTGCGTCAGCGTGTAGAGGAGGGAGAACTCTTTTTAAATGGCTGGCATTATGATATAGAAAGTGGCGAAATCTTCGCTTATAGTGATGAAAGCGAAGAGTTTTTACCACTTATTGGCGAATGAGTATCTGAACACCCCTAGCTTGTAAAGTAGAAAGTGTATTGCTAAATTGTTGCGCTTGTGCATGGTCTATGGTGAGTGTTTCTAGGACTTGAAAGGCTGTAAGCTC
>CAZCUH010000011.1:12604-21224 GCA_964501795.1 uncultured Sulfurospirillum sp.
GCGCTTGTGCATGGTCTATGGTGAGTGTTTCTAGGACTTGAAAGGCTGTAAGCTCAGATATATCGCGCAAATTTGGCATAATCCAGCACATAGTGTCAATGCCAAGATAGTGATGCTGATGCGTGTTATCATGATATACTCCTTTAGTATTTATAAGAAATTATAATTGACTACTGTGTATTCTTTGTTTAATATGCTAAAATAAGATATATTTTTAGCAAAAGGAAAAGAGATAAAATTATTTAAAATTATTCTATTTATTGCCCTCTTAATGGGGGTAGCTCTTTTTTATATGTTGCACACGGCTAGTGGACTTGCACGCATCTCTTCCTATCTCTCAGGGCAACTCTCCTTGGAAATTGGGCAGGATGTAAAGGTGGATGTAGAAGCCATATCACTTTCTCTAGGGGCGGTCAATGCCCGTATGCTCGTCAATGATGCCTTGCGAGTAGAAGTGCATGGAGATCGAGGTGCTTTTGATAGAGTCTATGATGTCAATTACCATATCAGAGGTGAAAAAATAGCCTTTGAGGGTGTCAATTTTCAAGACAAAGTAAATCTCAAAGGGAGATTTCAAGGGACTTTAGAGGCATTTAAACTGCAAGGTAAGGGGAGGGCACTGGATGGTAAGGTAGATTTTTCTCTACAACATCAAGCCAAGCAAGACAGAGAGATAGCACTCAAGATGCAGGAGGGCAATGCGACAAAACTTTTTCAACTCTTTGGCAAAGCACCACTGATTAAAGGCAAGTTCTCTTTGGATATGGATGTTTTACAATATAGTCAATTTGAAAAAGCGGGGGATATCAAGCTGACACTCCATCGTGCGGGGGTTTATCCACAAAATATTCGTCATCTTTATGGTATTGCAGTACCTGATGACCTCATGCTTTGGGGAAATCTTAGCGTGCATCTTACCAATGCCATCGACCACTTTGATGCCAAGATAGCATCAACGATTGGAAAAATTTTCATAAAAAAGGGAAAAATCACAGAGGCAAAGCAAGAGATGCGAGCCTTATATAGTGTTGAGATACCTGCACTCTCCAAGTGGCAATTTTTGACAAAAAAGGCTTTTTATGGCCCTTTTGTTGCTAATGGGGAGTTTTTATATCATGATGGTTTGCGTTTAGATGGGCAATCCAAATCTCTTTCAGGTGGGCTTGATTATTATTATGAAAAAGGGACTTTAGAAGCCAAGCTTGATAAGGTTTCATTGCAAAAACTTTTTATGACGATGCATTATCCGCCTATCATGATAGGGGATATGAGTGGAAGAGTAGAATTGGATATACAAAAAGATGTAGCGCTTGTCAATCTGCGTAGTCACAACTTGCATTTTAAAGCAAATGCGGTGCTAGAAAAGATACGAAAGGCATCTTCTATCGATATCGCCAAAGAGATATTTACAACAAGTTATTTTACCTCTACCATTGAAAAGGGCATTGTCTATTATGACTTTAAAGCTGAAAATAGTGCTAGCCATATCTATCTGCTAGATGCAAAAATGGACTCCCATAAAAATAGTATTGATACAAATTTTGATGTAAAAATGCAAGGTGAAGAGCTTAGTGGCGTCGTGTATGGATCGTTAAAATATCCGCAGGTGAAATTGGATATGTCAAAATATATAAAGTTTAAAGCCCAAAAAGAGTTGGATGATTTTTTCGGTACAGGGACAAGTGGGAAAATCAAAAAAAAGTTAAATGATGTCAAAATCGACGATGTCAAAGGTTTACTCAAAAAGCTTTTTTAGAGCTGCTCCTCTTTTGAGAGTAAGATGTAGATAAAGATAAGACCCCCGATGAGTGAAGTGATGATACCTACGGGGACTTCCGAGATGGTAGGCAAGGCGCGAGAGATTGTATCACAGCCTACCAAGAAAGCGCCTCCTGTAAAAAAGGAGACAAAAAAGAGTTTATGGGCACTCTGTTTGTAAAGGAGTTTGACCATATGGGGGATGATAAGTCCTACAAAACCAATAGGCCCAGTGATACTCACTAAAAGTCCCACAGCAAGTGAAATGATGACAAACATACTGAGCATCACTTTATCCACTGCTACACCACGAAGATAGGCAAATTCATAAGAGATGGATAAAAATTTTAATTCCTCTTTAAAGTAGATGGCAACAGCGATGATGAGCAGTGTTGCTAGCAAGAGAGGGAGTGTGTCACGATAGCCTACGGTATCAAGTGCTCCCATCGTAAATCGCATGATGAGATAGCTCTCTTCAAAGTTGCTCAGATAGTAGAGGATAAGCAGGAGGGCAGAATAGAAAAAAGAGAGGGCAATCCCTACCAAGATAAGCTTGTAATCGGTGCTAGAGTGCAGTTTTTTGGAGAAATAGTAAATCAGTAAAACACTAAAGAGTGCCGCGATGAAGGCAAAGAGTGAAATCGCTGAAAAACCTAAATAATAACCAGAAAAACCAAAGATGATAGCCACTGCCGCCCCCAAAGTTGCCCCAGCAGAGATGCCGAGGGTAAAGGGCGTTGTGAGTGGATTTCTAAAAAGGGTTTGAAACAGTAATCCTGAGAGTGCGAGTATCCCGCCTGAGAGAAAAGCGACGAGGAGACGAGGGAGGCGCACTTGAAAAAAAATGGTATGATCAATGGAGTGTATCTGCCATAATTTTTCTATATCAATAGGAACTTTCCCCACAAAAGCAGAGGCAAAAAGCGCTATCATGATAGCAAGATAAATCACTCTTTTCATAGTCTCTCCACGATATAATCACCCTCCATCATGATAGTATCATGATAGTAATCAGCAAGGTTTTTGGGTCTGAAAAAATTATTTTCAAAATAGCGTATCTTGGCATCTTCGAGATAGAGCACAGGATAAGCCAAGCTATAGGCAAATTGTAAATTATGGGTGATGACAATCTTTTGCTTAAAGTATTCACTCTTTTGTACAATCTCAAAGAGGCGTTTTGTTTTTTTAGGATCAAGATTGCTGGTAGGCTCGTCAAATATCGTGATAGCAGCCCCTTGCAAGGCACTAGAAGCGAGTAGTAAAAGTTGCTGTTCTCCTGAACTTAGGGTTGAAGCATAGTGGTTTTGGTGGGCAGAGAGTTGCAATAAAGAGAGTATCTGCTCGATGCGCTTTGGCGCTAGGTATCTTTTATAAGTAGAGAGTGTGAGATAATCATTGACGGTGGTGTAGGGATCAAAAAGTGAAAATTTAGCGGGCATATAGTTGATAAGTTTGGCGCGTTTTTGTGGGGGGATATCTTCGATATATTGCCCTTGTAAGGTGACTTTTTTTTCACTGGGGATGATGCCACAAAGCAGCTTTGCTAAGGTACTTTTTCCAGCACCATTTTCGCCTAAAATGATGAGGTTTTCACCCTCTTGTAGTGAAAAAGATATGGCATCTAAAAGTGTACGCTCTTTGAGTGTATAGGATAGTGAATCTATCTCGAGCATAAGCACAGCACCTTTTTTCTTTGATTTAGAGATACGATTGTAACAAAAAGCCTATCATGATAGCTATAAAGTAGGAAAAAATTCGCTATTTTATCTTATTTTTCCGTGCTTGGTGTGACTTGCGCTTGTTCTTGCTCTAGCGTTTTTGTGCTAGATCGAGAGTGTCGTTGGAGCTCTCTTTGCTGCTGTTGTTTTTGGCGTATGGCCATTCTCTGCTTTTCCTCTTCTTCGCGTCTTAGAGCTCTTTCTTCTTGGGCTTTTTGCTTGAGAGAAACCCTTTGTGCATCTCGCGCTTCTTGGCTTTTTAGCTGTTGTTTGTGTCGTGTGATTTGTGCTTGCTTGTTGTGTGCTTCTCTATCTGCAACTGCTTGGGCTCTTTGTGTTGCTCTTTGTTGCTGGGTTGCTTGATTCTGCGCTCTCTCTTGCTCTCTTTGTGTGTGCGCAGTCTTGGCATTTTCTACTCTTTGAATCTCAACTGTATTATCATGCTTTCTTCTCTCTTGCGTTTTTTCATAGCTACGCTTTCGTGCTTGCTCTTGTGTGCGTCTCTCTTGGGCTCTTCGCGCGTCTCTTTGCTCTTTGGCAAGATGGCGGGCTTGTTCTCTCTTTTGTTGTATCTGCGCTTCTTTGCTGGGGAGTTGCTTTACTACTTTGGTGGCGGTCTCCTCTTTTGGCGTTGTGATTTTGGGAGTGACTTTCTCGCTTTTGTTAGCCGTTTTTGTTTCTACGACTTTGTCACTTTGTGCTACTGGCTCTTTTTTGACTATCGCTTGACTTGTCTGTGTGCTCTCTTCTTTGGGATAAAGTGTTCTGCTCCCTGGTGTTATATCTTCTGGGATACTTTTTTCATCATGCAAGTGGTGGGCATTGGTTTGCGCTTGGTTATGTGGCACCTCGGAGCGCTTTAAAAAGTAAAATGCGAGTGCTAAGAGTATGACGATAAGTAAAATCACTTTTTTCATAAAAGAACCTTTTTTATTATTTGTTTAGATTATATATGTTCTTGCATTAGCTTTTGTTGAATGTGCCTATCATGATAGTGATATAGTGATTTTGGTATAATACACTTATGAAAAAATATTTGATAGAGATAGCCAAAGATGCTATCAAAGAGCAACTCACAGGTAAAGTGTTGATTGATCGTGAAGCCTTGCTAAAGCGCTATCCCGAGCTTGCCCGTGAGGGAGCGAGCTTTGTGACACTCAATAAAAGAGATAAGGAGGCACACTTACGAGGGTGCATAGGTTCTCTTGTGGCGCATCGTCCACTGTTGGATGATATTATTTCCAATGCCAAGGCAGCAGCGTTTCATGATCCTCGCTTTAACCCTCTGCAAGCGGATGAATTTGATCATATTCGTGTAGAGGTGTCGATTTTGACACCAGCACAAAGATTGGAGTATCATGATAGTGAAGATTTGCGTCGAAAGATTCGTGTAGGTGTGGATGGTATCGTCTTGAAACTAGATGGTAAACAGGCAACATTTTTGCCACAAGTTTGGGAGCAACTTGATGATTTTGATCAATTTTTTGCGCATCTGTGTCAAAAAGCAATACTGCCTGATAGATGCTTGGAGTTACACCCTGAGATATATACTTACCAAGTTGAAAAGATAAAAGAGTAAAATTCTCCGAATTTATGCTAAAATAAATAACAGCGTTCTCTGTATGATTGACTTAGGCGAACAACCTCTGCAACGATAGGGTCAAAATTTCTATGAAATTTTGGGGTACCCCTCGTGAAGCCGTTTGAGCTTCAGTCAATCATATAGAGAACTTCATATCAAAAACTAAAGAGCCATAGTGAAAAGTTTAGAAACCTTATTAAAAGAGAAAGTCCTTGTGCTAGATGGTGCGATGGGTACGCAGATACAAAACTTAGAGATTGAAGAGTCCGCATGGGAAGGCAATGAGGGCTGTAATGAACTCTTAAATGTCACCCTTGCCAAAGAGATTGAAGCCATACACGCTGGCTATGCCAAGGCGGGTGCGGATATCATCTCGACCAATACTTTTGGTGCCATTCCTTGGGTCTTGGATGACTATGGCATGGGTGAGAGGACTTATGAGTTAGCCAGAGCAGGTGCGGCGTGTGTTAAGCGTGCTTGTGATGCTTATAGTACAGAGGAAAAACCTCGTTTTGTCGCTGGAGATTTGGGACCTGGTACGAAGCTTCCCTCTTTGGGGCATATCACTTATGATGAGATGTATGCAGGGTATAAGACAGCAGCAGAGGGACTCATCGATGGTGGGGCGGATCTCATCCTCTTGGAGACTTGTCAAGATCCTTTACAAATCAAAGCAGCACTGCACGCTTGTCAAGATGCGATGGAGCAAAAGGATAAGAAACTTCCTATCATGATAACGGTGACCATAGAGCTTTCGGGGACGATGCTCATTGGTACGGATGCCAAGACAATTGCCACGATTTTAGAGCCTTTTGATATTTTTTCACTTGGATTTAATTGTGGAACAGGCCCAGAGCAGGTGAGAAAACATGTCAAAACACTCTCTGAGGTATGGGATAGACCTATCTCTGTCCATGCCAATGCAGGCTTACCACAAAATCGCGGTGGACATACCTTTTATCCGATGGGACCAGATGAGTTTGTTGCGCAGCAACTGCTCTTTTTGGATTTTGATGGTGTTGCACTGCTTGGTGGTTGCTGCGGTACCACACCACAACATATCAAGGCACTTGCTGATGCAGTTGCTGGGCGTGTGCCAAAGCCAGCAACAGGACATCAAAATAAGGCATTGGCATCACTTTTTGAGACAAGAGAACTCATTCAAGAACCTGCTCCTTTTTATATCGGAGAGCGTAGTAATGCGACAGGGTCTAAGGCATTTCGAGAATTATTGTTGGCGGAGAATTATGAAGGTACGCTCTCCGTGGCACAACAACAGGTGCGTGCAGGGGCGCATGGTATCGATATCTCCGTAGGATTTGCAGGGCGTGATGAGACCAAAGATATGCAAATCGTGGGGGCTTTATATGCCCAAAAAGTCACCTTGCCTCTCATGATAGATTCTACCCAAACAGCCGCCTTGGAGATGGGACTCAAGCAAGTTGGAGGTAAGCCTATCATCAACTCTGTCAACCTAGAAGATGGCATAGAAAAGTTTAACACCGTCTGTCAACTCGCTAAGCGTTTTGGAGCGAGTTTAGTCTGTTTGACGATCGATGAAGTAGGGATGGCAAAGAGTACGGCGGATAAGGTGCGTATTGCTGAAAGAATCTATCAACTTGCTACCAAAGAGCATGGACTAGATCCAAGGGATTTGGTCTTTGATTTGCTTACTTTTACCGTGGGAAGTGGGGATGAAGAGTATTTTACCGCAGCGATTGAGACCATCGATGCCATAGCGCAGTTTCATGAGATGCATCCTGAAGTGGGCTTTGTGTTGGGAATATCTAACATCTCTTTTGGACTCGATAAACATGCCCGGGAGTATCTCAACTCTGTCTTTTTATATCACTGCGTCAAAGCAGGACTCTCTATGGCGATAGTCAATGTGAAAAACACCTTACCGATGCACAAGATAGAAGAGGCTGAGCGAAAAGTCTGTGAAGATTTACTCTTTAATAATCGTGAAAATGGGGATCCTCTCTTTGCTTTTATCGATCACTTCTCCAATGTCGAAGCGGTTGATCAGGGTGCTGAAGATGAAGCATTCAATAAAATGAGTAGTGCTGAAAAGATTCATAAACTCCTCATTGATGGGGATAAAGAGCGGATGTTAGCACTCCTAGAAAGTGCCAAAGATGAGATAGCCCCTGAAAAAATCGTCAATGAACTCTTGATCAATGCGATGAAAGAGGTGGGAGAGATGTTTGGTGCAGGGGAGATGCAGTTGCCATTTGTCTTGCAATCGGCTGAGACGATGAAAGCATCGGTTGATTTTCTCAATCCCTACTTACCCAAGCAGGAAAAAACTTCGCAAGCAACTCTGGTCATCGGGACGGTAAAAGGGGATGTGCATGATGTGGGTAAAAACCTAGTGGATATTTTGCTCACCAATAATGGCTATAAAGTCATCAATATCGGTATCAAAGCAGACTTAGAAGAGTTTTTAAAGATAGATAAAGAACATCAAGTAGATGCTTTTGGTATGTCTGGGCTCTTGGTCAAGTCCACCGCAGTGATGCTAGAAAATCTTAAAGAGATGAAAAAGATGGGGATTACCAAGCCTGTACTCTTGGGTGGCGCGGCACTGACGAAGAAGTTTATCGATGAGTTTTGTCGTCCTGAGTATGATGGGCCACTCTTTTATTGTCGAGATGCTTTTGATGGTATTGTAGCGATGAGTCGTATCGAAGAGGGCAATTTTGATACCGACTTGGGAAGTGATGGCGACGAGGCGGAAGTGATTGTCAAGGAGAAAAAAGTGGTTGAAATGCCTGCTTTTGAAGATATCAAGATGCCCTCACGCGATTTGGTCATTCCCAATCCACCGTTTTGGGGCAGACGAGAACTCAAAGCGGATGTCAAAGAGCTTGCTTTTGATTGGATAAACCACAAGATGCTCTTTGCCCAGCGCTGGGGCTATGTGATGAAAGGTAAAGATAAAGCCTATAAAGAGAAGTTTAGAGAGGATGAACTTTGGCCGCTTTATGAAAAACTCAAAGCAGAGATATTGCAAAAAGAGATGTTTCAACCCGTCGCACTCTATGGACATTTTCCTTGTCGTAGTGATGGAGATAGTCTGCTGATTTTTGATGAGAGTGAGGGGTGGTTTAAAGAGGATGAAATCAACCGTGAACCTTTAGAAGTGGTACGAGAGAGAGCCAAGTATAAGCTGACTTTCCCAAGGCAACAGGGAAAACAGTTTCGCTGTTTGAGTGACTATTTTCACGCTGATCGTCATGATGTGGTTAGTTTTACGCTAGCCTCAGCAGGTTCTGTTTTTTCAGAGGTTGAAGGGGCACTTTATAGTGAGGGGAAATTTACGGATTATCATCATCTACATGGGCTTTCCGTAGAGCTTGCAGAGGCGATAGCTGAAATCTTGCACAAACAGATTCGTTTAGAGTTTAATATCGCCCAAAAAGAGGGGCATAGTTTGCGTGATGTGAAGATGCGCGCTTATACAGGGAAACGCTACTCTTTTGGCTATCCTGCTTGTCCTGAACTCTCCATGAACAAAGAGCTTTTTGAACTCTTGCGTCCTGAAGAGTTTGGGATTGAG
>CAZCUH010000012.1:0-21135 GCA_964501795.1 uncultured Sulfurospirillum sp.
TATTCCTGCTATCGTGGCGGGTGTTGAAGAGATAGTCGTTTGCACACCTACACCTGATGGTGAAATCAATGCACTACTTTTGGCTGCTATGCATCTGTGTGGCATCAAAGAGGCGTATAAAGTAGGTGGTGCATCGGCGATTGCGGCGATGGCATATGGGACGAAAAGTATCAAAAAAGTGGATGTCATCACGGGACCTGGAAATATCTTTGTGGCAACTGCTAAAAAGATGGTCTTTGGAGAAGTCAATATAGACATGATAGCAGGGCCTAGTGAGATAGGTATCATCGCTGATCATAAAGCAAATGCCAAATACTGCGCGGTTGATTTGCTCTCACAAGCAGAGCATGATGAGATGGCAAGTTCTATCATGATAACCACATCTAAAGAGAAAGCTATCCAAACCAAAGATGAAATCTATCACTACCTTAAAACGCTTGATAGAGAGAAAATTGCGAGAGAATCAATAGAAAAGCGTGGAGCAATCATCGTTGTCAAGGATTTACAAGAGGCGGCAAGCTTGATGAATGAGATAGCCCCAGAGCATCTAGAATTGATGGTAGAAAATCCTTTTGATCTGCTTGCTTCTATCAAGCATGCGGGGGCAATCTTTATGGGTTCATACACACCTGAACCGATAGGAGATTATATGGCTGGACCAAACCACACACTGCCTACGGGAGGCACTGCAAAGTTTTACTCCCCACTCAATGTTGAAAATTTTTTGAAAAAATCTTCTATTATTTCCATGTCTGCTCAAGGGATTGATGAGATAGGTGCTGCCTGTGCATTGCTAGCAAAGACTGAAGGACTTGATGCCCACGAAAAATCTGTCCAGATTCGATTGGATAGGTAAATAGATGGCAAAAAATACCAGAGAGAGATTGCTTGATTATACCTATCTTGAGATAGAGAAGTATGGGTATTTTCAAGCAAGTACCTCTGATATTTTAAAAAAGTGTAAGATTCCCAAAGGATCGATGTATCACTATTTTAGCTCTAAACATCACTTAACACTTTGTGTGATTGACGAGCGAGTACGAACAAAAACTTTAAAAAAGTACCATGTCAAAGTCCAAGAGAGCCCTCTTGAATCATTGATAGACTTTTTACAAGCCATAGATTTTTCTAAAAAAACATTTAGATATGGTTGTGTGATGCATAAACTCACCGTTGAAATGGCGCACTTGGATGCGGAATTTCAAGAAGTCTTAAGCGCTATCTTTGACGAAGTGCTTGCCCATTTTACAGAAGTGATCACAGCGAGTATCAAAGCTGGTGAAATCAAATCTTGTGATGCAAAAGAGAAAGCAAATTATATCCTCACAAGCCTTTTAGGTGCAATCTCTCTAAAAAATGAACGCGCAGTCAAAACGCTCATCAAAGAACTGAGGAGTTTAAAACCGCTTAAAAAGCAAACCAACGCAATCAAACAACAGACACTATTTTAAGGGCTATCATGATAGGAAAATTTATAGGACTAGTGACACTCTCATTTTTATTGGTTGCTTGTGGCAACGATAGTAGCCAATCTTCCATCCCCTTTGAAGTAAGCGTACCTAAAAGTTGCTCTTTAAAAGATAAAAATCAATTTGTCTATGATGTGCTCAAAGACTCCTATTTTTGGAGCGATAAAGTAGGCGATTTGGATATCTCTTTAGAGAGTAATGAAAGTATGTTTTTGGATCATTTTCTCTATAAAAAGAAGGATAGATTTTCCTTTTTATTAAAGCGTCAAACTTTTGATGAAGTATTTACCCAAGGAGACGCGAAAGATTTTGGATTTCTAAGTGCGCTAATCCAAGATAGCCAAGGTGCGTATAGCTATAAGGTCACTTATGTCTATCGCGATTCACCCGCCTTTATGGCTGGGATTCATCGTGCAGATACCATACTTGCTGCCAAAGATATCAACACAACAGCCACTCTATTTCGCCTTGAAAATAGTGCGGGTGAAATACGAGATGTAACACTGCAAGAAAAGGCTTATCATGTCAAAAATATTTCCCATACTCGTATTTTGAACGAGGGGGATAAAAAGGTTGGCTATTTTCTTTTGCACTCTTTTATTGGTCCTGATTTGATTAAAAATTTAGATCATACTTTTGACTATTTTAGTGACAATCATATCGATGAGTTGGTCATTGATTTGCGTTATAATGGAGGTGGTTTATTGGATGTTGCTAGATATCTAGGCTCTCTTGTCGGAGGTAAGCGGGTAGAGGGGCATATCTTTGAGCGGATTTCTTACAATAAAAAATACCATAGTAAGAATTACAACAACTATTTTCCAAAGCTAGAGCGAAGAGATTTGAACCTCGATAGAGTCTTTATCCTCACGACCTATGCTACCGCTTCGGCTAGTGAAGCCCTCATCAATAGTCTTCGTGCAAGCGAAAATCATATCAAAGTCATTACCATAGGTCAGACAAGTTATGGTAAACCTTATGGTATGCAGACGATTAGTTATTGTGATAGGGTACTTGTACCTATACATTTTATTGGTAAAAATAGTGATGGATATGGAGATTATACTTCAGGCATCGTGCCAACTTGTGAAGCAGATGATAGCATTGATTATGATTTTGCCAATCCACAAGAGTCCCTCTTAAAAGAGACACTCTATTATATCGATACAGGAGCGTGTCGTCCATGAAACATATCCTCATCATCGCCAATGGTAAAGCAGCAAAAGCTTTTTTGACGCGTGTCATGCGCTCTGATTTAAATAATAAAAAGTATCATGTTGTCTATTATGATGACAAAACGCTACCCCAAGAGAAATCAGAGCAATTTCTTTTTTATAAGTTTGATCCTACTTCCAAAGTAAAATTAAGCGCTTTACTTCACAATAACGAATACAATCAAGTGATGCTTAGCCTCTCTAGTAAAAGTGATACGATGGCTAGTTATGATATCATCAGGGAGTGCTATCCTCATATCCAAATCGTCTTGCTTGATTTATGGGATATCGCATTTCAAGATGCAAATATGACACAAATCAATGCCTATGATGTCTTATCCAATATCATGAGTAATTATCTACCAGACATCCCGCTAGCAGCACAAAATCTTGGTCTAGGTACGGGTGAAATCATGGAGTTTAAAATCCCTTTTGGTAGCCCATTTACCTATAGACATATTGCCAATATTGAGCAAAAAAGATGGAAAATTGCAGCCATCTTTAGAGAACATAAATTGATACTGCCCACGCCAAAATCTATCTTAAAACCCAATGATTCCATTCTAACCGTAGGTAATCCTAATGTTTTAAAAAGTGTTTACAAGAGTATCAATAGAGAATTTGGACAATTTCCTATCCCCTTTGGCGAAAATATCTACTGCTATATCGATATGCTCACCATGCAAGATGAAGAGATAGAAAAGCTCACCAATGATGCCATGCTCTTACACTCAAATCTCAACAGTAACAAATTGATATTTAGAGTAGTTAACCCGACATACTCAAAAATACTCAATAAACTAAAGAGTTATGATAGTGCTAGTATGCTTGTAGAGTTAGATTTTTATGAACATGAAGTCAGTGCACTTTTACACAATGATATGGAACATTTTTTGGTAGGATTAGTCGTGACAAATCAAACTTTTTTTGATGAACATCTAACACTTTTGCAGAGTTTAAGAGTCCCGATATTGAAGGTAGGAGAGGGAGGATTTTTCAATATAAAAGAGGCGATTGTACTCTCCTACGAGAGTGAAAAAATTGAAAAGATATCTTCTATTATCTTTGATGTATCCTCACAGTTTAAGTTAGATATCTCTATCTATGAATTTGAAGGAGAGGACCAAGAAGAGAGCCAGAAAGTGATAGAACATTTTGAAAATCTCTCTAAACTTTTTCAAGAAAAAGTCAAGATTGTCAAAACCAGAAGAAATCCTATCAGAGAGCTCAATGCTAGAGATAATTTCCTACAGTTTTTACCTTTTGATGAACATATCCAAAAGCGAACTTTGTTCTCATTTTTTTCAAAAAATATCAATAAACTACATTTTCATCTCTCGAATAATTATCAACTTTTTCTACCCTCGCAAGACTAAGTATTTTTTAGTATAATATCCTTAAAATTTGAGGATAAAGTGATGAAAGTAGATATCAATTTTAAAGCGGATGCAACAGATGATTACACGGTATTTATAGATGAATTGCAAGCGCTAAAATTTGATACTAAAGTCGCCATTATCACCAATCCTAAAGTAGCAGGATTACATCTCAAAACACTGCTTGGCAACATAGAGGCAAAAGAACTCACTATCATCACAGTACCCGATGGTGAATCCTATAAAAATCAAAAAAGTGTTGATTTTATCCTTGAAAATCTTTTTAACCATAGACTTGATAGAAAATCCTTACTCATAGCATTTGGTGGGGGTGTTGTGGGTGATATGACAGGGTATGTGGCGTCAATCTTTCAAAGAGGGATTGATTTTATCCAAATACCTACAACGCTGCTTTCTCAAGTAGATGCTAGTGTTGGTGGCAAAACAGGGATAAACAATGCCTATGGAAAAAATCTCATAGGGGCATTTCATCAGCCAAAGGCTGTCTATATTGAGAGTGATTTTTTAAGCTCTCTTCCCCCTCGTGAATTTGCAGCAGGTGTGGCTGAAATCGTAAAGATGGCAGTCACTTTTGATAAGGTGTTTTTTGCGTGGCTAACTAAGGCAGATTTACATAAAAAAGAAGATTTACAAGAGGCAGTAAAACGAAGTGTCCAAACAAAAGCAAAAGTAGTAGCTTTGGATGAAAAAGAGCAGGGTATCCGCGCGGTTTTAAATTATGGACATACCTTTGCCCATGTGATTGAAAATGAGACAAATTACAGTCGCTATTTACATGGTGAAGCAGTTGCTATAGGTATGCATATTGCCAACATGCTAGCAGTTAAGCTGGGTTTGTTGAGTCAAGACGAGTTGCGTCAGATTGAGACATTATTGCAGCGATATAATTTACCAACACAGTATGCAATCACAAATAGTGAAAGATTTTATGATGGCTTTTTTCTAGATAAAAAGACCCATAATGCTAAGATCAAGTTCATACTGCCTAAAGGCATTGGTAACTATGCAATCAGAGATGATATTGACAAAGCCGTAGTCATAGAAGTATTAACTGCTTGCAGTGTAGGAGAGATGCAATCATGAAGCCTCTTTTACATCTTCTCATCGCACTTTTACTACTCGCTACGGCACTTTTTGCACTGGATGCAAACCAAAGCAGTGAAGTCAAGAGTCAAAAGCTGGAAGTAACACAACAAGAGCAGCAAGAGGCAGAGCAACATCAAAATGCCTTAGAGAAGATTCAAAGTGCACTCAATCAAAATACCATGCATGCTAGATATAATAACCATCAAACTTATTTAGAGATTCAAGAACATCTCAAAACGATCAAAAAAGAGATAAAAAAGAAAAAAAATTTGAGAGATAAAAAAGGGCTTTCTGAACTCTCAATCAAGTATAAATCTTTAGAAAATCAGTTAGATCTCTTGGGCGATTTTAAAGAGGAACCTTTTTTAAAATTAACCAAGCCAAATGATATTGCAAAAGCACCTAAGATTACATCACCTTTTGATATCTTTGGTGGGTTTGCATATCTGAAGATATTGAAAAAAGAGAAAGAAGAGTATGCTGCCAAAGTAAAATCTCTACTGACCTTAATTGACACTTTACAAGAGGAAGAGAGGCATATACATGCCCTGCAAAAACGCTATGGTAAAAACTATAAAAAAGAAAAGCTACAAAAAGTAGATGCTGAACTTGAAGATGTGATGAATACCTTTGATTTAGTGAGTACAACCAATCAAATCTATAATCAAAAGTTACATGATTCTATTTTAAAAACCACGGAAGATATCAAAGAGCAGGTCAAAAAGCTCTTTAAAATCCTTTCGATTATTGTTGCTATTTTACTCTTCTCCTTTGTGTTAAAATACTTTGCGAAAAAGACGATCAAAGATAATGAACGCTACTATATGGCAAATAAGGGCATTAATTTTTCAAATTTAGTGCTGATTGCATTGGTTTTGCTTTTCTCATTTTTAGAAAATGCTACTTATCTTGTCACGGTACTTGGTTTTGCATCAGCAGGTATCGCGATTGCGATGAAAGACCTCTTTATGAGTTCTTTAGGGTGGCTAGTGATTGTCTTTGGCGGAAGTTTTCATGTGGGAGATCGTGTCAAAGTCTTTAAAGGTTCACACTCTTATGTAGGGGATATTGTCGATATCTCTTTTTTGCGTATGACAATTTTGGAAGATATTACCTACACAACCATCAAAGAGAATGGACGCGCAGGTCGGATTATCTTTATCCCCAATAACTATATCTTCACCGAGCTTATCGCAAACTATACCCATGGTAAGATAAAAACAGTGTGGGATGGGATTGATATCATGATAACCTTTGATTCAAACCACAAAAAAGCAACCCATATCATCAAAGAGATTGTCAAAAAATACTCCAAAGGTTATACCGATATCTCACGAAAACAGCTCAATGCGCTTAGAAATCAATATAGTCTCAAAAATATCAATGTTGAACCGCGTATCTATACCTTTGTTGAGGGTTCAGGTATCCGTGTGAGTTGCTACTATATGACCAACTCCTATGCCACGCTAACCTTGAGGTCCAATATCTTTGCAAACATCATTGATGAGATTAACGCAGAAGCTGATATTAAAATCGCCTACGATACCCATATCATCAATGTCAAAAGAGATGCTACTATCGTACAAGAGAGAAGGGATGAGGGTGAAGAGAGTCTATCTTAAAACCTTTGGCTGTCGTACCAATATCTATGACTCATCTGTGATGGCGCAAAATTTAAAAGATTTTATTCTTGTTGATTCAGAGGATAAAGCTGATATTGTTGTGGTGAACTCTTGTACCGTCACCAATAGTGCGGATACAAGTGCTAGAAGCTATATCAACCGTTTAAATCGCCAAAATAAAAAGGTTATTCTTGCAGGCTGTGGGGCAGTTTCTAAAGGAGAATCCCTTTTTCAAGATGAGAAAATATTTGGTTATTTTGGACACTCTGAGAAAAAAAATATCAATGAACTACTTTTACGCACAGAGCGTTTTTCAGAGATAGGAGATTTAACAAGCTTAGATGATGCTATTGTGGAAGATTTCTCCTCTAAAACAAAAGCTTTTATCAAGATTCAAGAGGGATGTGATTTTCGTTGTTCTTACTGTATCATTCCCTTTGTACGAGGTGATGCAAGAAGCCAAGATGAAGAGAAGATTTTAGCACAGATAAAAAATCTAGCTTCCAATGGCTTTGGTGAGTTTGTCCTCACGGGTACTAATCTAGGCTCTTATGGTAAAGATAAAGCAAGTTCCCTTGCTACACTACTCAAGAGGATTTCCAAAATATCAGGGGTCAAACGCATTCGTTTAGGCTCCATTGAACCCGTACAAATTGATGATGCCTTTAAGGAGTTGCTTGATGAGCCTTGGCTTGAAAAGCACTTGCACATTGCCTTGCAACATACCAGTGAAGCGATGCTTCGACTGATGCGTCGGCGTAGTTTTTTAAAAGATGATCGTGCTCTTTTTGAACATATTGCAAGCAAAGGTTTCTCTTTAGGGACAGATTTTATCACGGGGCATCCCGGTGAGAGTGAAGCACTCTGGCAAGAAGCTCTAGAGAATTTTAAGACATTTCCTATCACACATCTACATGGTTTTACTTATAGCAAAAGAGATGGCACCCATGCTGCTACCCTCAAAGAGCAAGTGAGTGGTGCTCTAGCAAAAGAGCGATTAAAAATCTTAGAGCATATTGTACAAAAGAATAACTATCACTTTAGAAGAGCGCAACAAGTGCCACTTTTGGTACTTGTAGAAGAGCGCAAAGAGGGATATCAGAGTGGATATGATCAGTTTTACAATAAAGTGTTGATAAAGAGTGATTTAGACCTTCAAAAAGAGTGGGTTGTTATAGATAAATTTGAGGTCACAGAGGAGGGGAATTTTGCGTCGCTTTAATGCAAAAAAAGATATTCCCCCTATCGCTTTTATCCTTGTGGTCTTGCTTTCATGGATTGCTTACCATAAAGAAGGCATACAAGCAATAGACTTACCTACTTACAAATCTTTTTTAGAGCAAAATCGCTTTAGCGCTGCTAAGATTGTGGATAGAAATGTCATCTTAACAACCAATAAAGCGAGATACTCTATCATCATCGATGGTGTTGATTTAGAAAAACTGTTGGATAAAGTCCCAGTCTCTGTTGCCGATACAGAAGATTATACCTCTGAGATAGTGACATTTGCACTCTTTTTTTTTGTGATGTTAGCTCTCATATTTTGGGGTAAAAAAGCGCCAAAAGAGTCTTTATCAACACAACAAAATGCACTTGCCCCAGAAGCGAACAGCGCATTTACCAAAAAGATGACTGCTTCAAAATCAACAACGACCTTTAAAGATGTAGCTGGTGTTGACTCCATCAAAAGTGAACTCACTGAAATTGTAGATTTTTTAAAATATCCTAAAAAATACCAAGATTTTGGGATTAAGTTGCCACGGGGTGTCTTACTGATTGGTCCTCCAGGTGTCGGGAAAACTCTGATTGCCAAGGCTGTGGCAGGGGAAGCAGGTGTGCCATTTTTTTATCAAAGTGGGGCTTCTTTTGTGCAGATTTATGTAGGAATGGGTGCCAAACGGGTGCGGGAGCTATTTGCCTCAGCCAAAGCGATGGCACCTGCGATTATCTTCATAGATGAGATTGACGCGGTGGGGCGTATGCGTGGGGGAATGGGGCGCAATGATGAGAGAGATGCGACACTCAATCAACTTTTAACAGAGATGGATGGTTTTGAAAATAGTAGCAATGTCATCGTCATCGCTGCAACCAATCAAATCGATATTCTTGATGAAGCCTTGCTTCGAGCAGGACGATTTGATCGTCGTGTTTTCATCTCTTTGCCCAATTTGGAAGAGAGAAAAGAGATTCTTAAAGTCCATCTGCAGGGCAAAGCGCACAATGTGCGATTTTTAGATATCGCAAAGATGACCGTTGGTTTTTCTGGTGCGGCACTGGCTACACTAGTCAATGAAGCAGCCATTTATGCACTCAATGAAAAATCAGATAAAATATCCAAAAGTCACTTCCTTGCTGTCAAAGATAAAGTCCTTTTGGGCAAGAAAAAAGTGCTCTCTTACTCTGAGGAAGAGAAAGAGATTCAAGCGACTTATCAAGCGGCAAAAGCACTGTGTGCTTACTGGTATGAGATAGATTTTGATAGACTTTCCATCATCTCAGATAGTTTTAAAGATATCGATCGCGAGATAGAATCTCGTTCTCAAATGCTCTCAAAAATAAAACTCTATCTCTCAGGTATGATAGCAACCAATATCTTTTATGAAGAGACATTTTCCAATGCCAGTGAAGATATCAAAAAAGCAAAACTACTCTCTGGGGAGATGGTGGAGCGTTATGGCATGGGAGAGGGTATCATCCCCTCAGGTATGGATAGTGCCAATATCTTAGATGAAGCGATTGAAGATGTAGAAAAATTTATCTATAAAATGAAAGATGTTATCAAAGATATCGAAAAAGTCTTACTAGAAAAAGAGTCGATTTCTAAAAAAGAGTTAAAGCGGATGGTTGATGCGTTTTTATAGTGGATTTTCGCTTCATCAAGAGCATACAATTTTTGAGCCATTTTTAGAAGAGGGTGATTTTACACTGAGTGGCTTTTCGCTTGGGGCGATTTTGGCATTTGAAGAGGCATGTACAAGCAGAGATCGTATCGATAAACTACAGCTATTTTCACCTGCTTTTTTTGAGGATAAAGATGCAAAGTTTAAGCGTATGCAAGGCTTCTATTTTAAAAAAGATAAAGAGGCATATGTCAAAAACTTTTTGAAAAATATTGCGTATCCTTCTTCGCTTGATATGCAGGCTTATTATCATGATAGCACGCCAGAAGCCTTAGAGAAGCTCTTATACTTTACTTGGTCACAAGAGCAGTTGCAGATACTTCGTGAAAAGGGTATCATGATAGAGGTCTATTTAGGGATGGAAGACAAGATCATTGATGTGCAGGCGGTGAGGGATTTTTTTCTACCCTTTGCAAGTGTTATCATGATAAAAAATAGTGGACATATACTAAAGGAGAGAGATGGATAAGATAAAAATAGGTATCGTAACGGCTTCAGATAGAGCGAGTCAAGGAATTTATGAAGATATTTCGGGTATGGCAATCATTGATACGATGAAAGCGTATCTCAAAAATGATTTTGAATCTTTATATCGCTGTATCCCTGATGAGCAAGAGGTGATAGAAAAGACATTGATAGAGCTAGAAGAGGCTGGATGTGCATTGATAGTGACTACGGGTGGCACAGGCCCTGCACTGCGTGATGTCACCCCTGAGGCGACGGAAAATGTTTGTGAAAAGATGATGCCTGGTTTTGGTGAATTGATGCGACAAGTGAGTCTACAATATGTACCTACGGCTATTTTATCCAGACAAACAGCAGGCATACGGGGTAAAAGTCTCATCATCAATCTACCAGGAAAGCCAAAATCTATTCGTGAGTGTTTGGATGCGGTTTTCCCTGCGGTACCGTATTGTATCGATCTTTTAGAAGGCCCTTATATGGAGTGTCATGAAGATGTTATAAAAATATTTAGACCAAAAAAATAAACTTACTTTAACGCAAGTGTACTATAATGAAATGGTATAAACCCAAAGCAGTCAATAGACAGAGAAATATAGTGTTTAGATACTAGATGAAATGCTCTATTGACTTATTTGGGTTAAAATAATAAGGAGAACTAATGGGATTTTTTGATTTTTTCAAAGATGCAGGTAAAAAGTTACTAGGTCATGGTGATGATAATGAAGCGGTTAAAAAAGAGATAGAGCAGCACCAGCAAACGATGCCAATTGAGGGACTAGATGTTGTGGTTGATGGTGATACTGTCGTTTTAAAAGGGACGGCTGCTTCAGCAGCAGATCGTGCTAAAGCAGCACTCATTGCTGGTAATATCGAGGGTGTCGAGGTCGCAGATCCAACACCTATAGCAGATTTATATTATGAGATCCAAAAAGGTGACACACTGTGGAGAGTAGCAGAGATTTACTACAAAGATGGTTCTCGTTATCCTGAGATTGTAGAAGCAAACTTAGAAGTGATTAAAGATGCGGATAAAATCTATCCTGGTCAAATGATTCGTATTCCCAATTTTACGGCGTAAAATCGGGAGCCCTTTATCATTTTTAATTACGACAATTGGGCAAAGCCCAGTTGTCTAACGCTAACGCTATGTTTTGCTCAGCGCAAAGCTCGCGTGCAGTGAACCATGATTATCTAATGACGATAACAGAGCAAAGCTCTCTTATCTACGCTGACGCTATGTCCGCTTCAGCAGAGTGCCCGCGTGCAGTGAACCGCACTTAGTGCGAGTCCACCTTTTTAGTGGACTTTTTCAGGATACTTATCATGATAGGCTTTTGAGTTCTTGCTCTACTTTTTCTAGTTTTGTTTTGGCGCTTGCTTGTTGTTCTCTGTTTTTGGCTAGTACATCTGCTGGTGCATTGGCAACAAATTTTTCATTGTTTAGCATGCCGTTTAATTTTCCCAACTCTTTTTCTAGCTTTAACTTTTGACCATTGAGTCTATCGATGATAGGTTGCACATCGATGCCTTCTAGGGAGATAAAGACTTCCAAGTTATCACTTACATCTGCTACGGCATTGTCTATCTTTGTATCCACGAAGTGTATATTTTCTACTTTTGTGAGTCTTGAGATATAGTGTGTGCTTTGTGAGATATCGACATCTTTATTGACTTTGATAGAGATGGTATCGACTGCTGAACTTGGTAAATCAAGTGTTGCTTTTGCCCGTCTGATACCGACGATGGCTTCCATAATCAACTCAAACTTCTCTTCTATCATTTCATCACGCGTGGTATCTCGCGGAAATCGCGCTATCATGATAGAGTCACCATCTTCTAATGTTGTACCGTTAAGTTCGTGCGAGAGATACTCTGATATATAAGGCATAAAAGGATGAATGAGCTTGAGGGAATCTTTATAGATACTACCAAGTTCTGCCACACTCTCTTTATCTGCTTTACTCAGTTCAATACCCCAATCACAGAACTCATTCCAGAAAAATTTATAGATATCCATCGCCGCGTCGTTAAAACGATAGGCATCGATGTTGGCTCGGACATTTTGTGTAGCCGCATGATAGCGACTTAAAAAGTAACGACCCAGCTCTGTCTTTATCTCGATATCTTCAAGATTTTCAAAGCTATCATGATGCATCTGTAAAAAGCGCGAAGCGTTGTAAAGTTTGTTGGTGAAGTTTCGATATTGACCGAGTTTATCCACACTCAAGCGAATATCTCGTCCCTGCACAGCCAGCGCGGCAAGGGTGAAACGCAAGGTATCAGCCGAATACTCCTCTATCATATCAAGAGGATCAATGACATTGCCTTTAGATTTACTCATTTTTGCCCCATGCTCATCTCGTACTAAGGCATGGAGATAGACATCTTTAAAAGGAACTTCTTCTTGTGTGGCTGTTCCCATAAACATCATCCTCGCCACCCAGAAAAAGAGGATATCAAATCCCGTAATTAGCATAGAATTTGGATAAAAATCTTTTAAATCCTCTTCATTCCATAGTCTGCCTTTTCCAAACTCTCCATTGCCCCAGCCAAGGGTAGAAAAAGGCCACAGTCCAGAAGAGAACCAAGTATCTAGTACATCAGGATCTTGTTTTAAATCACTGCTTTGACACTTTGGACAAGCACTAGGGTGTTCCTCTTCTGTGGCAAATTCATGCCCACAATCTTGACAATAAAAGACGGGGATTTGATGTCCCCACCACAGTTGCCTTGAGATACACCAATCTCTAAGCTCACCCATCCATGCATGAAAGGAGTTGATCCAGTGTGGTGGATGAAACTTTATCTCCCCATCATTGACTTTTTTGATGGCACTATTGGCAATAGATTTTTTCACAAACCACTGTTTTGAGATATAGGGTTCCACGATGTTGTGACAACGATAGCAGTGACCTACTTGATGTTTGTGATCTTCTATCTTCTCGATAAAGCCAGCCTCTTGTAACTTTGAGACGATAATCTCTCTGGCTTCCAAACGCTCTAAGCCTTCAAACTCTCCACACTGTGCATTGAGATATCCTTTCTCATCAAAACAAGTGATAAACTCTAAATCATGGCGTTTTCCCACTTCATAATCGTTTGGATCATGCGCTGGAGTGACTTTCACCAAACCAGTTCCAAACTCCATATCTACATGCCCATCAGATATAATACTAATCTCTCTATCAATAAGAGGGAGTTTTACTTTTTTACCAACTAAATCTTTATAGCGCTCATCGTCAGGATGTACCATGATAGCACTATCCCCAAAGTAAGTCTCTGGTCTTGTGGTTGCTACCGTAATGGAGCCTGAGCCATCAGCAAAAGGGTATTTCATATGATAAAATTTACCATCAATATCTTGATGTTCCACCTCGATATCACTAAGCGCTCCATCATGCGTACACCAATTGACCATATAGTTATCCCGTACAATAAGCCCCTCATCATAAAGCTTGACAAAGATTTTACGCACAGCATTTTTTAAACCCTCATCCATCGTAAATCGTTCACGACTCCAAGCAGGACTAGCTCCTAGCTTTCGCATCTGATGAAAGATTTGACCACCTGAATGCTCTTTCCACTCCCAGACTTTTTCCAAAAATGCTTCACGACCTAGTTCTTCTTTGGTAGTCCCCGCTGCGAGGAGTTGTTTTTCTACCACATTTTGCGTGGCAATCCCTGCGTGATCGAGTCCTGGTTGCCAAAGCGCACGGTAACCATCCATCCGTTTGTAGCGTGTCATGATATCTTGCAGGGTGAAAGTGAGGGCATGTCCAATGTGTAGGCTTCCTGTCACATTGGGAGGGGGCATCATGATAGAAAAATTCTTCTCTTTTTCTTGGATGGATTTATTGCCATCTATCTCAAAATAGCCTCTCTTCTCCCAAATCTCATAATACTGATCTTCGACTATTTTAGGATCATAGTTGGTACTTTTTTCGCTCATTATCAAATGCCTTTTTTAGCTGAAATTTGCGACATTTTATCTAAAGGTGCTTTAATTTACTCTCCTGTCTCATTTTCAACTTCATAAACTTCTTTGAGCGTCTCTAAAAATCGACGCTTTGGCATATATCCGACGATCGTTTGAAGGATTTCACTCCCATCGTAGGAGAGGAGGTAAATCGTAGGGAAAATAGTGGGATGGACAAAAAGTGGTAAATCGCCACTCTCTTTGAGGATTTTTGCAATGTGATATCTTTTTTCAATCTCTGCTTTTGATTGGGGATCGTCTATACTCTCTTGGCGCATCTTTTTACACCAACCACAATACTCCAACTCGGCATAGAGTAAAATAAGCTTCTTCCCCTCGACTAAGGGCTTAGCGTGGAGACTGACTAAAAATAGTAGTGATAATAGTAGTATTTTCATCATCTTTCCTTTTTATTATTATAGCAAAGAGTTCTGACTTTTATCTTTGCTTTAAATATTTATGCTAAAATAATTATTTAAATTATATGGGGTCTTTATGGAACATCTTTTACTTATCTTTCTTGCGACTATCATGATAGCCACGATTTCTAATGTACTCTTAAAAAAGATAGGTTTGCCTACAATCATAGGCTATATATTTTCTGGTTTAGTCATCTCTTATCTTTTTTCACTTAAGGGACAAAATACGGAATCTTTAGCCCATTTAGCAGAGTTTGGGATTGTCTTTTTGATGTTTACCATTGGCTTGGAATTTTCTATCAAACATCTTAATGCGATGAAAAAAGAGGTTTTTCTCTATGGAAGCATGCAGGTGCTACTCTCTGGGGCGATCTTTGCGGCCTTGGCATACTATGTCGTGGCTTTGGAGCTAAAGGCAGCTATCATACTAGGATTTGCACTCTCTTTATCATCCACTGCCATTGTCCTTAAAGTGCTCAATGAAAACTCTGAGATACACAGCCCCTATGGACGCAACATTGTAGGCATTTTAATCTTTCAAGATTTGGCGGTTATCCCTATACTTTTGATGATCTCTATCTTTACCACAGAGGGTGAGACGCTCTCCTTTTTACTGCTTAAGACACTCATCTCTGCCATTGTGGTTTTCTTATTGATATTTGTCATTGGAAAAAAGTTTATTGAGACATTTTTAGATTGGATTGTGGAAAGTAACTCAGAAGAGATATTTTTGGTGACTATTTTACTCATTGTTGTATCGGCTTCGTATGTTGCAGATTTTTTTGGATTTTCTTTCTCTTTGGGTGCATTTTTGGCAGGTATGACGATTGCGGAGACTAAGTTTCGTTATCGTGTTGAAGCGGATTTGGTTCCATTTCGTGATTTACTCTTGGGAGTCTTTTTTGTGACCATTGGTATGCAGATAGATCTCTTAGTAGCGTTTGAGCATATCTTCCTGATTCTTGGACTTGTTGGAGCTATCATGATAATCAAAGGATTGATTATCTTTTTAGAGCTTCTCCCTTTTGTGCATAAGCGTATAGCATTGAAAACAGCATTGGCGCTCTTTCAAGTAGGAGAATTTTCACTCGCAATCTTTGCCCTTGCCAAGAGTAATCATCTCATCTCACAAGAGACATCCCAAGAGCTTATCATGATGGTCGTGATATCGATGATACTCACCCCTTTTGTACTCAAACATCTCAAAACGATTGTTGATACACTTTTTCATGAACCTGTTTTCGAGATGGATAAACTCTCTTCTACGGGCTATAATGACCATATCATCATCTGTGGATATGGAGATTTGGGGCAAAAATTGGCACACAAGTTTAAAAAGTTGCATCTCAATTTCATCGTATTAGAGCATGATATACAACTTGTAGAAAAAGGGAAAAAAGAAGGAGATCCTATCATCCTTGCCAATGCTGCCCAAAAATCAGTCCTAGAAGCAGTCAATATAGAAGACTCCCTTGCTATCATGGTAGCCATCAATGATGCGCACAAGCTACGCCTCATTTGTGAAAATATCGCCTCATTTAAGGGGAATATCAATGCTATTGTTAAAGTAAGAAACGCCTCTCATGAAGCCATTATCAAAGATCTACATATCAATCATGTCGTCAATCAAAGTGATAAAATGGCAGCCATATTAATGGAAGAGGCGGTAAAATGTCGCCTATAAAAACACTCATTTTTGATATGGATGGGACACTCATAGACTCTTCTTTAGTGATTTCTGGAGCGATTAATCATGTGCGAAAAAAGTTGGGACTCAAGGTGATGGATCAAGCAGAGATTTTGAGGGCAGTCAATGATATGCATACCCACTCTGCGCGTTATTTCTATGAAGCAGATGACTTTACAGAAAATCATATCTTATGGTTTCAAGAGTACTATACGCACTATCATGAAAAAGAGGTCAGACTCTATGGGGGTATTCGAGAGCTTTTACGCAAGGCAAAAGGACGGTATCAACTTTCACTAGCAACCAACGCCTATAGAGAATCCGCTTTACAAACATTAAAATGGGTGGAGATTGAGGATTATTTTGAGATCATTCGTTGTGCGGATGATGTCAAAGCTTCCAAACCCCATCCTGATATGGTTCTGGATATCTTAGCCCACACGAAGAGCGCCCCACATGAAGCTATCATGATAGGTGATTCACTCAAGGATAAAGAGGCAGCAAGTCGCGCTGGTGTGAGTACGATACTGGTAGATTGGGGTTTTTCTGATTTGGATGATGCTTGTCGTGAAGTAGGGGAGTTGGAGAAGTTGCTGGGGCTTTAAGCCCCAAACATTTAAAAGGTATAAGAAAAACCTGTGGTCACGAGCAAGGCATTGGCATCTGTAAATTCACCATTTAGCTCGTCATTGACAACTTTCCTATCCTCTTTAGCATCATAAAGCAAGGAAGCACCAAAATTCATAGCTTTAGTGTATTGATACTTAAAACCAGCAGAGTAGAGCTTGGCATCAGAGTCAGGTAACTCAAAACCGACATTTTTAGTAGGCGCTGGATTTTCATCGAGTGCAAAACCACCCATGAGTGTCAATTTTTCATTCATCTGCTGTGTAAGTCCCACTCTAAAAGCATTGGTATCTTTCCACGCTCGTGGTTTTGGGTCATCAAATGCAGCTTTTAAAGCACGAGGTACACTATCTTTGAATTGAAAATCAAGGGCTTTATACTCTGACCAAAATGTCTTGTCATACTCAAGTTCCACCACAGTTGCACCAAAATCATAAGCAAGTGCTAGGCTAGCCACAGCTGGAAGTGGTACATCCACACTCGCCCCTCCATCATAAAGTTTTGTACCAGAGAGATAGAGTTTGGCATTGCCTTTGACATCCAAATCGACATTGGAGCGATAGGTTGCTGAGAGTGTTGTTGCCGCGTCAGCCTTGAATGTTGCAGCAACATTGTAAGCAAACTTGATGCTATCTGCTTCCATATCTCGTGCGGCTGGTTTATTGACAGCACCACCAGAGGCTGTGGTGATATCCATACCATCACTTTTGACAATACCTGATGTATAAACCAGACGCAAACCACCACCCAAGGCAAAGTTATCACTGACTTTATAGGAAGCGACAGGATTTAACTCCACAATTTCCAGTGTAAACTCTTGGGCAAAAAGCTTTGCAAATGGACTCTCCCATCTTTTGGAGAGACCACCTGGTACGGTCAAGGAGAGACCATATCTCACACCACTATAATCTTTAGAAGTCAAGAAAAAAGAGGGAGCAAAGAGCTTCTCTTCTTTACTTTTTGCATTAAAAAGGGGGCTTCTATTGTCTTTATAAGTGATTTCACCTAGATTGATATAAGTTAATGCGCCTTCAAGTTGGGCAGCGTTGCTATTAAATGCCATGTTGGCAGGGTTATAATAGGCAGCGTCCGCACCATGGGCATTGGCAACATAGGCAGCAGAGAGTGCGGTAGCGTTGATGGATGATTCTGGCAATCTATATCCACTAGCTAAGAGTAGCGTGCTTGTCATGATACTAAGTAAGGCTATTTTTTTCACTATTTTTCTCCTTTTCTAACTTGAGCAAACCAAGGGATGGCTTGAGCGTAGGCAACTTGGGCACAATTTTGATGGACTTGCAAAGGGTTAGAAGCATTGCTCTCAACACTATCGATGCGTACGACTTGCGTCGTTGTAGAATGCTGGGCTTCAAAACTTGTTTGTGCCAGTGTAGCCATAGCAAAGGGAACAATCATATCATTGGAGCAGTGATACATCCTCACTGGCATCGTTGGCTTCCAATCTATCACAGAATTTTCTTTTAAGTGTTTGCGCAAGTTGGTATCCTCACTGGCAATAAAGCCAGCACTATACGCTGCTTTAAAAAGTCTATCGGTGGCTTGACCACCATTAAAGACATTTGGCAGTGCCCCATAGATTTCACGCCCGCTGTGTGTGGTATCAAAAAGAGTTGGCAAGAGTGGGAGATAAGCACTGCTAATGATATTGGACAAATTGACATCATCATAACGCAGACCATAGGCATACACCACATCTGCTAAAAAAGGTGGAAATGCCATTTGATCTTGACTGAGTGCACCTACTGCCATCTGCTCCATATCATAGGGACCAGCCATCGGAGCTACTGCCATGAGATGCATCTGGGGATGGTGTAAAGCAATCTCTTTGGCAGCAGCCATCGTGGCATAGCCCCCTTCAGAATAGCCAGAGAGGAAGAGTTGACCATTGATTGGAAGTCCTGCTTTATTGGCAAAGGCAATAGCCGCTTGAATCATATCAACACTAGCATTGGCTAAGGAGTGCTCTAAGAGATACTCATGAGAACCTGTAGCATCGCCAAAACCTGTATCATCAGGTTGTACAAGCATAAAAAGCCCTTGTGCCGCGAAGGCAATGGCTAAAGGATTATTGGTAGCTATATTGGCTGGTGTTGTTGCACTGGGTGCTTCATCATCGCTAAAGATTGTACCGTGCTGATCAGAGACGATAGAGAAAGAGAATGGTGTATGCTTGGGATTAGGCAAAGCAGGTATGAGATTGTTTTCATAGGCTGCAAAAAACTCTTTGGAGAGATCTGGAATCGTGATAAGCCCAGATGCTTTTATGGGCTCACCCTTGTCATTTTTTGTCATATAGGAAATTTTATAAGATTTAATCCCTGCTAGTGCCTTAGGTCCTAAAGCCGCCTTGGGTAGCGTAAAGATTGGGGTTTGTGTCGCTTGTGTAAGGATGAGATTGTCACCCACGACATTGTTATCGGTGTTGTCAATACCACAGCCAGCTAAAAGTAGTGATGTAAGTGCCAGACTTATCCACAGGCTCTTTCTCTTCTCTTTTATCATGATAGCTCCTATTTATAAATAAAGATTATAATGATACAAAAATATTCATTAAATGTCGTATTGTACCGATATATCATGATAGAAAAAGGAGAGTATACATGCTTGCAAAATTTTTAATGAAACCCTTTGGTTCTTTTTGGGATTTAAAATCCTCTTTACAAACAGAGCAATCAGGAGCTATAAGTAAAATCAAAAAAGCTATCTATAGAATGTATCTTTATGAAAATAGTGCTGATATCGCAATATCTTCACATTTTGAGAGTGAGCCTTGTATGCCTCATGGAGAGCGGGGTGTCTTTATCTCTGGTGCGACGAAAGTTGGGAAAAATGCAATCATCTTTCAACAAGTCACTATCGGTTCTGTGACACTTCCAGACTCTAAAGGTTTGGGCGCACCGACTATCGGTGATAATTGCTATATCGGAGCAGGTGCAAAGATAGTAGGCAAGGTCACTATCGGGGACAATGTCCGAATCGGTGCCAATGCAGTGGTCTATCAAGATGTGCCTGATAACTCTGTAGTGGTCTCAGGAGCGCAAAAGACTATAACCAAAAAAGAGCCACTGATTAATCGTTATTATACTTATGAAAAAGATAAAGATATCTGGACCTATTTTCAAGATGGCAAGTGGATCAAAGAGGAGAACCCTGCGCTAGTGAGTATCTTGCATGGAGATAGCCACTAGATAAAAGTCGGTGCGTCGTT
Organism: uncultured Sulfurospirillum sp.; assembly: GCA_964501795.1. GTDB lineage: Bacteria > Campylobacterota > Campylobacteria > Campylobacterales > QNZT01 > JANTGR01. Next base: position 20,092 of record CAZCUH010000012.1, read on the forward strand.
GGAAAAGAGGATTAAATCTCCCACAGTCGTCTCTTCGGCCAATATCTCTTCCATCTTTGCTTTATCAGACAAAAGCACCTTTTTTGCGTGCTTAATTTCGCGATCAAGTAGCTGGGCGTTGGCAGCACCCGTGATGATAACCGTATCAAAGACCTCATCCATGATATGAGCCAAAGCAACATTACTTGCTTCATCACTCTCGATGATGCCTGGTGTGATGAGAATTTTTCGCCCAACATAAGGCTTGACTAAGGCATAAGAGCTTGCCATCCCTTCAAAATTGCCATTAAAACTATCATCGATGATGAGTTTCCCACCTGCTTCTATCTTTTGCAAGCGATGCTCTACTTGGGGCATCGTAGAGAGAGATTTTTTGATATCTTTCACCTCAACGCCTAGTCTGTGCGCTATCATGATAGCAGCCGTGAGATTGATCGCATTAAATGCGCCCAAAAGAGGTGTTTGAAAGCTCTCTTCTTTCCCATCTATGAGGCAGTTAAAACGCAAGCCCTCTAAATTAGCATCGATATGCGTAATATTTGAACCAAAAATAGTTACTTTTTCATTGGGCGCGACATGGGCTGATTCGTGGATAAAAGCGTGTTTGAGTTTATCTGAGTTTAATATCTCCATCTTGGTATTTCTGATATTTTCCAAGGTTTTAAAATATTCGATATGTTGTGCCCCGATACTTCCGACAATGGCATAATCATGCTGTAAAAACTTCGCAATCTCATCGATATCACCTCGCACTCTTGCACCTGCTTCTGCGATATAGACCTTGGTATTGGCTGGTAAATCTTCATTGACATCACGCACCAAACCAGCGAGGGTATTGACAGAACGGGGTGTCATATACGACGCCATATGAGGAGCGAGGATATGATAGAGAAAGTTTTTGATACTAGTCTTTCCATAAGAGGCAGTGATGGCGACGATTTGAAGTTCTTTCATAGCGTCTAATTTTTGCATCGCCTTTTTTTGAAATCCTAAAAATTGTATCTTTTCAAAGAGATAACTCGCTCCCATGGCGATGAGTAGAGG
>CAZCUH010000013.1:0-21080 GCA_964501795.1 uncultured Sulfurospirillum sp.
CTCTTGTTAAACCTTTTTTCTCTGGGTAAATCCACCCTGCTCTCTGAGTCTTCTAGGAAAGGTTTAACAAGAAGTCTTTCATCTTCATGTGGAACAAGGTAGAATTTTACAAAAAAAAGCTTTTTGTCTTCATTACAAGAGCAAACTCTATTACAATTTAAGCTTTTTTTTACAATTGGATAGTCAATGCCACCTTCAAAAAGTTGGTTACATTTTAGGATGCGTTTTGTGGAGTAATAGAGGGCCTTAAAAAAAGTATTCTTTTCAAATTGCCATTTGGCATATTCTGAACAGGTGGGATAATACCTACATGAGCCATAGCCTAGTAGTGTGAAAAATTTTTGGTAAATATTGAGAAAAATAAGTACAGGTTTTTTCATCTTTATCTGAGGGCACCTACTCTTTTTAAAGCATAATGGAGGCTTTTTTCTAACTGGGGATAAGGGGTAGTTAAGATATCTTTTTTTGCAACAAATACAAATACCCCCGGTGCTACACGCTCTTGAAATTCTAGAAAAAGAGCACGCATCTTCCTTTTTGCCCTGTTACGCATGACGGCATTTCCTACTTTTTTACTCGCAGTAAAGCCGACTTGTTTGTGTGGAGATTTTTTGTAAAAGACTAAGAGAGAGGGTGTGTGAAATTTCTTCGCATTATGGTAAATGTAAGAAAATTCTTTAGTCTCTTTAAGCGTATGATAGTCTCTTAAACGGCTAATCTTTTTCTGCCTTTAGCCCGTCTTCTTTTGATAACCAATCTTCCATTTTTTGTTTTCATTCTTGCACGAAAACCATGCGTTCTTTTTCTAGGTGTACTGTGTGGTTGATATGTTCTTTTCATAAATATTTCCTTCGTTTATATTAATAGTCGCGGATTGTACTCTTACTTTGCTTAAAATCTGCTATATTGCGCTAGGCATGCTCTGTTTTTGCTAACTTTAGTGCTTCAATCAAATCATCTAAGTTTTCATACGGGATATGTGCTTTCCAATCTGGTTCATTGATATCACCCTTTAAGGAGATACCGATACTCACGACTGGCGCAGAATCTTCACCATAAGGCTCCTCGATATGTGATACTGAAATAGTTCCTGTTTTTGTCCCTGCTAATTTAAATGATTTTAATAATTTTGAATCTTTACTCATGCTTTTCTCCTGTTTATGATATTTTAAAAAATTTTTGTATTTTTGCTTGTTGTTTTAGCCAGTGACTATGTAACATCAGTGGGAAGCCACTATAGACTTTACCCCCTTGGATACTTTTTGTCACACCACCACGCGCTGCAATAGTGGCGAAATCACCTATTTTTAGGTGACCTGCCGTGGCACTTTGTCCTCCCATGACGACATTTTGTCCCAGTGTTGTCGATCCTGAGACCCCTGCTTGTGAGACGATGATACTCTGTGCACCAATTTCACAATTATGCCCGATTTGTACTAAGTTGTCTATCTTTGTACCGCTTTTGATAAGCGTTTTTGAAAAAACAGCTCTGTCTATAGTGGTATTGGCTCCTATTTCAACTGCATCTTCTAATACGACATGCCCTAAGTGATGTATCTTGATATGTTCACCCATTTTTGTGTGTGCATAACCAAACCCATCAGAACCAATCACCGCACCAGCATGGATGATACAGGATTTTCCAATAATCGTGTCATTATAGAGTGTGACATTGGGATGAATAAGTGTACCCTCCCCTATGCGCACCTCTTCTCCTATATAGGCACCATCAAGGATAGTGACATTTTTTCCTATCTTTACACCATTTCCAATATGGACATTTTTCCCTATCATGATAGAGCTATCCAGCGTAGGTGCTTTGCCCTGACGCACGAGTGGCTTTGCAAAATATGCGGTTGCTTTTGCCATCGTAAGATAAGGATCTTCACAGATGATGGCACTGCTATTTTTAGGTAAAAGTTCTACAAATTCTTGCGCAATAAAAACCGCTCTTGCAGCAGTCTTTTTCAAATCCTCACTATACTTTTTATTGTCAAAAAATGATATCTCATCATCTTTGGCATCTATGAGAGTATTGATAGCAGCGACTTCAAAGTCGCTATCATGATAGCTGACCTCTAAGTGTGTGCATAGCTCGCTTATCTTCACGCTTTCTCCATAGAGACAGAGCCACCACGAACAACTTCTGTGGGGTTGAATTTCTTAATGATTTTGATAAAATTACAGATTCTATCCGCATCATCCACTGCCATCAAAATGAGTGAATCTTCTGTCGCATTGGCGACGATACCATTATAGCCTTTGAGGATAGCATCCAAGCCACTTAAGTTGCCAGAGAGAGGGATTTTGACAAGCAACATCTCTTTTTCGACGACATTTTGATTTTCAATGACTTTGTAAGTAGGAATCAATTTGTTTAACTGCTTTACAATTTGTTCAATAACGCGTTCGCTTCCTTTTGTGACAATAGTAAAACGAGAATAATCACTATCAGGAATAGGTGCCACCGTTAATGATTCTATATTGTACCCTCGTCCAGCAAATAGACCAGAAATCCGCGAAAGAACGGAATGTTCATTTTTAACAATGACGGATAAAACTCTTCTTACTTCTGCACTCATGACTCATCCTTGTATTCTAACAACATATTATAAAGTGTTCCACCACTTGGAACCATTGGAAGTACATTTTCCAATCTATCAACCACGACATCAATCATCGCTACAACATTTTTTTCCACTGCATCTTTAAGTGCTGCATCAAACTCTTCTTTGGTCTCTACGCGATATCCGATGCCACCAAAACTCTCAGCGAGTTTGACAAAATCTGGTTGCATCGAGAGATCAGTCTCCGCATATCGTTTATCATAAAAGAAGGTTTGCCATTGGCGTACCATCCCTAAGTAGTTATTATTTAAGATGACATTGATAACGGGTATCTTACTCTCAACAGCGGTCATCAACTCTTGGATATTCATCAAAATAGATCCATCACCCGTGATATTGATACTTGTTTTTTCTGGCACAGCGATTTTAGCACCCATTGCCGCAGGAAAACCAAAGCCCATAGTACCAAGCCCCCCAGAAGTGATAAATTGTCTAGGATAGGCAAAAGGATAAAATTGTGCTGCCCACATCTGATGTTGTCCAACATCGGTAGAGATGAGTGCATTGTCACCCAAAGTCTCACCGATGCGTTCAATCACCCATTGGGGTTTTAATTTCTCTGAATCCTCTTTATAAGAGAGCGGATGAATCTCATTGTATCTTTCAAGTAACTCTCTCCAAGGTGCATAGCGCTCTTTATCGAAATCTTCTTTGACCAATGCTACCATAGACGCTAAGACATTTTTTAAATCTCCAACGATTGGGTAATCAATATCTAAAAGTTTTCCAATACTTGAAGGATCGATATCGACATGAATGATCTTGGCGTGTTTGGCAAATTCATCCAATCTTCCCGTCACCCTATCATCAAAGCGGGGTCCTAAGGCAATCATCAAGTCTGCTTCACTCATCGCCATATTGGAGGAGTAGTTTCCATGCATACCTACCATACCTTGAAGGAGCGGATTATCATGTCCCACAGCACCACGCGCCATCAAAGTCTCAACTGCAGGAATCCCTGTGAGTTGCATAAATTCTCTGACTAAATCACTTGAATCAGAAAGTATAATACCACCACCAAGATAGAGGATAGGTTTTTTGGCGACTTTAATGGCTTCTATCGCTTTTTTAATCTGTTTGACACTTCCCTTATAGGTAGGTTTATAAGTCTCTAAGCTGATAGTCTCTGGATAGTGAAATGTCCCCATCTGCGCAGTGATATCTTTTGGAATATCCACATGCACAGGACCTGGACGCCCAGAACGCGCGATATAAAATGCCTCTTTTAAGATAAGAGGCAACTCTTCTATCGTTCTTACCAAATAGTTGTGTTTGGTACAAGAACGGCTAATACCAACAGCATCTATCTCTTGAAATGCATCTGTACCTATCAGTGTGATAGGTACTTGCCCTGAAATGACGACCAAGGGTATGGAGTCAGTAAAAGCTGTTGCTAGCCCCGTCACTGCATTGGTAAAACCAGGACCACTCGTGACAATCGCCACACCTACCTCTCCTGTTGCGCGTGCATACGCATCGGCCGCGTGGATAGAGGCCTGCTCATGTCTTGTTAAAATATGCCGAAATCCCTCTTGTTTATAAATCTCATCATACACATTCATAATTGCCCCACCAGGGTAACCAAAAGCAACAGAAACACCCTCTTTTTTCAGGGCTTCTATCACCATTTGTGATCCATTAAGTTCCATGACTATTTCCTCTATAAAATTGTCTGTATTATAACCAAATAAGATAAATTTTGTTCTTTATTGTGCAATTGTGTCAAAGACTTTTTTTGCAGCAGTGCTTTTGTGGCAACAGCCTTCAGCTTTGAGTGCTTCGATGAGATCAGAGACTTCGAGGGTATGGGGTATGATTTTAAATTTTTGAATATATATGGCATCTGCTTCCACACTATACTTTTTTTCAAGGTAGCGTGAGAGCGAAGTTTTAAAGCGTTCTTTGCCTTGTGAGGTGAAGAGATCTTCAAGATAAAAACTTGAGATGATGATATTTAAAGCATCGGTAATTTTATAATCATTTTCTTTTAAGTCACGCCCCTCTATGCGTAGAGAGAGCGTTATTTTTTTGAGTTTGTTTCCATCTCTAGAAAAGATATCACTTTGAAAATGCGACACTTCATAGACTTCTGCTAGTGCAAAAGTCTGTATGAAGAGGCAGATAAAAAGTATTTTCTTTATCATGATAGGTTTAAATACTCTCTTCTATAAGTTTTGTAATCTTAGCTGAAAAGCTATGTGCATCATCGATTTTCATCCCCTCATTGAGTTTTGCCAAGTCTAGTAGGAGTGGTGCAAATTCAGCGAGTTGATTAAAATCTTTTTTCTCATTCAGTTTGGTGAAGATAGGATGTTGTGGATTGATTTCCAAGATAGGCTTTATCTCTGGCATGTCCATTTGACCCATCTGTTTTAACATCTGCTGCATCGCAAAGTCTGGATCATTTTTATCATATACCAAACATGATGGAGAACTTTGCAGGCGACTTGTTACTTTGACATCTTTGACATCATCTTTTAAGAACTCTTTTATTTTGATAGTGAGTTCTTTGAAGGCTTCTTCTTGCTCTTTAAGTGCCTCTTTATCTTCCTCCAAATCCGCATGGTTGATAGCTGCAAGCGGTAACTCTTTATACATGCCTATATTTGGCACGATGATAGAGTCCACTTCCTCATCTAGTAAGAGTACTTCTATATCTTTTGCTTTGTAGCCTTCTAGTAGTGGAGAATTTTTTAACATATTGGCATCTTCACCTACAAGATAGTAGATCTCTTTTTGTCCCTCTGCCATCCTATCATGATAGGTTTGTAAATCAATTAGTTCATCACTTTTAGAAGTTTTAAACATGAGAAGTTCTAGTAAAAGGTCTTTGTTTTCAAACTCAGACATGATACCTTCTTTGAGTACGCGTCCAAAGGTCTTATAAAAATCAAGATATGCATCAGGATCTTTGACTTTCAGCTTTTTAAGTTCTGACAAAATCTTTTTGACAGAAGCTTTTTTGACCTTTGAGAGTACAACATTTTGTTGCAAAATCTCACGGGAGACATTGAGTGGTAAATCTTCAACATCTACGATACCTTTGACAAAGCGAAGATAAGTTGGTAGCAACTCTTTATCATCATCAGAGATAAAGACGCGTTTAACATAGAGCTTGATACCTGATTCATAATCAACACGATAGAGATCCATTGGTGCTGTTTTTGGGATATAAAAAAGTGTGTTATATTCGATAGTTCCCTCTGCTTTGGTATGGATATAGAGGCGTGGGTCTTCGCTATCATGAGAGAGGGTCTTATAAAAATCTTTATACTCTTGTTCTGTGATATCTGCTTTGCTCAGTCTCCACAGTGCAGAAGCCTTATTGATTTGTTCAACCTTTTTCTCGCCCTCTTCCTCTTTTTCAAAATTGATAGCAAAAGGGATATGGTTAGAGTATTTCTCAATGATTTGTTTGATACGATACTCTTCTAAAAATTCACTATCTTCTTCCTTGATATGAAGTACGATGCTTGTACCCTGTTCATCTCTTGTGGCATCTTCTATCGTAAATTCACTTCCCGCATTGGAGCTCCAAGTGTGTGCCTTATCGCTACCAGCTTTTTTACTTGTGACTTCTATCTTATCAGCCACCATGAAAGCCGCATAAAATCCAACACCAAACTGTCCTATAAGAGAGGAGTCTTTTTTGGCATCCCCACTTAAGGCTTCCACAAACGATTTGGTACCACTTTTTGCGATAGTTCCCAAATTATTGATTAAATCTTCTTTACTCATACCTATACCATTGTCGCTGATGGTGAGAAGTTTTTTCTCTTTATCTGCGCTAATGGTGATTGCTGGCTGATAGCTTAAGGTTTTAAAATCATCATCGGTGAGGCAGAGATAGTTCAATTTATCTAGTGCGTCTGATGCATTTGAAACCAATTCCCTTAAAAATATCTCTTTATTAGAGTATAAAGAGTTTATCATGAGATTTAAGAGGTCAGATACCTCGGTTTGAAATTCATACTTTGACATGTTTTGCTCTCCTTGATTTAAATTTTGGGAGATTTTACCGAAAAATGATTAATGTTATGTTAATTTTAGCTCTTTATCTAAAGTATCTTGCATCTGGGTATGTAATTTTTCAAACCACGCTTCATCTGCTTTTGGATCGATAACATCTAGATAAATGAGGCTCACATGACCTTTGTTGGCGACAAAGTTTTGTGAATCCACAATGGCTCGTGTATTGACTACGACAACGGGTTGTACTTTGAGAGATAATTTCTCAGCGATAAGTTTTGCCCCTGGTTTAAAGGCTAAGAGCTTCTTCCCATCTCCCCTTGTCCCTTCAGGAAACATACCAATCACGCGTCCCTCACCCAAGCGGTCTTTGACATCTTTAAAAAGTTTTACTAAAGATTTTCTTCTATCTTCTCTATCCACGATTATCATCTTTGGTAGCGTGAGAATACGACCAAAAAATTTCATTTGAGCAATCTCTTTTTTGGCAACCCATGCGATATTTTGAGGATAATATCCCTCAAGTAGTATGATATCTAACATACTTTGATGGTTGATGAGTACCAGCTTTGCTTCAGGATCAGGTTTGCCTTTGATGCTGAGCTTGTATCCTATGAAAAAGGATTGCAATCTGGCCCATTTCTTTCTAAAATACCAGTGATGTTCATTAAATAACCACATAAAAAGTATCGTCAAAGAGACGGTGATGACCATCTGAATCAGTATCAAAACAGCTTTAATTTTTTGAAAGATCAGCATCTTTTATCCATCCTATTTTAGTATTTGGCAAGAGAATTTTAGTATATCCATTTTTTTTGAGTAAGACTTTTACTTCCATCTCTTTTGCTGTTTTAAAAAATATTGTAGAATTTTGGGTTGGTAAAATTCTGATAATCATATCCTTTTTGAGTGTCAAGTTATTACTAATGAGCTTGGTATAGACAGTATAGACAGAGAGTAGCAATGCTAAAAAGAGTAGCGATGTTTTTTTATATTTGATATAAAGCAGTAAAAGTATCAATGCCAAGGAGAGCAAAGCAATGACTTTATAAAAAAAGTATTTACTCTTTTGTGGATTTAAGTTTGTTTGTGTGCTAATACTACTGTCACTTACAACAATAGGAAAAGAGATACGGTTAAATTTATTAGTCGTAAGATTAAAGTATTTAAATTTTAGCTCTTTTTGATACTTGGGTAAGATGGCAAAATAGTAGATATTTTCAGCATGATTACTCTTATGCATAGTGTCGATACCTTGTCGTAGTGTCTGGGGCAGTGAAAAGTCTTCAAGATTTGCATCTGTGGCATTGATTTCAAGTGAAATGATATTAGATTTGTCATCATATTTTTTTTCATGATGTGCAAGCAGTGTAAAATTTTTGGCTAAGACTCCTGAAAAAAGCCGACTCTCTTTTAAGGCAATGAGTCGTTGAGGATAGGCTTTTAAAACTTCACTACTCTTTTTTCCACTACTGCTGATAGAAGAGACTTTGATATTGGGTAGGGATGATGTCAAAGCGGTGAATTTGAATGTATAACTATTGACATAACTTTTATCACCAACCTGTTTCCATGCGCTATCAGGATTGAGTACTTGGTAACTTTTGCCACCAAGAAAGGAAGTTGCAATACTTTTGAGATGATCAGCTGTTAAAATTGCCTTTATTTTTATAGTAAAATGTTGATTAACATAGACTTTTTTGGGATTTTCTAAATAAGATAAAAATATATTTTTAGATTTTATAAAAGAGGTATCTTCCTTACTCTCTTGCATCGTATTTTCAGAAAAGACTTTCTCTTCATTATATGCTCTCTGGGCAGATGCGTCATCATAATCATCTGCTGAAATAACTTCTTCTTCTACTTCTTTAAATTGCTTCTCTTTTTTCTCATCTACACTATTAAACAAATCAGAAAAAAATCCAGCTTGTGCATGGCTAAGAAAAAGGATTAAAAAAAGAGAGCCAAAGAAGGATTTTTTCATGCCTCAACAAATCCTTTTAACATACTAACCCCATCATCTGAACCTAGTAAACTCTCCATTGCACGCTCGGGATGTGGCATCAAACCAAAGACATTTTTCTCCTTGTTGCAGATGCCAGCGATAGCTTCTTTTGACCCATTTGGATTGAGAAGCGCTCCATGTTCATCACAATAAGTTAAGAGAATTTGCTCGTTTTGATGTAGTTGTGCAAGTCCTTCATCATCAATATAATAATTACCCTCCGCATGGGCAATAGGAATATGGAGGATATCATTTTTTGAAAAGAGCTTTAAAAATGCATTATCACTATTTTCTACTTTTAAGTGATGAAATTTTGATATAAAATGGACACTTGCATTTCTTTTCATAGCTCCTGGTAAAAGACCCGCTTCAAGAAGGATTTGAAATCCATTACAGATACCCAAAACTTTTCCACCAGCTTTTGCATAGGCTATCACGGCACTAATGATAGGAGAAAAACGCGCGATGGAACCAGAACGCAAGGCATCACCATATGAGAAACCACCAGGCAAGACGACCAAATCAATGTCTTGGGGTAAACTATCTGCTTTGTGCCAGACAAATTCTACCTCTGCACCTAACATCTCATAGGCATACTTTGTGTCATACTCACAATTTGTTCCAGGGAAAACCACAACAGCTGTTTTCATTTTACAATCTCGACATCATAATCTTCAATCACAGTGTTGGCTAGTAGCTCTTCACACATCGCTTCGACCTCTTTTTTTGCTTTAGCTTCATCATCTCCACTAAGTTCTAAGACGATTTGTTTTCCTATCCTTACATCTGCAACATCATTGAATTTTAATGCCCTAAGTGCATGATGCACTGCTTTTCCTTGAGGGTCTAGGACACCACTTTTTAATGCTATATTGACGATTGCTTTCATTTTATTTATCCTCTAAAATTCTTTTTAATACTTCTTCGTATGCCACTTTAACATTACCTAAATCTTGTCTAAATCTATCTTTATCAAGTTTTTCATTGGTATCCATATCCCAAAAACGGCAACTATCTGGAGAAATTTCATCACTTAAGAGAATTTCACCATCTTTATCTATACCAAACTCAATTTTAAAATCCACAAGATTGAGTCTGCGTTTGGCAAAGAAATCTTTTAAGATATCATTGATTTTTCGACCTTTTTCTCGTAAAATATCAAGTTTTTTGACATCATCAACCAAATTTAAAATGAGACAATGTTCATCATTGATAATGGGGTCGTCTAAATCATCATCTTTGAGATAAAATTCGACCAAGGTAAAAGGTAAGATAGTACCATCTTTGATACCAAGTCTTTTAGAGAGTGAACCAGTTGCGATATTTCGTACAACCACCTCTATCATGATAATGTCTACTTTTTTAACAAGTTGATGGGTATCATCTAATGTTTTAACAAGATGTGTTTGCACGCCCTGCGCTTCAAGAAGGGCAAAAAGTGCTGTACTTATTTTACAATTAAGCGCTCCTTTTCCACTTTCACTCCCTTTTTTCTCCGCATTAAAGGCAGTTAAGTCATCTTTGAATTCTGCTATGAGAAGATTTTCATCATCTGTGTTAAAAAGCCTTTTTGCTTTTCCTTCGTAGAGTAACTCCTGTTTTTGCATACGATTTCCTTCCTATTATTTTTGTGTTATTTTTAATATCTTTAAACTATCAAGCGCTGTTTTAAGTTGAATATCTTTGAGTATATCTTTTTGAGAAATGACTTTTTTATTTTTCTTATCTTCTTTCTTCACTTCTTTTCCATCAAGTTTTTTGAGCTCACCTTCTAAATGTTTTTTCAAATCTGCCTCTTTGATTGAAAATTCATTTTTCTCAACAGGCACTTCACCAGGATAGACTTCGATGTCAGGAACAACACCTTTGGCTTGAATCGTTCGACCACTAGGAAGATAATAGCGTGCAATAGTCAATCGTAATGCCTCTTCATTACCCAAAGGCAAAATCACTTGTACAGAACCTTTACCAAATGTCTTCTCACCTATTAGTACAGCACGCTTATGATCTTGCAAAGCTCCAGAGACGATTTCACTAGCAGAAGCAGAGCCACCATTGACAAGTACAACGATAGGAAGTTTTGTGTAAGTTCCCGCTGCTGTCGCATTGTAAACTTGATTTTCACTCTCTACGCGTCCTTTTTGACTGACGATGATACCTTTATCCACAAAGGTATTGACTAGACCTACGGCTTGATTGAGTAGCCCACCAGGATTATTTCTCAGGTCCAAAATTAAACCATCTGCTTGAGGATGTTTTTTCAGTGCGTCATGCACGCCCTCTACGACTTTTTTATCAAAACTTGTTACACGAATATAGAGTGTTTTGCTATCTTCTATCGTTTTGGTATAGACTGAGTCTATCTTGATGATATCTCTTATGATGTCGATATTAAGTGGTTTTGGCTCTTTTTTACGCACCACAGTCAAGGTGATTTTAGTTTTTGGTTTACCTCTCATTAGCTTAACGGCTTCGTCAATTGTCAAGTTCAGCGTTGATTTATTATTGATTTTGAGGATGATGTCCCCCGCTTTGATACCCGCTTTGTCAGCAGGTGTTCCTTCGATAGGAGCAATAACCGTCAAAGCACCCTCTTTCATCCCTACCGTAATACCTAAGCCACCAAACTCTCCATTGGTTTGTATCTGCATATCTTTATACTTCTTTGCATCCATAAAGGAGGAGTGTGCATCAAGATTGGCCAGTAGCCCCTCTAGTGACTTATCTACGATATCTGTAATATTTTCTTCATCAACATAGTACTGCTCTACCGTTTGTATGACTTTTGTATATTTTGCTAAAGCGGAGAGTCTATCTTGTGTTAAGGTCTGTTTGGGGATGCTCTGGGACTTTGCCATGACATTGGAGGTGCTAAAAAGTGAAGCTGCTAAAAATGTTGAAATAAATCCTAAAGTGATAAATCTTTTTTGTTTCATAAATTACTATTCCTTACTGTGTATTTACTAATCATTGTAGTTAAAAATCTCCTAAAAGTGTTAATAAGCATTTAAAAAGTTATAAAAAAATTGTCTTAGTGTAGATTCTTAACATTAAATACTAATCTCTTTGATATCTGCCACTTCTCTAAATGCAAGGTAGATAGCTAAAATAAGATTTTTTCTATTTGCCTTTACAGACGCATCTTCAACATTTACCATCACAGAATCAAAAAAATCATCAATCTTGGCTTTGAGTGAAAAGAGCACTTTTAATCTATCATAATAGTTATCACTTTTTGCATCTTGTATCGGTTTAAATGTATCATAGAGCGCTTTTTCAGCCTCTTGGCTTAGCAGTGACTCCTCTATCATGATAGGCGCTTGTAAATCCATATCTTTGATAATATTGGCAACACGCTTAAAGGTAGAGCTATAGGTTTTAAAATCATTTTCAGAGACTATCTTTTCCAAAGCCTCTATCTTTTGTGCAATTTTTAGAATATCTCGTTCACCTGTTTGTAAAACCGCTTGAATGATAGAGCTATTGACATCAAAATATTGGTTGATGCGTTCAAGAAAAAAGTTTTCTATCTGTTGGAGATTGATATTGGTATAATTTGCAGCTAGTAGTGCTAACTCGTTTTTTATATCAAAATCAAAATTTCTATCAAGCACGATTTTGATGATACCAATGACGGCGCGTCGTAGCCCAAAAGGATCTTTAGTTCCCGTTGGAATCTGTCCTAGTGAAAAGAGTGTGAATAAGGAGTCAAGTTTATAGCTCATTGCCACGATAGCAGAAAAATCATTACTTGGTAGCGCTGAATCTTCTCCCAAAGGCAAATACTGTTCTTTTAACGCTAGTGCCAACGCTTCATCCTCTCCTGCTGCTTTGGCATAGTAATATCCCATCAAACCTTGTAACTCTGTAAATTCATAGACCATATCTGTTAATAGATCTGCTTTTGCAAGTAAAACAGCTCTTTCTAGTAAGGCTTGATTTTCTATCTTATATTTTTGGGCGAGAATTTTAGCAATCTTAGCTTCTCTGAGCGTTTTCTCATAAAGGGAACCTCCCCCTTGCATAAAAGTAATATTTTTTAAGCCTTGGGTTTGCAGACCATTCTTTAAATCATTTTCATAAAAGAAAAGTCCATCCGAGAGCCTTGCGTGTAATACTTTTTCATTACCTTTGATGATCTCTTGATAGTCATCGGTGATAGCATTGGATACAACAATGAAGTAATTCGAGAGTTTGCCCTCTTTAAATACGGCAAAATAACGCTGATGTTCTTTCATCGAAGTGATAATTACATCTGGAGGTAATTGCAAAAATGCTGCATCAAATTCTCCGATAAGGGCGTGAGGATTTTCTGTGATAGCCACGATTTCAGCCAATAGTTCGGCATCTATTTCTATCGTATTTCCTGTTGTTTTTTCTATCTGTTCAAATTGTGAAAGTATGATTTTTTCACGCTCTTTTGCTTCTAAAATCACACCTGCTTTAGAGAGTTGACAGAAGTAATCACCGGCACTCTGATAGCTAAATGGTGCATAAGAGAGGGTTCGATGCCCATAAGAGTAGTGAGCACTTTTCACACCATAAAGTTCCATCTCTATGAGCCTCTCATCAAGCATACAACCTATCCAACGAATAGGCCGTATGAAACTTTTTTCTTGATCTCCCCAACGCATAGATTTACCAAAATGCAAACTCTCTAGTAGCGTTTGAAGCATCTGTGCTAACAGTGTAGCACTCTCAAGCCCTGCCTCTTCTTTTTGGTAAAAAAGTACCTCTTTGCCATTTTTGTCTGCTGTTTTAATCTCAGAGATAGCAACACCACACTTTTTTGCAAATCCAAGTGCCGCAGCTGTGGGTTCTCCATCTTTATAGGCAATCTCTACTGGCGCACCATAAAGTTCTATGGTTTTATCTGCTTGCTTGAGAGGAAATTCTCTATGCCAAAAAACAAGGCGTCTAGGCGTATAGAAGAAGTCAAAGTCCGCATCTAGGGCATAATCTTTTAAAATTGTGTTCCATTTTTGTGCAATATGTGGTAACTCTTTTAAAAAAGGAATGGCAGGTAGCTCTTCTACACCTATCTCAATCAATAGCGGTTTTTTCATCACAAAGTCCCTCTTGGTACGCTAGATGAAACGCTCTAGAATGTTCATCCAAAGTACACTTGTAAAATATTGAGAGGATTTTATCTAAACTTAGGTTAGAGGTGTCTATTTTTTGCGATTACGATTTTTTTCTTGGGACTGGAGCATAAAACCACGCACCATGATTATCATAAATAGTACAAAAGCACTTATCATGATAAAGTCTATCACTTCTTTCATGTTTTTCCTTTTTGCAAGAAGTGTACTATAAGTTAGATTTAGGGTGGCTCTACTCAAAGATAAGATCAAATGCAGATTTTGCACTGATGAAATCTAGCGTGATAGAAAAATTTTTAATTCTTTTTTCAATGAGCTCTTTTCCAAAGTTTGGTACGGTATTTAAAATCAAAAAATGTATCTCTTTTTTTCTTTTATTGATAAAGATGTTATCATACTCTCGCACAATTTTTTGGACATTGTAGTTTTCAATATCTGTATCAGCATCATAGTGATAGGTAAAACGAGAAAAGAAAATCTTTTTATCTAAGAGAAAAGCAATTTTTTCTTCAAAATCTTCTCTATTTTTTATCATGATATTATTGCTATCATCCAAGGTCAATAATCTTTTAGAATAGAAAGAGTTTTTCAGATACATTTCAATAGACATCACAAAGTCTTCCATGAGATAATCTCTTTTAAAAAGTCTATCTACACCCTCAAGATTGGCATTTAATAGATCTTTTTGTCGTAAATAGTCTTGTTTTGTTATCTCAAAAAACTTGGTATTTAATGACTCTTGTGCTATCTTTGCTAAGATTTTTCTCTTCAAATTCTCATCATCTTTATTAAAAATGATGATATCCATCTCAGCCAAGATATTCATCTCATCATCAGGTAATATATCAATCGTGTAGTAATCTACATCACTTGAACTTGAAAAGATATAATAGTGTAATTTCTTTTGTTCATCATTGTCGCTCATCAGCATCACCTGTATCTTCGTATCACTAGAATGGATTATTTTCTTACGCCCACTCGTCTCTTGCAGTATCTCTTTTTCTATGTGATCTAATAAAGGCATGTTTTGCTCCTTGTTTTTTTGATTATTAAAATCAAATATTGTTGAATTTTTATGCATTGCTTGATGCAAATATGGGTGTTTATCACTTTTTGAATTGTAAATGTAGATTATTTTTTTATCATACTTTTCTACTAGATTTTTAAAATGCTGCAAGGTCTTTTCAAATTTTTTATAGTCGCAAAAATCTAAAAAGTAATCAATGCGATCAAAATAGATTAATTGCCCCTGAAATTGTGATATGCGCATTTCAAATTCTTGAAAAAAAGTATTTTCCAATTGTGTAAATGCTTGTTTTAAAAAAATAAACGCTACACGCTCTTGATAATCTTTATAAATATCTGAATTGATTTTGAGATGATTTAATTCACTTTTTACCAATAGATAGTTCTGAGAAGAGAAAAATAATATCTCACCCTCCCTCTCATCAAGAAGTGCCAAAGAGAGAAATGAGAGCGAGCAGAAATCTAAACAATCAATGCCAATACTACTGTCGCTAAATATTGTTTTACTTTTCATCTTTTTCCTACTAAAAATCAGTTAACAATAATATCGACAAGAAATAGGAAATATTTATACTAAAAAGAGGAAAAAATAAAAGATATTAGTTATGATGGCGAAGTTGAATGATTTTAGAATTCTCATTGTCTATTTTGAGAAGATTGAGAAAGCCTCTTTTATAAACGCCTGAGTCTAGCCCTATTTTATCAGAGCGCATAAAAGGTTTTGAAAATGGTGTATGCCCAAATATGACCGTATAAGGAAGCTTCTTTTCACTAAAAAGGAATTGGTCTCGAATCCAATAAATCAAGCCATCCTCAGCCTGTTTTTGTAAATCTTTCTCATCAGGATCTATACCCGCATGAATGAAGAGATAATGATACTTTTCATCGAGATAATAGGCTTGTAGATTATTTAAAAAGAGTATAAAATCATCATAAAAATCTCTATCTTCTTTAAAAACATGTTCTAAGCAATCAGTTGCATCTTTAAAAAACTTATACTGTTTGTAGGCATAGGTATCATGATGGATATAATAATCCTCATAAAAGAGTTCATGATTACCGCGTAAGAAGATGATTTTTCTATGCTGTGCCAAGGCCCACTTTTGCAAAGCAATCAAATCCCGAACTATCAAATAGGAACCCGCATCTTCAAAAACTTTTCCATTCACCTGCCCTGCTTCACCCCTATCCATATAATCACCCAAAAAAATAATCACACGATCTTCTTCACACTCTTGTTTGATAAAGGTTTCAACCTTCTTGTAGATAGAGTGGACACCATGCAAATCTGGCACCACAAGGTAGCGATGGTTCTTATCGCGTGTGTACTTGCTCGAAAAATAGGACTTTATCTGCGATAACATCACTACTCCTCTACGCTTTTTTGCATATTATAGCACCAAGTGGACACTTTAGTGAAGCACTCACGACTTGACACTTGATTTTTAAGAGAAAAAAGAGTGGATGTGTAGTGTTTGTACTCAAACATTCATAATTGCCCATCCCTTTGGAGATGATACAGTCCGCACTATCAAAGTGTGCTCTTGCTATATCATTCATATCTGCATAGTGTAACCCTGGTGTTGAGACACCCGAGTCTATCACTGTAGTCAGCTTATGTAATATATCACCTTGCATATCTTCTATGGTTAAGTCATTGATGATAGGCTTGCCTCTAACAAAATAGTAAAATTCACAGGATTTGAACTTTTTTCGCAGATAGTCAATATAGATAGCATCAAAAATGTTTTCGCCTGCATTATCTGCCAAATAAACCACTTTTTTAGCAGTTTGTAGTTTTTTGTAAAGTAGAGAGGAGTCATCTATAGCAAAGTGACTCTCCATCACTCCTCTTATCTCATCTTCTAAGTCATACATCACCTCAGATGCCAAGTCAATGACATTGCCAACCACAGCAATTTTAGTAGCCGTGAGAAATGTCTCATCACTTTGTGCTAGTATGGCTTCACATCGTGGTTTTAATCTCTGTGCTTTTTTGATGGAGGCTTTTTTGATTTCATGGTAGAGATCTTTCTTGCCCAAGAGCTTTGCCATATCTTCATAAAGAGGCGTGGCGTTGGCAGGGGGTGTTTTATCTAAAGAGAAATGAGGGAGATGAGAGGCTGCTAGATCCAAAACCTCTTTACTTTTTCTGTCATCTAGTGCAAGCACTTTGGTAACCCGAAGTGCTTGATTAAAGATACATGTGATGCAATCAGGTGCAATATTCACCTATTTCTTTACTCCCTTTTTGAGTGAGTCTGCAATGAGAAAAGAGAGTTCAAGTGCTTGGGAAGCATTGAGACGAGGATCACAGTGTGTGTGATATCTTGATGAGAGATTCTCTTCTGTGATAGCTTGGGCACCACCGATACACTCTGTCACATCTTTTCCTGTCATCTCTAGATGCACACCACCAGCAACAGTACCTTCTGCAGCATGAATATCCATAAAGTTTGTCACTTCTCTTAAGACATCATCAAAAGGTCTTGTCTTATAATTATTGTCTGTCTTGATCGTATTACCATGCATCGGATCACAAGACCAAAGGATTTTCTTGCCTTCTCTCTCCACAGCACGAATAAGCTCTGGGAGATGATCACCTACTTTATCTGCACCCATCCGAACAATAATATTTAATTTTCCCGCTTCATTTTGTGGATTGATAGCCTCTATGAGTTGCAATAAATCATCTGGCGTACTACTTGGTCCAGCTTTGATACCTACTGGATTCTCAACACCACGCAAAAACTCTACATGTGCGCCATCCAACTGTCTTGTTCTATCCCCAATCCAAAGCATATGTGCGGAGCAGTCATAGAAGTTACCAGAGATACTATCTTCTCTTGTGAGTGCCTCTTCATAATTTAAAAGTAAGGCTTCATGAGAAGTATAAAGCACGGTTTGATTGAGTAGTGGCATCGTTTCAGAATTGATACCGATTGCTTCCATAAAATCGAGTGCTTTTTCTATATCATCTGTGAGTTGCTGATAACGCTCATTGCTCGATGTCCCTTTAGCAAAGTCCAAATTCCACTGATGCACGCGTCTAAGATCCGCATAACCTCCGCGTGCAAAAGCGCGAATGAGATTTTGTGTAGCTGCTGATTGATTATACGCGGAGAGCATTCTATAAGGGTCTGGCTCCCTCCCCTCTTTGGTAAAAGCGATATCATTGATAATATCTCCACG
This sequence comes from uncultured Sulfurospirillum sp., assembly GCA_964501795.1. Taxonomy (GTDB): domain Bacteria; phylum Campylobacterota; class Campylobacteria; order Campylobacterales; family QNZT01; genus JANTGR01. The sequence continues at coordinate 17,922 of CAZCUH010000013.1, forward strand.
ATAGCTAGGCATCTTCACACCATTTATCTCTTCAAAATCAGAAGATCTAGGTTTGGCAAATTGTCCAGCAATGCGCCCTACTTTGACCACTGGTTTTCCGCCCGCAAAAGTCAATGCCACAGACATCTGTAAAAAGACTTTGAAAAAATCACGAATATTATCTGCATTAAATTCACCAAAACTCTCTGCACAATCACCACCTTGTAGTAAAAATGCCTTCCCCTCAGTCACATCGGCTAAATGTTTTTTCAGACTTCTCACCTCTTCTGCAAAGACTAATGGTGGATATTTTTGTAGTTTTGCTTCTACCTCTTTTAATAGTGCTTGATCTGCATAGGTTGGTTGTTGAAGAATTGGTTTCTCTCTCCAGCTTTTAATATTCCAGTTACTCATGTCCCTTACCCTTAAAATAATTTGCGTTATTATAGTGTGTATTTGATTTAAAATCAAATTGATACTATAATGTCAATAAAAAAGTGAGAAAAATAGATGGTAGATATATTTTCAGTCGTATTAGTAGGTTCCATTGTGACCTATTTTATGTACCAAAATATCAACAAAGTAACAGAAGCAATAGATTTAAAAACAAAAGACAACTCTCCTAGATTTTCGATGTTTGCAGTCAAAATTCAAGAGTATATCAGAGCTCTAAAAAAAGATTTAGATGAAGATGTAGAGAGTTCCAATCCACGCTTTTTAAAAAATGAGAGCTGTGATGAGAAAAGTGTCACTAGAGAGTTAAATGATTTAATTCGTAAAGCCTCTTTTTATGAAACTGTCCTTGCCAAAAAGAAAACACAGCGTGAAGCAGAAGCTGATTTTGTAGATATTTTAGAGCGCCTAGAAGCGGTCGTTGCAAAAAATTGTATCAATGGCAGCCAAGAAGCAGAAAAATTAAAAGATGAAATCTTTAGCGAATATCAAAGAATATTGGCTTAGATATGAGAAAAGTGCCTTTAGTTGATACCGATATCATAGAATTTTCAACACTTCAATCCCCTTGCGTCTATATCAAGGGGAAACAGATGAAGATGGCATATAAATATATCAAAGAGTGTTCCCTCTCACTCTCTAGTAAATTGATTCAACGGGGTTGGAGGCGTTTTGGACACTACTACTCTGCCCCTGAATGTTCAAACTGTGATGCCTGTCAAAGTATGCGTATTTCTGTGGATGACTTTATCTTCTCAAAATCTGTCAGACGCGTTATCAAGAAAAATAGTGCAACACGCATTTTGGTGAGAAAACCCACTGTTTCACAAGATCATCTCAATTTATATGAAAAATACCACCGCTATATGGAAGAGAAAAAGGGTTGGGAGTATTATCCCTTAACCGCAGAGTCTTATGCTGATTTGTATGGTAAAGGGCACTCCTCATATGGCTATGAGATACTCTATATCAGGGATGAAAAGCTCATTGGTGTGGATTTGGTTGATTTTTTAGAAGATGGTATTTCAGCGATTTACTTCTATTATGATCCCGATTATGCCCATCTCTCTTTAGGTAAATTTTCACTCTACAAGCAGATAGAGATGGCAAGAGAGCGAGAATTATCCTGGATATATCTAGGGTATTATGTCAAAGAATGTGATAGTTTAAACTACAAAGCTGATTTTAAGCCCAATCAAATGCTACGCAATAATCCTACGCTAGAAGAAGAACCACTATGGAGATAACTACGCTTCTAAGAGAACCCTAAAGCAAACACCAGACCCTTTATTCTCCACAGTCAAGCTACCTTTGTGATGCTCTTCGATAATGGTTTTGGACATATACAACCCCAAACCTGTTCCATTTTTTTCATCTTTGGTTGAAAAATAAGGGTCAAATATCTTCTCTATGATAGTCTCAGGGATACCACCTCCATTATCATATATCTCTACAACTACGCCCTCTTTTATATCGGCTGTCTTTATCATGATAGAGGCATCTTGGATATTTTTTTCAATAAAATTATCTTGAGCATTTTTAAAAAGATTTAAAAAAACTTGCATTAATTCACTATCGGCTATCATGATAGCCTTTTTACTCTCATAATTTTTCTCTATCATGATACCGTGAGATTTCATGGAAGCTTCTACGATATTGAGCGATTTTTCAATAGGGTCTTGAATGAGAAGTCTCTTTTTTGCTTTATTGGGTTTATAAAAATTTCTAAAATCATCAATGGTCGTTGACAAATCTTGCACATAAGTCTCTATGTTGGATAATTTTTCTTGAAAAAATGTTTCACACTCTTTTTGTCCCTCTTGGCTTTGAAGTGAAAATTGCCCTGTCATGAGTTTAATTTGCATATTGATAACGGTAGAAGATATTGTTCCTAGTGGTTGTCTCCACTGGTGGGCAATCATACTGATCATCTCTCCCATCTGTGCCATACGGGATTGTTCGAGCATTTGCTGGTCTTTGGTTCTATTTTTAGCTAGTTCATCTTTGACTTTCTCTTCTAGCGTATTATTAATCTCTTCTAACTCTAAAGATGTTTGAGAAATGAGATGAGATAGTGCTACGGCAGTGATATTTTCATCGACACTCTCAAGCATTTTATAATTGCCATATTCTTTCTCAATGATTTCATTTTTCTCACTCAAGCTCAAAATAGTCATCGTTTGATTAAGTAACTCAGTCGTTGATGTCGCTTGATTGGTATAAAATTCCCCATAGGTAAAAAAGCCACTTAAAGGTGCGATAGTATTTAGCAGTTGTAACTCTGTGACGATACTTTTTCCCATCAATGCTTTTCTTGCCATGCAGGAGTAGATAAAGATAGATTGCACAGGTACTTGTGCCATATCTTCATAGACCTTATTGCCTCCAGATACGATAGACTCTACATTTCCATATCCAAACTTTACCTTGTCTCCTACCGATATATTGCCCGCAAATACCAAAGAGCCATCATCATTTTTACCGATAACTGCACGCGCTACATCTAAATCACCCCTTCGCATGATAAGCGGAAATTCTATTCCTGTTTTAGGCAGTTGAGAGGTGATAGTTTTGCCTAGATATTTTGCGTATAAATCCACAGGTGTCATGCCATCTATCTCATAGACTACATTATAGTCAGCTTTGGCCACATTGAGTGTTTTTCCGATGCTTTTCCAACCAAAATTGGCTTGCGTATGCACAATCAAGTCATCATTGTACAGCAGT